>NZ_JAVHZD010000018.1:0-171673 GCF_031119615.1 Paraburkholderia sp. SARCC-3016 | reverse complement strand
TCGAATGCCGACACCGGCACCGAGACGTGCTGTTCCTTGCCGCGCGTGTCGGTGAAACGGAAGTCGACAAACTTGACGTCCTCGTCCTTGACGAGTTGCATGACGTCGGCCACGGATTTACTCATAACCTATCTCCTGATTAACGAATTCGGCGGTTTTAGCCGCCGCCCAATCTAGCTGACCCGCTGCCCCGCGTCTACAGGGTTAGTAAGCTTTAATTCGACGTGCTGCGGGTCGAACGGGCCGGATAAAAGCAGCTTTTATGCCACCGTCGCTCCGGCGGCGCGCGGAACGCGTTTGCCCCGTTACCGCCGCCGTGAATCGTCGCACGTTTTGCGGGAACTGAGATGACGCGTCACTCGGGCGAGTGCACCAATTACGTGCAATATCGATATCGCCGCTCGACGAGAGCCTTTATTTGGTGCAATGGTGCAATTTTGCACCTCTGCGGAGCACACGTCGCGATTTCCGTGAATAGCGATGCAGTGACCCGGGCAACGCCCAGACAACGCCCGCCCGCAGGATCGACAACGGGCAACTACCCGCGTCCGATGCTTGGCGCGCTAGAATGATCCTTTGGTCCAAAGGAGACTCGCTGTCATGACCACGCTTGAGCAGTTATACGCACAGGCCGAAAAGCGCCGCATCGATAATCAGTTGGCCTACGCGGGCGCGCTGTCGCCGGCCGAGGCTTTCGAGCTCCTCGAACTGGATCCGCGCGCACGTCTCGTCGACGTGCGTACGCGCGCGGAGCTCGACTGGGTCGGCCGGCCGCTCGTTGGCGACGGCCAATATGCGCATGTCGAATGGACGCGCTATCCCGGCGGCGCGCCGAACGCCGAATTTCTCGATCAGTTGCGTCAGGTCGCGACGCCCGATACGCCCGTGCTGCTGCTGTGCCGCAGCGCCGCGCGCTCGAAGCTCGCAGCCGTTGCCGCCACGCAGGCCGGCTTCACGAAAGCGATGGACCTGCTGGAGGGTTTCGAAGGCGACAAGGACAGCCAGGGGCACAGAAAAACCGTGTCGGGCTGGTGCTTCCGCGGCCTGCCGTGGATCGGCGCCTGAGCTTCGATCGGTTTCACGAACTGAAGTCGGTGCGCTTCTTCGGAAGCGCACCGCAGACTTGCCGGTTCAATCGCCGCACACGCCCGCTTTAAAGCTCACCGTTGCGGCTTCGCCGACACCGTAGCCGCGTCCGGTTCGACAATGTCGCCGCCTAGCAGATGCACGCCTTCGCGCAATTTGACGAAGGCCGCCGCAACCGCCTCAGGCTCCCCCTTCACGCCCAGATCGATATGGCGCCGCGCATAGACGCCGCCGCGCTCCGCATCGCCGACGCTCGGCAAACTGAACACGCGCACGCCGGGGAAGTCGCGCTCGATCTTCTCCATCAACGGCGTCACCGTCGACTCCGGCAATTCGAACACGAGCAGCGATTTCTCCGCATGCGGCGTCGCGTGATGCAGATGCGCGTATTTCGTGTCGAGCACCCATTCGATCATCGGCCACGCCATGACCGGAAAGCCGGGTACGAAATGATGGTCGCGAATCGAGAAGCCCGGAATCTTGTTGTAGCCGTTCGGAATGATCGACGCGCCGCGCGGATACGTGCCCATGTTCAAACGGTGCAGGTTCTCGGGCGACGCGTAATCGACGGGCTGCGGCGCATCGGCAGGATGCATCTCGCGAATCCGCTCGCGTATCAGGTCTGCGGCCTCCGGATGCAGTTCGAGCGGCACGGCGAGTGCCGCGGCCGCGCACTGACGGGTATGGTCGTCAGGCGTCGCGCCGATGCCGCCCGTCGAGAAAACGATGTCGCCGCCCGCAAAGGTACGGCGCAGCGTCGCCGTAATGCGCTCGGGGTCGTCGCCGACATATTCGGCCCAGTCAAGCGACAAACCGCGCGCCTTCAGAAGTTCGATGACCTTCGGCAGATGTTTATCGATCCGTCTGCCCGACAGTATTTCGTCGCCGATGATGATCACGCCAAATGCCATTGCCGCCTCGCGAAGATGAAATGCACGAATTTGAATTGCCGCATCAGTAAGGGACCGGCGCGGTGCCGCGCGGCCCCTGCTCTTCCGCACGCAGTCGCTGCAGCGCGCGCAGACAGTAGTAGCCGAACCACAGCGCCGAAAACACGAGGATGAACGCGTAGATCCAGATCGTCGCCGCGGTCATCACCGGAAACAGCACGATCAGCCATACCGACGATGCCCACAGCAGCGTCGGCAACGAACCGAGCAGACCGCTCGCGACGCCGATCAGCAGCAGCGGCAGCCGATGCCGCCGCACGAGAATACGCCTTTCGTCGCGGCTCGCATGCAATGCGAGCGCATCGTAGGTCATCACGCGATACGTGAGCCAGCCCCACAACAGCGGCGGAATCAGCGCGAAAAACGGTGGGATGAGCCACAGCGGCAGCGTGACGATCAGCACGACGAGACAGACGAGCGTGGTCCACAGCGAATGCGCGAGACTGCCGTACCAGGTGCCGCCGTGCCGCATTTCGAGGCCCGCGAACTGCCGCGCGGCCAGATGCTTGATGACGGCCGGCATCGATAGCGTTGCGATTAGCAGCAGTACGGTAACGACGATCAGCGGAATCGCGATCGCGACCACGATAAACGGCGCGACGGCCGCATGCAGCGAGGAAAAGCCGGCCCAGTCGAACAGATGGTAGAGCGTGGTCGTAAAGGACCAGTTGTCGAGCCAACCGCGCGTTGCGCCGATCAGCGTCTGCCACGAAAACCACAGGATCGCGCCCCAGACCACGGCCGCCGCGAGGAACGGCGCCAGAGTCAGCCAGAGCATGCGCGGGTGGAGCACGCTTGCGAGCGCGCGTCCGAACGAGCGCAACAGGTCATTCATGCGAGCGGGTGCCGGTGAAAGAAATGTTGGGAAATGAACGCTGTAACAAGCGGGACGGCAAGCGGTGCAAAGCAGTCCAGCAAGCGGTGCGAAACGTAGACAGGATAAACCACGCGGCAGACTGGCGGAAACTGCCGGTGTCGGAACGCATTCAGCGATGGCGACCGCGTACGGCGGCGGTTGGCGCGTGCGGGAGCGACTGGCGGCTCCCCCTGCCTGCTTCAGAAGGAAAACGGGATGCTCAGAGCGCCGCGGCGTCATTACCCGGCGACGCGCGCCGCTTCGGCGCGAGGCGTCTTGCGATGCGCACGAACGCAAGCCAATGCTGCGTAACGAAACCATCGCCGTAGCGGTGGCCGTCGAGCTGATCGCGAATGCCGGTCGGCTCCATCTCGCGGTTCCACGACGCACTGCCGAACATCATGTCCCACCACGGGAACAGCACGCCGAAGTTGCATCCGTACTTGAGACCTTCGTGGCCGTAGCCGATCGCGTGATGACGGCGATGGAACGTCGGGCTGACGAGCAGGCGCTCGCCGAGCCAGCCGAAGTACAGGCGAATGTTCGCGTGCTGCACGCTTTGCGCGAGATTCGTGATCGCGACGAGCACGACGAATTGCGACGGCGGCACGCCGATAAACAACGCGATCAGCGCGAAAAAACACGCCTGCAGCAGATCGTCGAGCAGATGGTTGCGGTCGTCGGACCATAGCGACATCTGGCGCTGGCTGTGATGCACCGCATGCAGTTCCCACCAGACGCCGAAACGATGTTCCCAGCGGTGATACCAGTAGCCCGCGAAATCGAGCACCAGCAGATAAATGACGAAGGTGACGATCGGAATGGTCGTGACACCCGGCCACAGATTGTCGATTTCGAGATTCGCGATGTTGTGCAGCCGCAGCCAGCCTTGCACCGCATCAAACCACGGCTGCAGCGCGAAGAAGAAAAACAGGTTCAGGATGCCGAGCTTCGCGATCCATGTGTACAGCACGTCGACGCGCACCGCCTTGCGGTTTTCCCACTGCTCGACCGGGCGCAACGCTTCGAGCGGCCGCAGCACCGCATACATCGCGAGCACCTCGAACACGCCGACGATGACCCAGTACAGGCTGTCGTACGTGTCTTCGTCGTAATCCATCAGGCCGAAGTGAAACAGCAGTGGCTGCACGACGCTTTCGTACAGCACGGTCTGCAGCGTGGACACTGCGTTATCGAGCGTGGAGAAGATCAGATGGAACATGATGCCCGCTGTTCGTCGAACCCGTTATGCCGTTGCCGTGACTTGCGCCGCACGTTGCCGTACGCTGCCGTATGCTGCCGTATGCTGCATTACGCGCCGTTCGGTGCGGTGACCGGCGCGCGGTCGTAGAAATAGATGCCGTGCGGAGAACGACCGACGGCGATCGTCTGAATCAGCTTACGTTGCGTCAGATCGATAATGCCGACGTGCTTCGCAAAGCGGAACGTTACCCAGAGATAGCGTTTATCCGAGGAAAGTTCCATGTCGTCGGGACCCGGCAGCAGGCCGGTGATGTCGCCGACGTTCGTGAGCGATTCTTCGTCGATGATGCTGATTGTGTTCGCGACACGGTTCGACACCGCGACGTGCCGGCCGTCCGCAAGCGAGCGGAAGTTGTGCGCTCCCTTGCCCGTGGGGATGGTCTTAACGACCTTCTGGTCCTTCCAGTCGACCACGGCAACGTAATCGGCGCCGGTCATGCCGACGAGCAGGTATTTGTCGCCGGGCGTCATCCAGAGGCCCGCCGGCACCTTGCCGACTTTCATTTTCCACTTCACGGTCTGCGTGGCCAGATCGACGGCGGCGAGTTCGCCGGACACCTGCAGCGTGACGAACACTGTCTTGCTGTCGGCCGAGAACGCAATATGGCTCGGCATGACCGCGAGCGGCAGACGCTGCGCGAGCGCGAGGTTATGGCCGTCGTAGTGGTAGATATCGAGCCGGTCCAGACGCAGGCCCGTCGTGACGAGCCACTTGCGGTTCGGCGAGAAGCCGATCTGGTAAGGGTCCTCGATGCCCTCGACCCAGCGCTGCACCTTGCCCGACTTCGGGTCGACGAACAGCAGATTGTTCGATACCGAGTTCGCGACGATCAGCGACGTATTGTCCGGCGTCGCCATCAGGTGGTGCGGTTCCTTGCCGGTCGGCACCGTTTCGACGACCTGGTGCGTCGCCTCGTCGATCAGGCTCAGCGTCGCTTCGCCGGAATTGAGCACGATGACGCTATTCGCGTGAACTGCCGGGGAGAAGAAAACTGCCGCCGCGGCCAATGCCGCGCCCGCCGGGAACGTGCCGATCAAGCCGGAGAAGGAAAATTTGCGCATGAAGACTCACTACTGAAGACAGCCGCCATTGTAGAACGTTTGCGCGTTGAAACGGTTGACGGAGCGCAGGAATTTCCGATTGCGGCGCACCGCCGCAACAGCTTGCGCGCAGCAGCTGGAGCACAGAAGTATTGAGTTTCGCCTGCTGGTTTTCCGAAGCAAATCCGCTCGATACCGCAATTTTCCGCCCTTTAAATCGGATTTCATTTAGCCGTCTTCAATCGATCGATAATCGTCCTAAATGCGCGGCCGTAATCTTCGAATTAAAAGGACTGTCCTATTACTTTTGGCCAGGCCGGTTTTAAGAGTTTACTCATATCCCGAGCCGCGCGGATTGCTCGAAAATCGCCCTTCCGAATCACCCGCCAGTTCAGGCACAAGGCACACGTCGGCACAAACGGTCTGCGTGCTGGCCGGGCCCATCCTGGCGTTTCTGGAGGCATAAGCGATATGCGTAAATCAGAGTTGAACGACTTAATAAAGAGCCTGCACCGTTCTTTAATCCCATCCTCGGAAATCGCACACGCGCATCGGTGTGCGCCGGGCATTCTCGTCTTTGCCCAACTTGCGCTCGCAAGTCTCGTCGCCGTGACCGCGGCGCCCGTTGCGCGCGCCAGCATTCCGGCCGCGCAATACTACTTCGATGCCGACGGGCTGCAAAATCCGAGCGACGCGGTCACCGTGCTGTTCGGCACGAAGGCGCTCGCGGCCGGCGCAGGCGCACATGCGCTCGGCGTGCAATCGATCGCGCTCGGTTACGGCGCCGGGGTCATGGCTAGCGGCGGCATCGCGGTCGGCAGCGGCAGCAATACATTCGGCGCCGACGCGATCGCACTTGGCAACCAGACACTGGCAACCGCCACGGGCGCGTTCGCCGGCGGCCTGCAGGCTCGTGCCGAGCTGTTGTCGACCGCCGTCGGTGCGTACTCGGCCGCGACCGGCGATACGTCATCGGCATTCGGCGCGTCATCGAGGGCCGACGGCATTGGCGCCGTTGCGCTCGGTGGCGGCGCGGGCGCAACGAATCGAGATGCGCTGGCCGCGGGCCATTTGTCGAACGCGTCGGGACGCGAAGCGATCGCACTCGGCGGCCGCGCCTCGGCTTCGGGCGAACGGGCAATCGCGCTCGGCACCGAGGCGCAGGCCATCGGCGACCGCGCGCTGGCGGCCGGCGCGTCGGCCAAGGCCGGCGAAGACGCCACGGCGGTCGGCACGTCCGCGGCCGCCACGCAAGCGGGCGCGACGGCTTTCGGCATGAATGCCGCCGCGAACGGCACGCACGCGACGGCGCTCGGCAATCTCGCAGGCGCTTCGAATGCCGACAGCGTCGCCGTTGGCGCGCTCTCTCATGCAGTCGACCAGGCGGTCGCGATCGGCGCCTATGCGAGCGCCAATGCGCGCGCGTCGCTTGCCGTCGGCCACAACGCGATCGCGATGCACGAGAACAGCATCGCACTCGGCGCCGGCTCGGGGACGACGGTCGGGGCACGCGCAGGCTATCTCGCGTATGGGCTGTCCGCGCCGCAAACGTCGGCCGGCGAACTCAATATCGGCACGCGCACGATCAGCGGTGTCGCTGCCGGCGCGGCCGATCTCGACGCGGTCAACGTCGCGCAACTCAGGGCGCTAGACGGCAAGATCGACGCCGCGGCCGCGCAACTCGCGAACACGCTCAGCTACAGCGCCAACGCGGACGGCTCCGTCGACCGCAGCGGCGTCGCGCTTGCCGGCAGTCCCGACGGCGGCGGCACGCAGATCCACAACGTCGCCGACGCGCGCGACGCGCACGACGCGGTCAACCTCGGCCAGCTTTCGGCAATGCTCGCCGATGCGATCGGCAACGCGTCGGTGAATGGCAGCAGCGCGGGGAGCAACCCGCTCTTCGACGCCGCGGGCGACGCCGTAAGCGAAACAGCCCGCGCCGGCGGCGCGCATTCGGTCGCTGTCGGAGCGAGCGCGCACGCCGCAGCCGCGCAATCCGTCGCGCTCGGCGCAAGTGCGCTCGCAACCGGCAACCATGCGCTCGCACTCGGTGCGACGTCTCAGGCGAGCGCCGACAACGCGATTGCACTCGGCTACGGTTCGGTCGCGGACCGCGCAAACAGCGTATCGGTCGGCGCGGACGGCAACGAGCGGCACATCACGCACGTCGCGCCCGCAACGGAGGGCACCGACGCCGTCAACCTGAACCAGTTGAATCAGACAACGAGCGGCTCGCTCGCGGCAGCCAACCGCTATACCGACGACAAGCTTCGCTCGGTGCGGCGCGACGCGTACGGCGGCGCAGCGGCCGCGCTCGCGGTCGCCGCGTTGCCGCGCGCGGTACTGCCGGGTCGCGGCATGGTGGCGATGGCAGGCGGTTCATACGGCGGGCAGTCCGCATTGGCGTTCGGCGTGTCGCAGTTGTCGGAAACGGGCCAATGGGCGTACAGCGTGCAAGGCACCGCGAGTTCGCGTGGCGAAGTCGGTGCGGCGCTCGGCGCGGGCGCGCATTTTTAAGCGCGCCCCCGCCCCCTCTGAAATAGTGGGACGGATGCAGGCATGTCCCCATGTGCCTGCATCTTTTGGCGCGATGCCGATGTCGGGATCCATCGGTGTCGCGTCCTTTTTGCGCTTGAGCCTGCATGATGCGCTCGGGCTTCGCTTCGCGCGCCTCGCGGTGTGCATCTACATCCAGCGAAGCGACTTTCTCGCCTCGAGCCCCCGGCCCGGCTCACCTGTCTCGTACGAGACCATAGGCAGACGTCTCACCGCTGCATCGACTCCCAAACCTTATACAGCCGCTTCACCGAAACCGGCATCGGCGTACGCAATTCCTGAGCGAATAGCGACACGCGTAATTCTTCGAGCAGCCAGCGAAACTCGGCGAGCCGCGCGTCCATGACGCCGCCGCGTTGCGCGAGCGCGCGCTGATAGTGCTGCGCGAGCGGCGCGAATTCCGCGAACTGCCGCGTATCGCGCGCCGGGTCGGCTTTCAGCTTGTCGATGCGCAAGCCGATCCCTTTCAGATAGCGCGGGAAATGCGTCAACTGCGTGTATGGCGTGTCGACCACGAATCGCTTGCCGATCAGCGCATCGAGCTGGCTCTGCATATCCGCATACGCGGCCGCAAACGGCTTCGCCTGCGCGAGCTTTTTCAGCACCGTCGTGTACTCGCCGAGAATTTGCCCGACGAGCCGCGAGATTTCCTGAGCGAGCAACGTGAGGCGGCTGCGGCCCTCGTCGCGTCGCGCGTGAAAGCTCGCGTCGTCGTCGGGCAGCGGGTCTTGCAGACACGCGCGGTCGAGCGCGGTATCGACCAGTTGGTCGCGCAGCTCTTCCTGCGTCGCGCGCGCCATAAACTGCATCGCCATTTCGCGCAGGCCCGGCAGATTCTTTTCGAGGTATTTGATCGGCTCGCGCAATTGCAGCGCGAACAGGCGCCGTAAGCCCGCACGATGAATCCGCGCCGCTTCGTCGGGCGAATCGAACACTTCGACGTCGCAATGCGTGCCGCGGTCGACGAGCGCCGGATAGCCGAACAGCGTCTGTCCGCGACGGCGTATCTCGAGCAGTTCGGGCAGCTTGCCGAAATTCCAGGTCGTCAGGTTTTCGTAGAGCGCGGTGCCAGGCGCAGCGCCCGCGCCCGGCGGCGCTGTATGCGCAGCACTGCCAGCGCCGCCACGCGCCGCGGCCGACGCACCCGCGCCAACGCCCGCAGCGCCCGAACCGGCACCAACGCCAGCACCAACGCCAGCACCAGCGCCCGCCCCGCGCGCTCGGTGCGCGTCCGCGCCTCGCCCCAACGCATCGCCGGCCTGATCGACGAGCGTCGCGTTCGCCGCCAGCTTCTGGAACTGCTGCTGCGCCTCGCCGCCGAGTTCGGCGCGCAGTTGCGCGAGATTGCGCCCCATCGCAAGCTGCCGCCCGTGCTCGTCGATCACCTTGAAGTTCATGAACAGATGCGCGGGCAAGGTTTCGAGCTTGAAGTCCGATTGCTTCAACGCGACCTGCGTCTCGCCACGCACGTCGGCAATCAGCGCGTCGATCAGGCTGCCCGCGCCAAAGCGCGCGCCGTCGCTCGTGCGCTCCGCAAAGCCCGCCGCGTATTGCGGCAACGGCACGACATGACGCCGCAGCTTCTGCGGCAGCGACTTCAGCAGCAGTTGCGCCTTCTCTTTCACCATACCGCGCACGAGCCATTCGGCACGTCGCGCATCGACCTGATTCAACGCATAAAGCGGCACCGCGAGCGTCACGCCGTCGCGCGGCGAGCCGGGCTCGAAGTGATACGTGAGCGCCATTTCGATGCCCGCCATCGTCAACCGCTTCGGGAACAGGTCGGTCGTCACGCCGGCCGCTTCATGGCGCATCAGATCGTCACGCGACAGATATAGCAGCCGCAGCCTGTCTTCGGCCTGGCCGCTTTTCCTGACTTCGTCGCGATACCAGCGCTCGAATGCGGCGCCCGTATAGATACCCTGCGGAATCACCTCGTCGTAGAACCCGAAGATCAGCTCGTCGTCGACAAGCACATCCTGGCGGCGCGACTTGTGTTCGAGCTGCTCGATCTCGGCCAGCAGCTTGCGGTTATGCGCAAAGAACGCAAGCTTCGTATCGAACTCGCCTTCGACGAACGCGCCGCGAATAAACAGCTCCCGCGCGCGCGCCGGATCCTGCCTGCCGAAGCTCACGCGCCGCCGATGGTAGATCGTGAGCCCATACAGCATCGCGCGCTCGAACGCGCTGACCTGCGCCGCGCGCTTCTCCCAATGCGGCTCGGACAGCGACTTCTTCAGCAGATGCGCGCCGATTTTCTCGACCCACTCGGGCTCGATCTTCGCGATGCCGCGCGCGTAGAGCCGGCTCGTCTCGACCAGTTCCGCGGCCATCACCCAGCGCCCCGCTTTCTTCGCGAGCGCGGACCCCGGCCACAGATAGAACTTGATGCCGCGCGCGCCGAGGTAATACGGCTCGTCGTCGGCCTTCAGGCCGATATTGCCGAGCAGGCCTGTCAGCAACGCAAGGTGGATCTGCTCGAATGTCGCGTCCGATTCGTTCAACCGCCACCCATGCTCGCGCACCACGGTCAGCAATTGCGAGTGCACGTCGCGCCACTCGCGCAGCCGCAGATGCGAGAGGAAGTTCGCGCGGCACGCGTCGGCCAGCTGCCGGTTCGATTTCTTGTGCGCGATCGCTTCGTCGAACCACGCCCAGATCTTCGGCCACTGCAGAAATTCCGAACGCTCGTCGGCAAAGCGCCGATGCGCCTGGTCGGCCTGCTCCTGCGCCTCGATCGGCCGGTCGCGCGGGTCCTGCACCGACAGTGCGCTCGCGATGATCAGCACTTCGCGCAGCGCCTGCTGGTCGCGCGCGGCAAGAATCATGCGGCCAACGCGCGGGTCGAGCGGCAGCCGTGCGAGCTCGCGGCCAAGCGGCGTCAGCGCATTGTCGTCGTCGACGGCGCCGAGTTCGTTGAGCAACTGATAGCCGTCGGCGATCGCGCGTCCCGGCGGCGGCTCGATAAACGGAAACGTCTCGATCGCGGTCAGATGCAGCGACTTCATCCGCAAGATCACCGCTGCGAGCGACGAACGCAGGATTTCCGGGTCGGTGAAACGCGGGCGTGCGGTGAAGTCGGCTTCGTCGTAAAGACGTATGCAGATGCCGTCCGCGACGCGCCCGCAGCGGCCCGCGCGCTGGTTCGCGGCCGCTTGCGAAATCGGCTCGACCTGCAGCTGCTCGACCTTGTTGCGATACGAATAGCGCTTCACGCGCGCAAGACCCGTATCGATCACATAGCGGATGCCGGGCACCGTCAGCGAGGTTTCGGCGACGTTCGTCGCAAGCACGATGCGGCGCGCGTTCGACGGCCGGAACACGCGCTCCTGCTCGGCCGCGGAAAGCCGCGCGAACAGCGGCAGAATTTCCGTATGCGGCGGATGATGCTTGCGCAACGCCTCGGCCGCGTCGCGAATCTCGCGCTCGCCGGGCAGGAACACGAGCACGTCTCCCGGGCCTTCGCGACACAGTTCGTCGGCCGCATCGACAATCGCGTCGATCAGATCGCGATCGGTCTCGCGCTGGGACTTCGGGCGCTCCGGCCGGTCGCCGCGCAACGGCGTGCCATGCGCGGACTTCACGGCCGCGCTTTCCTCGACGACCGGCCGATAACGCAGCTCGACCGGATAGAGGCGCCCGCTGACCTCGATTACCGGCGCAGGCTTCGCGTCGCTGCCGAAGTGACGCGCGAAGCGCTCCGCATCGATCGTCGCGGAGGTGACGATCAGTTTCAGATCCGGCCGCTTCGGCAGGATCTCCTTCAGATAGCCGAGCAGGAAGTCGATGTTGAGGCTGCGCTCGTGGGCCTCGTCGATGATCAGCGTGTCGTAGGCCTTAAGCAGCGGGTCGGTCTGCGTTTCGGCAAGCAGGATGCCGTCCGTCATCAGTTTGACCGACGCGCCCGGCGCAAGATTGTCGGTGAAACGCACCTTGTAGCCGACCACTTCGCCGAACGGCGTGCCGAGTTCCTCGGCAATGCGGCGGCCCGTCGCCGACGCCGCGATCCGGCGCGGCTGCGTGTGGCCGATCAGACCGCTGCCGCCGGCGCCGAGCCCGCGCCCGAGCGCGAGGCAGATTTTCGGCAACTGGGTCGTCTTGCCCGAGCCCGTTTCGCCGCTGACGATCACGACCTGATGGCCGGCGATCGCACGCGCGATCTCGTCGCGCCGGCCCGATACGGGCAAGGCTTCGGGGAACGTAACCGGCGGGATCGGATTCGGTTCGACGACGCGCGGCGCGCGCGGCGGACTGGGCGCGCGCGGCGGGCGTGGGGGACGCGCTATGCGCGACTCGCGCGACTGTTCCGGCTCGCGCGAGTCGTCGGGTGAGCGCGGCGGCTGCGCTGCGCGGCGTTGCTGCTGTTCGGGCGTTCGCCGCTGCTGCGGGCGCGCATCGTCGCGCCGCGCACCTTCCCGCCCGGCGCCGCCGGCATGCGCCGTTGCGCTGCCGGGTTTGCCAGCGGGTTGGGCCACGCTGTCGCGAGCGCTTTCGCCAGCGCTGTTGCCAGTGCTTTTGCCGCCGCTGTCGCCGGCGCTTTTGACAACGCTTTCGCCAACGCTTTTGCGAGGCGTGTCAGGCAACTTCTCGGGCCCTCGCTCAGGCGTGGTTTTCACGTCATCCGCGGCGGGACTTTTGGGTACATTCGACATGGGGGCGCATTATAATCCCGGGCATGAATTCCCAAACCGACCTCCTCCCCGCATCCGCGAGCGCACCGGTCGCCACCGGCGGCGCGATCGCAAGTCCCGTGCAGCACGCGCAATTCGTCGACTGGATGCGCTCGGTCGCCCCGTACATCCACGCGTTCCACAACAAGACGTTCGTTGTCGGCTTCGGCGGCGAGGTGGTGCATCAGGGGCTGCTCAACGCGCTGGTGTCCGATATCGCGCTGCTGCAGGCGATGGGCATTCAGATCGTGCTCGTGCACGGCTCGCGCCCGCAGGTCGAAGAGCAGATGAGCCTGCACGGCGTGCAATCCGAATTCTCGCAGGGTATGCGCATTACCGATGCGCGCGCCCTCGAATCGGCGAAGGAGGCCGCCGGCGAGGTACGCCTCGATATCGAAGCCGCGATCAGCCAGGGCTTGCCGAACACGCCGATGGCGCATGCGCACATTAGCGTCGTATCGGGTAACTTCGTGACCGCGCGGCCGGTCGGCATTCTCGACGGCGTCGATTTCCAGCATACGGGCGTCGTGCGCAAGATCGATGCCGAGTCGATCCGCCATTCGCTCGCAAGCCGCAAGCTCGTGCTGCTGTCGCCGCTCGGCTTCTCGCCGACCGGCGAAGCGTTCAACCTCGCGATGGAAGACGTCGCCTCGGCCGCGGCCATTGCGCTACGCGCCGACAAGCTCGTGTTCCTGACCGAAACCGATGGCCTGTTCGAAGGCGGCGAGCTGATCCGCGAACTGTCGCTCGACGACGCGTACAGGCTGCAGGAAAGCGGCCAGGTGCAAGGCGATGCGGGCTTCTATCTGAAGCACTCGATTCGTGCATGCCGCGGCGGCGTCGTCCGCGCCCACATCATTCCCTACGCGCTCGACGGCAGCCTGCTGCTCGAACTGTTCCTGCACGACGGCGTCGGCACGATGATCTCGTACGAGAACCTCGAGAGCCTGCGCGAAGCGAGCCCCGACGACGTGGGCGGCATCCTCACGCTGATCGAGCCGCTCGAGAGCGACGGCACGCTCGTGCGGCGCGGCCGGCACCAGATCGAGCGCGACATCGACCACTTCTCGGTGATCGAGCACGATGGCGTGCTGTTCGGATGCGCGGCGCTCTACCCGTACACGCAGGAACGCATCGGCGAGATGGCGTGCCTGACGGTCGCGCCCGAAGCGCAAAATTCCGGCGACGGGGAACGGCTGTTGCGCCGCATCGAGCAGCGCGCGCGGGCGCGCGGACTGACGCGCATCTTCGTGCTTACCACGCGCACCGAACACTGGTTCCTGAAGCGCGGCTTCGTGAAGGCCACGGTCGACGACCTGCCCGAAGACCGTCGCCGTCTCTACAACTGGCAACGCAAGTCGCTCGTGCTGATGAAGCAGCTCTGAGCGCGACCGCGACCGCCCCCCTATTTTTCAGGAGAAGCACAGTATGGCTCGCATGGTTCAATGCACGAAGCTCGGCAAGGAAGCCGAAGGCCTCGATTTCCCGCCGCTGCCCGGCGAACTCGGCAAGCGGATCTATGAGAACGTGTCGAAGGAAGCGTGGCAGGCATGGCTCAAGCAGCAGACAATGCTGATCAACGAAAATCGCCTCAATATGGCCGACCCGCGCGCGCGCCAGTATCTGATGAAGCAGACCGAAAAATTCTTCTTCGGTGAAGGCGCCGATCAGGCGTCTGGCTACGTGCCGCCGTCGCAGGGCTAAGACCAACGCTAAAAACTACACGCTGCAAGCCCCGGAATCCGCGCTTTTTTGCGCGGATTTTTTTTGTTTCTTTGGCCGCACGCCATGCGCTGACCTTCTCGGGACGAGTTCTCGAAAATAAGCCGTATCGCCCGCCCGGCAAGGGATAGAGCGCTTCCCGCCGGCCCTTGTCGGGTAAGGCGATTGCACGATCCTCTGTTATCGTGCTAACATGTTCATCGTTTTAACAGCAATTAACCTGCATTTCGCCGTTCGCACCGGTTTGATCGGATCATTTGCGCGGATCATTGCACGCACGCGCGGCGCACTGTCCGCTTCCGGTAGCGAATCGTTTTCAATGGAAGGCTGAGCGTCGCCGCCAGCCCTTCAACCGGCGCAGGCAATCGCGGCAAACCGCCAGATTGCCCACGCCATCCTGCATCTGCGCCCGCTACGCGGGTCCGCGGTTTGACCGCGACGCGATGCAAACCTGCAGCAGTACCCAACCGAGTGCACTTTCGCGACGACCTGCGACGCACGGGGCGTTCTACTTTCTGCTCCCGCCGCGCATCAGGCCCGGATCCACGGGAACCGGTCCCAGGCCGGCCGTCGACGAAACCGCACTTCCCCAGCACCCGTGGCTCAACGCATCGGCGTTCGGCCGCAGTCATTGGAGATTTTCACCTTGACCGCTTCCAGCAACGGCTTCTGGCGACACAACAACAACGACAACCGTCTTTCGCTCGACGACATCACGATCGTCGACAACAGCCTTCTCAAACGTGCCGTCGGCGCCATGGCGCTCGGCAACGCCATGGAATGGTTCGACTTCGGCGTGTACAGCTACATCGCCGTCACGCTCGGCAAAGTGTTCTTTCCGTCCAGCAGCCCGTCCGCGCAGTTGATCGCCACCTTCGGCACGTTCGCAGCCGCCTTTCTCGTACGGCCGATCGGCGGCATGGTGTTCGGCCCTCTGGGCGACCGCATCGGGCGCCAGCGCGTACTCGCAATGACGATGATCATGATGGCGGTCGGCACGTTCGCGATCGGCCTGATTCCGAGCTATACGTCGATCGGCGTGATGGCGCCCGTGTTGCTGCTCGTCGCGCGTCTCGTGCAAGGCTTTTCGACGGGCGGCGAATACGGCGGCGCAGCCACCTTCATCGCCGAGTTTTCGACCGACCGGCGGCGCGGCTTCATGGGCAGCTTCCTCGAATTCGGCACGCTGGTCGGCTATATCCTCGGCGCGGGCACCGTTGCCGTGCTGACGGCGACGCTGTCGCAGGACGCGTTGCTGTCGTGGGGCTGGCGCGTGCCGTTCATGATCGCGGGGCCGCTCGGTCTCGTCGGCCTCTATATCCGTCTGAAGCTCGAAGAAACGCCGGCGTTCAGGAAAGAAGCCGAAGTACACGAGGCCGAAGAAAAGTCGCGTCCGAAACAGACGCTGCGCGAGCTGCTCGCGCAGCAATGGAAGCCGCTGCTGCTGTGCGTGGGTCTCGTGCTGATCTTCAACGTGACCGACTATATGGCGCTGTCCTATCTGCCGAGCTATCTGTCGGCAACGCTGCACTTCAACGAAACGCACGGCCTGTTCCTCGTGCTGCTCGTGATGGTGCTGATGATGCCGATGACGCTCTTCGCCGGCCGCCTGTCGGACGCGATCGGCCGCAAGCCCGTGATGCTGTTCGGCTGCGTGGGCCTGTTCGTGCTGGCGGCGCCCGCGCTGCTGCTGATCCGCGTGGGCACGGTGCTGCCGGTTTTTGCCGGGCTGCTGATTCTCGGCGCGCTGCTCTCGACGTTCACCGGCGTCATGCCGTCGGCACTGCCCGCGCTGTTCCCGACGAGGATCCGCTACGGCGCGCTCGCCATCGGCTTCAACGTATCGGTATCGCTGTTCGGCGGCACGACGCCGCTCGTCGCCGCCTGGCTGGTCGAGCACACGGGCAATCTGATGATGCCCGCGTACTACCTGATGGGCGCATCGCTGATCGGCATCGTGTCGGTGGTCGCGTTGCGCGAAACCGCGAGGAAGCCGCTGCTCGGCTCGGCGCCGTGCGTGGCGACGCGCGCCGAAGCACATGCGGTGCTGCGCGGGCAGCGCGAGGCCGAAGAACTCGATGAAGCCTATGCGGCCACGGCTGCCGTGCGGGCCTGATCGAGGCTCGAAGGTGCGCCGGCGTTCAGTCCGGCGCGTATTTGAATTCGGGTAGCGCTTCGATCGACTGCTTCGTCGCATCGGGCAGCATGACCTGCTTGTCGCTGATTTGCAGGCTGCTGAACGGTATCGCGACGTAGTGCTTGCCCATGCCGAGGAAGCCGCCAACGGACAGGATCGCGAACGCATTGCGATCCGATGGCGAGAGAATCAGGTCGTCGATCGTGCCGATGCGATCCTTGTCGCGGTTGTACACGGTCGCGCCGGCCAGCTTCGACGCGCGAAAACCTTGCCCCGTCTGAACGACGTCGACGCGCCGTTCCGTCACCGACTGCGGCGCGCCTTGCGCGATGGCGCTCGTCGCCACGCTCATCGTCGCGCCTGCCGCGACGAGTCCGGCCATCAACAGAGATATCGGTCGCTGGATCACGGCTCCTCCCTTTGCGCTCATCCCTCGCCTTGGCATTGCCAGGCCGCGCAGTGGTTAAATGAAACCTGCAAAGGTGCAGGCGCGCGCGACGGCGACGCCGCGCGTGCTGATGCTTCCTGACAAGCAGATTTAGCAAGGGTCGTGCCGCGGATGAAAGTGCTTTGTGCACACCTTGAGGGACGGGCGGGGAACGCGCAATCGCGAGTTCAACGCGCCTTCGCGCGCTTGCGACACGATGCCGTCAGGCAATCAACGTATGCAGCGTCGCACGCACCTGTGCACCATCGATCAGCAGCAGGCCGGCGGAGATGGGCAGCTTGAAACGTCTTGGCCCGGCGCTACCGGGGTTCACGTACAGCACGCCGTCGCGCTCGTCGATCAGCGGCTTGTGCGAATGGCCGGTGACGACGATGCGCACGCCGTCGCGCTGTACGTTCTTGCCGACATCGGCGATATCGTGCACGACGAGAATCGTCACGTCCTGCACCGTGAGCGTTGCGTGCGTCGGCAACGCCGCGGCCCATGCGCCGATGTCGTTGTTGCCGCGCACCGCCGTGAGCGGCGCGATTGCGCGCAATGCGTCGAGCACCGCGGGCTCGCAGATGTCGCCCGCATGAACGATGGCGTCGCAACCTTCGAGATGCCGCAGCGCCTCGGGCCGCACGAGGTTATGCGTATCGGAAATGAGGCCGATGCGAACCGCTTTCGAACCGACGGAAGACGTCGAACCCATCGCCCTTCACTCCTTGAGCACGTGTTCGATGCGCCGGTCGGGTACGAGCCAGATCGCCGCGGTGAGCGCGTACAGCGCAGCCGACACCGACGGCAGCACGAACGCGAACACGACGCCGGCCAGATACAGCACCACAGAAAGCTTGCCCTTCCTGTCGCTGCCGAGCGCACGGGCAAGCGTCGAGTCGGGACCGTGCTGGCGAATCATCACGTGCGCAAGAATGAAATACGCGATCGCCGACATGAACAGCACGAGGCCATAGAACGCGGTCGGCCACGCGGACAGATGACTTTCGCCGAGCCAATGCGTGACCGCAGGCAGCAGCGACAGCCAGAACAGCAGATGCAGATTGGCCCATAGCGTCGCGCCGTTGACCTTCTGCACGGTGTGGAACATATGGTGATGGTTGTTCCAGTAGATGCCGACGTAGATAAAGCTCAGCACATATGCGCAGAACACCGGCACCACGGGGCGCAGCGACTCGAGATCGAACCCTTCGGGTACTTTGAGTTCGAGCACCATGATCGTGATGATGATCGCGATCACGCCGTCGCTGAACGCTTCGATACGCCCTTTGCCCATCTGCCGGTTTCCTTGTTGATCGATTCGATGACGACGGTGTATGCGCGGCAAGCAGGCGCGCTGCGGCCGATTATCAGCGATCACCAGGCGACTTGTCGACCTCGGGCTGGAGCACGGACGCCGCCGCGCCGTAGTGCACGGCCAGCCACACGGACGGCCGATCGGGATGCGTCCATGCAACGCGATGCCGGCGATGCGCCTCGATGCGGATATAGTCGCCGGGCCGCATCTCGTGTAGTGCTTCGCCATGCTCGAACTCGAGCGCAGCCGCGCCGCTGAGCAGCACGACCCATTCTTCGCGCGGGCTGTCGTACCAGAAGTCCGGTGCACTCGCATGCGCCATCGACACGATGCGCTCGACCGTCAGGTCGCCGCGCTCGACGAGCACGTCGACATGCTCGAGCGGACCCGGTTCGACAGCGCCGAACAGATTGCCCGCTGCGGCGGCCGGCAGCGGTTCCTTTGCGCCGGATGTCATGCGAACGCGCCTTACTCGAGCGGCTTCAAACCGTCGAGCAGCGTCGGCACGAGCTCGCTGATCGTCGGGTGGATGTGCACCGCGAATTGCAGCGTCGGATACGGTGCGCGCGCCGTCATGATGTCGATGATCGTGTGAATCGCCTCGTCGCCTTCGATGCCGAGAATCGTCGCGCCGAGAATCTGTTTCGTCTGCGCATCGACGAGCACCTTCATGAAGCCGTCGGTCTCGCCGCGCTCGCGCGCGCGGCCGACGCGCGCCATCGGCATAGTCGAGATCAGCGCTGCGCGGCCCGACCGGCGAACCTCGGTTTCCGATAGACCGACACGCGCGAGCGGCGGGTCGACGAACACCGCGTACGCCATGATGCGGTCGTCGGCGCTGCGCCGGCCGTTATCGAGCAGATTCGCCGCGACGATCTGGAAATCGTCGTAGGACGTGTGCGTGAATGCGCCGCGGCCGTTGACGTCGCCGATCGCCCAGACGCCGGACACGTTCGTGCGCAACTCGCCGTCGACCGGAATCGTGCCGTGCGCGTCCATGTGGACCCCGGCGGCGTCGAGGCCGAGATCGTCGGTGTTCGGCCGGCGGCCCGTTGCGAACAGCAGATGCGATCCTTCCACGGGAATACCGGAAGCGCACGACACGCGCGCAGCCGTCGAACCGTCGCCATCGAGCGGCTCGATGCGCACAGGCTCCGAATTGAAACGAAACGCGATGCCCTCGCGCGCGAGCACCTTTTGCACGGCGTCCGAGAAGTCCGCATCTTCGCGCGACAACACGCGCTCGCCGCGCGCGAGCACCGTGACGCGGCTGCCGAAGCGGCGAAACACCTGCGCGAATTCGAGCGCGATATAGCTCGCGCCGACAATCACGAGATGCTCGGGCAGCTCGGTCAGATCGAGCAGCGACGAGTTCGTGAAGTAGCGGATCCGCTCGAGCCCGTCGATGCGCGGAATGACCGGACGTGTGCCGGTGTTCAGAAAGAATTCGTCCGCATTGAGTTCGTCGACGATGCGGCCTTCGTGATCGGCAATCGAAATCCGATGCGGGCCGGTAAACCGTGCATGGCCGTTGAACACCGACACATTTTGCGTCGAGCGCAACCACTTCTCGACGCCGGTGCGCGACTGGCCGATGATCCGGTCCTTGCGCGCCTTGACCTCGGCGAGATCGACGGTCACATCGCCGCTCACGTGCACGCCGTATGCAGCGGCGTTGCGCGCCACATGCGCCGCGCGCGCGCTCGCGACATAAGCCTTGGTCGGCGTGCAACCGACGTTCACGCAGGTGCCGCCGAACAGTTCGCGCTCGACAATGGCGGTCTTGCGGCCGCTCCTGCCGAGCCGTACCGCAAGCGGCGAACCGCCTTGTCCCGTACCGATCACGATTGCGTCGAAGTGCTGTGGCATGGCGGATCTCCCAAGCGCGGTCGAGGATCGGTCATCTTACGCCAGCCTGGCGATCGCAGCGCCCGCCGCGGGGCACAGCCCCATGCCAGAAGCGTGCAACAAAAGAAAACCGGGCGACATGCGCCCGGTTTGCGCGGCGGCGGCGCGTCATGCGCGCGCCACCCTCGATCCTTGTTGCGGCCTGAATAGCGATTTTTGCGAAACCTCTGCAGTTACCTGAAACGTTGCCGGTTCAATGCGCCCGCTCTTCGTCGCCATGGCAGACCATGTGACACATCAGCTCGCGCGAGCGCTGCAGTGCGGCGCGCGCACCGTTGGTCGCGACGAGTACGCCAACCTGCCCGAGATTGAAGTCGGTCGACACCATCATTTGCATCAGCGACAACATCGGCAGCACCACTGCCGGATGGTAGATCTGCCGCCCGATCAAGGTTTTCATGACTGCTCCCAAAGCGCGGAGCCCTCACACCCCCGAGCGCGCCGCCAACCTGCGTTTCCATGGAAGCAATTTTAGAGATGGGCGCCCCTTGGATAAATGCCGCCAGCACGAAGTCACTTGTCAACGAAAGACAACAATCCCGGCACGCGGCCGCACCGGGCTACGGCATCGAGCGTGGCGGTTCGGTCGACGCCGCTATTCGAGCGGCGTATCGATGAACACCGGCAACGCCTCGGCGCGCGCCGAAAACGCGGCGAGCGCCGGATAACGGGCCGGATCGACGACGCCCGGCAACATGTACTGCGTGAACCGCCACGCGATCGCAATCGTGATGTCGGGTTGCATCATCCGCTCGCCGATGAGCCATGCATCGCGTTTCAGCCCGCTTTGGTCAGTCCCGCTGTGATTCTCCCCATTGCTAGCGGCGAGCGCCGCTTCCAGCTGACCGTATGCGCCATGCAACTGCCGCTGCACGCGCTCGAGCCACGGCTCATGGCGTTTCTCTTCGGGCCGCAGCATGTTTTCGTAAACGGTGTGCACGGTCTTTTCACATGCGGCGAGCGCGAAGCCGATCAGATGCAGTGCTTGCGCGCGTGCGCCGAGATCGTCGGGCATCAGCCGCCGCTCGGGCGCGGCCATGCGTTCGAGGTAGTCGAGGATCAGCGTCGAGTCGATCAACGTCGTGCCGTCGTCGGTGACGAGCGTGGGCGCCTTGACGGCGGGGTTCGTGTTCGAAAATTCGTCGAAGTGCCGAAACACCGAAAGCGCGCGGTGCTCGTACGGGATGCCGTACATCGCGAGCGAGATCGCAACGCGACGGACGAACGGGGAATCGAGCATGCCGATCAGTTGCATGGTCTGCGCTCCTCTATTGGGTTGTTTTTTTTGGGTCGCTCGTGCGAGCGACGGCACGATGGAGCAGCTACTTTAGACGAATGGCGCGCAACTGGCGACTGGCGACTGGCAATTGCGCACGTTGCGGGCGTGCGCGGCTGCCGCGAGCGGAAGCGTTTTGAAGGTGATGCGCGGCGCGACTGCATCGCGCCGCGCGTAGCTGGGCTCAGCTCGCGACGACGTGCGTCGGCTCGAACGACATCGCGCCCGTGTTGCCATCGGGGCGCCGGAAAATCGTCGTGCCATGACCGTTCAGATCGAGCAGCGAGATCGACACGGCCTGCGTGAAGCCGATCGTCACGGAGATGGCTTCGTCAGCGGCTTGACCGGCAGACGACGGCGCATCGTTCGTTGCGCTCGCGCTGTTCGTGCCGTCAGCACCGTCCGCGCCCTCCGCACTGCCCGTTCCGGACCCCTTGTTCCGGTTCGCCTGGCTCAGCCGGTTCGACGCGTCCCCGGTGCCGTGCAGCGTCGGACGCGCAAGCGCGGCGAGCAACTGGCTCAACACCTGGGCTGCCTCGTTGGCCGTGCTGTTGTTGGTGCCGGCGGGCAGCGTGGCGGGATTCTGATCGTTCGTTGCGTCATTGCCGTCGCCGTTGCCGCGTCCGGCGTGGCCCGGCAGCAGATTCAGGATGCCGGTCGGCGCCTGCAGCGCGAGGATCGGCAATGCCGCGGCGCCCGGCCCGGAAATTTCGGTGACCGACGTAACCGAGCTGATCTGCTGCTCCTTCAGCGAAATCGACAATTTGCCGGTTGTCGGATCGAAGTCGATCGAGACCGAGCCCGAGCGCTCGTTGACCGCAACCGACGACGCCGACATCGTCGTCGAGCCGTAGCTGGACGAGATGGCCGTCGCGACCGTCGTCGATTCGTCGAAGCTCGCGTTCAGGTCGACCGGACCGCCCTTCTGCAGCTGCTCGACGAAGCTTTCGCTGGCCGCGTCGGCCTGCTGCTGGCTGAAGCCGTTTTGCACGAGGAACTGGTCGAGCGCCGAGCCCAGCTGGGCGTTCGACGTCGCCGATACTTCGCGCAGGCCGGTCGACGGGTCGACCGTCGTTGCGCCTTGCGCGGCTTGTCCGAAGGCCTGCGCAAGCTGACCTACGCTTGCGGCCGCCTGCATCGCAGCGGCAAGCGCGGCGGCCGCCAGCGAGCCGGCATCGGACGCCGTGCCCGCCTGGCTGGCTTTGGTCCGGTTTGCGTTGGCGGACTGGTCCTGAGGATTGAGTGCGCCCAGCAACCCGGGAACGGTACTGCCGCTGATAGGAGTCGACATGTAAGGTGATCGGAGGGGTGGTTTCCGGATACCGCGGGCCGCCACGGTGGGCGAACCGCTGGTGCTTGCCTGACGATATCGGCAGATTGGGGGCGAGGCTTGAGGAGGTTGCGTGAAATGGAAAAAGCCCGCCGCAGCGGGCTCGGGGCGTGGCTCGGCATCGGCCTGCTACGCGTGCGCCAATGCCTCGAGTGCCGCGCGCGAGGAAACCGCTTCGTGTTTCGTGACGTGCCGTCACATCACGGGGAAGATACGGCTCGGCGCGATGGGCGCAAACCCGGTGCAGGTCGGACGCATCAAGTGAGGAGGAGGCCCTCCCAAACTAAGATACAGCACGCGGATCGTCCTCAATCGAGAGGATCGAAATCATCGTCCCCGAGGACGATCAACCAGAGTATTTCCGCGAATCGCTCCAACCCTATCGTCCCTTCGGCGACCAGAGACGGAAGTCTTCTTCGTGTCCTTGGTGTTCATAGCTGCTCTCCCGTGGAATGTGATGTACGTAGTCCCGCTATAACGGCAGTTCAACCCAAAATCGAAGTCAAATGCTTGTACGCAACGGTTTTATCCGTTGTACACGGGACCATTACTTAGCGTGTTTTCTGGTAGATCCTGGGAACTGTCGGGAGATGGGGTGGTGCCGGGGACCGGACTCGAACCGGCAAGCCGTTAAGCGGCGGATTTTCTTCACACCACGTCTTTCGACGCCGGCGCATACCGGGCGGTATTGCCGTTCGTGCGCTGGACTATGCCTTCGCCATCGCCGCGAACCGCAGCATCGAGCTGCGTGCTGCCTTAGGCGCCCCCCGTCTAGTCTCTACACCTTCCGCGCGTTCGCCTCGTGGGCGGCGGCCGGCTTGGCTCGGCGTTGCCGCGGAAGCTCATGCTCGATAAGCCGTCCAGGGGTTTCGCCGAATTTGAGGGGTTCTGCACCGGCCGTTTCCGACCGGGCACTCAATCATTTAAGTCCGCTATGTTTACCAATTTCATCACCCCGGCAAGGGCGGACCGGATTCTACCACCGCCCGGCGAGCCGCACCAAAACGGCGTGTCAGCCTTTTGTACGTCACGGTTCCGTCATATTCGTTGCCGATAATGCGCGACGAAAACGTTTACACGAAACCGGGCCGACACAATGACTCCGACCATCAAGGATGTCGCTGCGCACGCGGGCTTTTCGATCGCCACGGTCTCGCGCGCCATCAACGCGCCGCACACCGTCAACCCGGTGACGCTCGAAAAAGTCCGTCAGTCGATCGAGGCGCTCGACTTTCGCCCGAGCCCGCTCGGCCGCCAGTTGCGCGGCGAGCGCAGCCGCCTGATCGGCGTCGTGCTGCCGACGCTCGCGAATCCGGTCTTCGCCGAATGTCTGCAAGGCATCGACGAACTCGCCGCGGCTCAAGGCTACCGCCTCATGCTGATGACCACGCAGTACGACGCCGAGCGCGAACGTCACGCGATCGAGACGCTGCGCGAGCAGCGCGTCGAGGGGCTGATCCTGACCGTCGCGGACGCCGATACCCACCCGCTGCTCGACGAACTCGACCGTGCCGGCGTGCTCTACGTGCTGATGCACAACGATACGGTGCGCCGTCCGTCGGTGTCGGTCGATAACCGGCTCGCGGCGTTCGAAGGCGTGCGCATGCTGATCGCGCACGGCCACCGGCGCATCCTGATGCTGGCCGGCACGCTCGCCGCATCGGATCGCGCCCGGCTGCGCCACCTCGGCTACACGCAGGCCATGCAGCAGGCCGGCCTCGCGCCAGCGCCGGCTCTCGAAATCGATTTCAACGCCGACGAACTCGCGCCGTCGGTGCTCGCGCATCTGACCGGCGCGCACCGCCCGACCGCCCTTTTCTGCAGCAACGATCTGCTCGCCATGGTCGTGATGCGCGGCCTGCGCCGCGCGCGCTTCGACGTGCCGCGCGACATGTCGATTCTCGGCTTCGACGGCCTCGCAATGGGCGAACTGCTCGCGCCGCCGCTCGCCAGCATCGGCTCGCCGAATCGCGAGATCGGCTGCTCAGCGTGGCGGCGTCTGATCGGGCGGCTCGACGGCACATACTCGGACGCCTCGCTGTCGCTGACCTTGCCGCACACGCTGCGCGAAGGCGCAACGATCGCGGCGATTTCGAACAGCGTCGACACGGTGCCGACGATGCGCGCGTTCGACGCGACGCATGCGGCGCCCCCGGTGACGCCGTTTCACCCGACCTAGCAGTCAAAGACCAGGCCGCGCTTGCGCTTCGCCACGCCACACGACTCGCCGACTCCCATTACACCGCCTTGGAGAAACGCTGTGAATCCGCATCGCCGCACGATCATCGACAGGCTGCTGCGTCCGTTCGCCCGGCGACGCCGCACCGCTGCCGCGCTCGCGTCCCGTCTTGCAGCAGCCGCTGCGACGCTCGCCGCGCTCGGCACACTCGGCACAATGGGCGCCGTTCCGCTCGCGCACGCGGAAGAAACCGCCATCTGCTACAACTGCCCGCCCGAATGGGCCGACTGGGCGAGCCAGATCAAGGCGATCCAGCAATCGACCGGCATCCGTGTGCCGGTCGACAACAAGAACTCCGGCCAGGCCATCGCGCAACTGATCGCCGAAGCCAGGAGCCCGGTCGCGGACGTCGTCTATCTCGGCGTGTCGTCGGCGTTCCAGGCGAAGGACAAGGGCGTGATCCAGCCGTACAAGCCCGCGCACTGGAACGACATCCCCGCGAACATGAAGGACCCGCAAGGCTACTGGTTCGCGATCCATTCGGGCACGCTCGGCTTTTTCGTCAACAAGGACGCGCTCGAAGGCAAGCCCGTGCCGCGCTCATGGGCCGATCTGCTGAAACCCGAATACAAAGGGATGATCGGTTATCTCGATCCATCGAGCGCGTTCGTCGGCTATGCGGGCGCGGTCGCCGTGAACGAGGCGCTCGGCGGCAGTTTCGATAACTTCAAGCCGGGCCTCGACTGGTTCCGCAAGCTCAAAGCCAACGATCCGATCGTGCCGAAGCAAACCGCCTATGCGCGCGTTCTGTCGGGCGAAATTCCGATCCTGCTCGACTACGACTTCGACGCGTATCGCGCGAAATACAAGGACCATGCGAACGTCGAGTTCGTCATTCCGCAGGAAGGCACGATTTCCGTGCCGTACGTGATGAGCCTCGTGAAGGGCGCGCCGCACGACGCGAACGGCAAGAAGGTGCTCGACTTCGTATTGTCCGACGAAGGACAGAAGCTGTGGGCGAACGCCTATCTGCGCCCGGTGCGCGCGAGCGAAATAAGCGCCGATGCAGCAAGCAGATTCCTGCCCGCAAGCGACTACGCACGCGCCAAAGCCGTCGATTTCGCGAAGATGGCCGGCAAGCAGCAAACCTTCGGCGAGCAATATCTGCAGGTGATGCATTGAACGACATCACGTTCCCGCGGCTCTGGCGCATCGCATTCGTTGCGCCGGCGCTGTCGGTATTCATCGCGTTCTGGCTGCTGCCGATCGCTGCGCTCGTGCAGCTGAGCGGCGACGGCCGGCCGTTTGCGACTTACACGGCGCTGCTGACCAACGCGCGCTATATGCAAAGCCTCGGCGAGACCGTCGTGCTGTCGGCGGCCGTGACGGTCACCACGCTCGTTCTATCGGTCATCGCCGGTCTGCTGCTCGCGCGCCGCGAGTTCGCCGGCAAACGCACGCTGCTCGCGTTGCTCACTTTTCCGCTCGCGTTTCCGGGCGTCGTCGTCGGCTTTATGGTGATCATGCTGGCGGGACGGCAGGGCCTGATCGGCACGCTGTCGATGAAACTGACCGGCGAGCGCTGGGTGTTCGCCTATTCGATGGCGGGCCTTTTCATCGGCTATCTGTACTTCTCGATTCCGCGCGTGATCGTCACCGTCATGGCGTCGGCGACCAGGCTCGATGCGTCGCTCGAAGAAGCGGCACGCTCGCTGGGCGCATCGCCGTGGCGGATCATGTGCGACATCGTGCTGCCCGCGCTTGCGCCAGGGCTGATCGCGGCAGGCGCCGTATGCTTCGCGACCTCGATGGGCGCGTTCGGCACCGCCTTCACGCTCGCTACCGACATCGACGTGCTGCCGATGACGATCTACACGCAGTTCACGCTGAGCGCGAACATGGTCACGGCCGCGGGCCTGTCGATCCTGCTCGGCATCGTCACGTGGGCGGTGCTCGCAGCGGCACGCAGCGCGACCGGCTCGGCCGTGGCGGCCACCGCATGATGGCGCGCGCGCACGAAGACGAACGCCGGCCCGCGAATACGGCGCCCGAGCTGCGACGGCACGCCGAACCGGGCACGCAGAAGGCGCGCGCGCAGCCACGCCGCCGCGTGCTCGCGCGGCCGTCGCTGCGCGGCTGGCTCGCGGCGGGCCAATGGCTCGTCACGCTCGCGCTGTGCGCATTCCTGATCGTGCCGATCGTGATGTCGGTGATCGCGGGCCTGACCGTCAATTACTTTCGCGGTGTCGCGAGCGGACTCACCTTGCGCTGGCTCGGCGAGGTGTGGACGCAGTATCACACGTCGGTATTCCTGTCTCTCGAAGTCGCGGCGGCCGCGCTCGCCATCACGCTGATCACGGGCGTGCCGGCCGGCTATGCGCTCGCGCGCAGCAACACGCGCTTTGCGCGCGTCGTCGAAGAACTGCTCGTCCTGCCCGTGGCATTGCCCGGGCTTGCGTCGGCGCTCGCGCTGCTCGTCGTCTACGGCGGCTTCACTGCGTTTCGCATGAGCGCCGCGTTTATCGTCGTCGGCCATGTCGTGTTCACGCTGCCGTTCATGGTGCGCGCGGTCGCCGCCGTCTGTGCGGGCACCGGACTGCGCACGCTCGAAGAAGGTGCGGCAAGCCTCGGCGCGACCTTCACGCAGCGCTTCGCGACGATCGTGCTGCCGAATATCCGGCCCGGCATCGTCGCGGGCGCGCTCGCCGTGCTCACGCTGTCGATCGGCGAATTCAACCTCACGTGGATGCTGCATACGCCCGATACGAAAACGCTGCCCGTCGGCCTCGCCGATACGTACGCGTCGATGCGCATCGAAATCGGCAGCGCGTACACCATTCTGTTTTTCATCATGACGATGCCGCTGCTCGTCGCCATGCAATGGCTCGGCGTCGACGCGACCGGCCAGCGCCGCGCGACGCGGACCGCGAAAACCGCAGTCGCAGCCACAGCGCCGGCGCGCTCTTCGCGCTCCGATTACGCAGACGACTCAACCCCATCATGAAGCTCGCCCCGGTCTCCATCACCTTGTCGAACTGCGCGAAGACGTTTCGCGGCACGCGCGTGCTCGAGCCGCTCGAATTGCAGATCGGCGCCGGCGAGACGCTCGTGCTGCTCGGCCCGTCGGGCTGCGGCAAGACCACGACGTTAAGGCTGATCGCCGGGCTTGAAACGCCGGACCCGGGCGGCCGCGTCCGCTTCGGCGACGACGACGTCACCGCGCTGCCGATCGAAAAACGCGCAGTCGGCATGGTGTTTCAGAACTACGCGCTGTTTCCGAACCTGACGGTGCGCGGCAATGTCGGCTACGGGCTCAGGATCCGGCGCGTTGCCGCTCACGAAACGCGGCGCCGCGTCGACGAACTGCTCGCGATGATGCGGCTCACCGACCATGCGGACAAGCCCGTCGACCGGCTTTCCGGCGGCCAGCGGCAGCGCGTCGCCCTCGGCCGCGCGCTCGCGCCGCAACCGCGCGTGCTGCTGCTCGACGAGCCGTTGACCGCGCTCGACGCGCGGCTGCGCGATGCGCTGCGCGGCGAGATGAATGCGCTGTTGCGCGAACTCGGCATCACGACCGTCTACGTGACGCACGATCAGGCCGAAGCGATGGAACTCGGCGACCGCATCGTCGTGATGAGCGAAGGACGCATCGAACAGATCGGCGCGCCGCGCGACATCTACTATCGTCCTGCTAATCGCGCGGTCGCGCAGTTTATCGGCACGATCAACCGCGTGGCCGGCGCGTGGCGCGACGGTGTGCTGACGACGCGCGGCGGCGCGTTACGCGTGCCCGAGCCGCGCGCCGCGCAGACCGCGCGAAATAGTCAGGCATTCGGCGATGCGCGCGATAGCGATACTCACGAAGTTTTCTTTCGCCCCGAAGACGCATGGCTTGCCGATCCGTCGACCGCGCCGCTGCGCGGCGTCGTCGAGCACGCTGCGTTTCTCGGCGAACGCACGCGGCTCACGATTCGCGATGCGGCACCCGACGCATTGATCGTGGATGTCGCGGGCCGCGTCGAGCTCGCCCGCGGCACGGCCGTCGGCATCTCGATCGCGCAGGATGCGCTGATTGCGCTATCGTGAACGACACGCGCCGCCCGCCGACGACCCTCGCCCCTTTTTCCGAACCGTCCGAGACTTACATGCTGCTAGCCCAGATCAGCGACCTGCATATCAAACGCCCCGGCGCGCTCGCTTACCGCCGCGTCGATACGGCCGCGTACTTCAGCCGCTGCATCGCGGCGCTCAATGCGCTCGAGCCGCGCCCGGACGCCGTGATCGTGACCGGCGACCTCGTCGATCAGGGCGACGTCGAACAGTACGAGCACCTCAAAACGCTGCTCGCGCCGCTGCAGATTCCCTGCTACCTGCTGGTCGGCAATCACGACGACCGCGCCGCGTTGCGCACGGTGTTCGGCGAACGACGCGAGCTCTTCGAAGGCGGCGAGTTCGTGCAGTACGCAGTCGACATCGGCGCGCTGCGCGTGCTCGCGCTCGATTCGATCGTGCCCGGCGCGAGCGGCGGCACGTTGTGCGCGGCGCGCCTCGCGTGGCTCGAACAGCAACTCGACGCGGCGCGCGACAAAGCGGTGATCGTCGCGCTCCATCATCCGCCGTTCGTGTCCGGCATCGGTCATATGGATCGTGTGCGCCTCGACCCGGCGGCCGCGCGCGCATTCGAAGCGTTGATCGCGCGCCATCCGAACGTCGAGCGCGTGATCTGCGGACATGTGCACCGGCCGATGTTCGCGCGCTTTGCCGGCACGATCGCGTCGGCAGTGCCGGCGCCTGCCCATCAGGTCGCGCTCGATCTGCGCGACGACGGGCCATCCGCGTTCCGCATGGAAGCGCCGGCTTTCGCGCTGCATCGGTACGACGCGGCGACGGGGCTCGTCACGCATCATGCGTATGTCGATGCGGGCGACGGCCCGTATCCGTTCCATGAGCCCGCCGGTGCGCTGATCGACTGAAGACTGCTGCGCACGCGCGGGGCGTCGATACGCGGCGCTTCCTCTCCCTTCCCCTCGCTGCGCGATCGGCGTCTGTCGGGTTATCATCGGCCTCGCCAGGCGCGTCCCGATCGGGCACGTGCGATCAGGGCGCCTCGCCGCGAGGCGCTCCGCCGTTTCAACCATCAGCCGCACCTCATGCCCACTTCCGAAAGCTCCGGACCGTCCGATCGTTCGCCAGGCGGCCTGCTGCTGCTCCTCG
This sequence comes from Paraburkholderia sp. SARCC-3016, assembly GCF_031119615.1. Lineage (NCBI taxonomy): Bacteria > Pseudomonadati > Pseudomonadota > Betaproteobacteria > Burkholderiales > Burkholderiaceae > Paraburkholderia > Paraburkholderia sp. SARCC-3016. The sequence continues at coordinate 141,737 of NZ_JAVHZD010000018.1, read as the reverse complement.
CGACGATCGCCGGTATCTCGGTCGCGAACATCTACTACAACCAGCCTCTGCTCGACGACTTCCGCAAGTCGTATCCGCATAGCGCCGAATGGGTCGGCGTCGTGCCGGCCTCGACGCAACTCGGCTATGCGGCCGGCATGCTGCTGCTCGCGCCGCTCGGCGACCGTTTCGACCGGCGCGCGCTGATCCTGCTGCAAACGGCCGGCATGTGCATCGCGCTGCTGTGCGCGACGTTCGCGCCGACGCTTTCGATACTCGTCGCCGCCAGTCTCGCAATCGGCATTCTCGCGACGATCGCGCAACAGGCCGTGCCGTTCGCGGCCGAGATCGCGCCGCCATCGGCGCGCGGCCAGGCAGTCGGCATCGCGATGAGCGGGCTGCTGCTCGGCATCCTGCTCGCCCGTACGGCAGCGGGTTTCATCGCGGAGTATTTCGGCTGGCGCACGGTGTTCGGCGTGTCGATCGTCGTACTGATCGCGCTCGCGGCCGTGATCGTCATGCGCCTGCCGCACAGCAGGCCGACCTCGACGCTGCCGTACGGCCAGCTGCTCGCATCGATGTGGCATCTGACCGTCGAACTGCGCGGACTGCGCGAAGCGGCAATCACGGGCGCGTCGCTGTTCGCGGGCTTCAGCGCATTCTGGTCGACGCTCGCGCTGCTGCTCGCCGGGCCGCCGTTCCATCTCGGGCCGCAGGCGGCGGGCCTGTTCGGCATCGTCGGCGCGGCCGGTGCGCTGGCTGCGCCGCTCGCCGGCAAATCGGCGGACCGTCGCGGTCCGCGCGCGGTCGTCACGCTGTCGATCGGGCTTTGCGCGCTATCGTTCGTCGTGTTCGCACTGTCGGGGGCGAGCCTCGTCGGGCTCGTGATCGGCGTGATCGTGCTCGACGTCGGCGTGCAGGCCGCGCAGATCTCGAACCAGTCGCGCATCTATGCGCTCAAGCCCGAGGCGCGCAGCCGCGTGAATACCGTTTATATGGTCGTGTACTTCATCGGCGGGTCGCTCGGCTCGCTGGCCGCAGCGCTCGTGTGGCCGCGCTTCGGCTGGGTCGGCGTGAGCATCGCGGGACTGCTCTTCACGGGCCTCGCCGCATGGAATCATCTGCGCACCGGGCGCAAGGTCGTGGCCGCGCCGCAATAACGGCGCGCGATCACGGCACGATCACATCGCATTCACGTCGCGGCCACGTTGCAAAAAGTGCCGGCAACAAGGTCGATCGCTGCAACAAGTGCAGACGCAACGCAGCCGCTTTGTTTTCGCGCGAGCACGTTGCGTCCGCCGCGACGCGGTCAGCGGCTCGAGAGCAGGTCCGCCATATCGTCCGCGTGCTCTTCCTCGACCGCGAGAATTTCCTCGAAGATGCGGCGCGTCGTCGTATCGGCGTCGCCGAGGTAGCGCACGATCTCGCGATACGTATCGATCGCGATCCGCTCGGCGACGAGGTTCTCGCGGATCATATCCTTGAGGTCGGCGCCTTCCTTGTATTCCGAGTGCGAGCGCGCGGTCAGGCTGTCCGGTGCGAAGTCGGGCTCGCCGCCGAGCTGCACGATGCGCGCGGCGAGCTGGTCCGCGTGCTGCTGCTCCTCATTGGCGTGTTCGAGAAACTCCTGCGCGACCCCTTCCGAATTGATGCCCTTCGCCATGAAATAGTGGCGCTTGTAGCGCAGCGTGCAGACGATTTCCGTCGCGAGCGCACCGTTCAACAGCTTGAGCACGGTTTCACGATCGGCCTTGTAGGTTTGCGTGACCGGACCGTCGTCCATATCCTGACGCGCCTGTGCGCGGATTCTTTCGAGGTCCATCACGAATGGGCCTTTCGTTGCGCTGCCCTGGGCTTCAGATGAGTTCGACATTTATCGGCTCCTTATGCGATGGGTGGGGATCATGGCGGTATGCGCATGCGTGCCGCCGCGTTTATCGGAAAGATGCTTCGGCTACGTTCGGAACACGCCGAGCAACAGCGTGACGACGAACACCACCAGGAAGATGTAGAACAGAATTTTTGCGATTTCGGCCGCGCCCGCCGCAATGCCGGTAAATCCGAACACCGCGGCGATGATCGCGATCACGAAGAATACGAGTGCGTAATGCAGCATGGCGACGCTCCCTTTTCAACGATGCGTGCTTGTCCGTCGACGTCTGTCGCTAATCGACGATCTTCTTCGTCACGACGAAGCCGAGTACGAGAAACACAACGCACAGAATCACGAACACGATGAACAGAATCTTCGCGATCGCCGCCGCGCCCGCCGCTACGCCGGTAAAACCCAGCAACCCGGCAATCGCGGCCACGACTGCGAAGAACAGCGCCCACTTCAGCATGATGGATCCCTCCTGTTGGTCGATTGATTTACATGAAGGTCGTTAGCACGGAACGGGCCCGCGTCGCGATATGGCGCCGAATCGTCTTGACGAGGGCGGGAACGCCGCTTGCTCGCCCCTGAAATCAGACCGGATCGGCTGCTGTCTTGAGCCGGGTCGAATGAACGCGGGCTCGCTCGGTCCTTGAGCAGCGCGCGCGAATCCATCGTGCATCCTTATAAGGGGAAGACTCATGGCTCGACTCATCGCTTTGCTTCTGTTCGTGGCGGCAGGCACGGCCACGCTCTCTGCGTGCAATACGGTCTCCGGCGCCGGCCAGGATATCTCGAAGGGTGGGCAGGCCATCACCAACTCCGCCGACAAGGCGAAGGAGTAATTCCGTAGCTGGCGGCGTCCACCCGCAACGCAACCAGCAGGTGTGCGCCGCCAGTTTCCTGACCCGTCCTCAAAAAAAAGCGGCCCGCGTGACGCGGGCCGCCTCAACAGCTCCTCCCTGAAGCCGCGTCGTTATTGTCCGGTCAACGTATTGGTCAGCAGCACGGCCGGCTGCGATGTATTACCGCCCTGCGCGACGAGCACGTCGATCTGGTTCGGCAGCAGCTGGCTCAGCGTGCCGGCGATCGGCACCGTTGTCAGGAGCCAGTCCGCGTTGTTCGACAGCGCGAACGGGGCCGACTGGAAGACGACCGTCTTCGTGCTGGCCGTCGTCGCAATCAGCACATAGGTGCCGCCGTCGATGTAAACGGAGTCCTGGCCCGACGCAGGGACGGCGTTCTTGAACGACACGGCCGACAGCGTCGGGCCCACTGTGTTGATGTTCGTCCCTTGCGGAACGATATAGAAGTCGACGTTCTGCGCGTTGACCGTCGCGTTGTACGCACGCACGCGCGCGCTATTCGACAAGAGCCCTTTGTCGAACGGATCGTCGATCAGGCCGATGTCGGGCGCGGTCAAACCCGGCACGGCCAGCACCGTGTACTCATGGCCCTTCGCGACGTCGGGGAAGGTGCCGCTCGCCAGCGCGGTCATGCTTCCCGTCAACGAATAGCCGACCACCGTCTGGCCGGTATTCACGTTTGCAAAATTGGTGACTCCCTTGTAGTTGATGTTCGTCTGCAACGCGGCGCCATTGACAAGGAAATCGACCGCCGGACCGCCCGCGATTGCGTGCACGAAACGCATCTCGGGATTGGTCAAACCGAGTTCCTTGCTCGCGTCGCTGCCCCCGCCGCAAGCCGTCAACAAGGATGCCGCACTAGCTAGTGCCGCGATCGTACGGATGAGCTTCATTTGCCACCTCTCTGATATCGGGCGTGTCCTCGCCCATTGATACGGCTTGCCGCAGACGCGCTGCGCTTCCGGTTGTCGTTGTCGACGCGGCGGGCCTTCCAAACAGCGGCATGCCTTTCCTGTCCCTTGGGTCACGGGCGGCGGCGAACGCCGTTGCGTCGTTCGTCGCTGTCCGCGTCGTTTGGACGGTGCGCATTCAGCAAACGGTGTGCCGTGCGAAAGCGATACGCACTGCAAACATCAAAGGTGACCTGTCAGATAAAGGACGCCCGATGTTTAGAGGTCTTCATCGAAGGCGTTTGCTGCGAAGCGGCGTACCACGCAAGCGCCGGCCGGGAATAGCCAACGTTACACACGCATGTGCAGCCGTTACCGTGTGCAGCGGATGTCACGTCGCGCGAGTAAGCGGAGCGAGCGGGAACGAACCCGAAGATGCGGGTCTGCGTGCGCGCGGCGGCGCGTTCATGCGCGCGGACGCCGCCGGTAGTCGAACCAGAACGCGAGCCCGACGCTCGCGAGAATGACGATCGTCGCGATCACCGTCGAGCGCGTGACGGGCTCGGCCAGCAACAGCGCGCCGAGCGCGACCGCGACGAGCGGATTCACGTACATGCAGCTGCTCGCGATGATCGGACTCGTGTGGCGGATCAGATAACCGTACGCAACGTACGCGGCCATCGTGCCGACGAGCATCAGATAGAGGAAGGCGACCAGCGGGCCGAAGTGCAGGTCGAGCATCCGCTCGCCGGACACCCACGCGACGAACGTCGAGATCGCCCCGCCCAGACCGATCTGCAACGCGGTCGACAGAAACAGATCGGACGGCAGCGTCAGGCGGCCGGCCAGATGGGCACCGCCTGCCCAGAAGAGCGCGCCGCAAAGAATCGCGAGGCTGCCGCCGGCAGAGCCCGGCGACGTATCGCCATGACTGAGGATCATGATGCCGATCAGCCCGAGGCCGACCGCGAACCACTCGCCGCGCGCAATGCGGCGCCCCGCCACCGCGGCGATCACGGTGGCGAACAGCGGCACCGTCGCGACCATCACGGCCGCCGTGCCGGTGCCGACCGTGCGCATTCCGTAGGCGAGCATGCCGCTCGACAGCCCGACGAGCATCGTGCCGACCAGCGCCGCATTGCGCACCTGCTCGAGACTCGGCAGCGACGGACGCCGACGGATTGCGAAGACGAACAGGCCGATGCCGGCGAAAAAGTTTCGCAGGCCCGACATCAGAAGCGGCGGAAACGAACCGAGCGCGACGTGCACGCACAGATAGGTCGAGCCCCAGACCAGATAGACGACCGCGAGCGCAAGCGCAATGCGGCCGCCTCTCGATCCCGGCAAACGGAAGGGAAAGCGCGCAGGCAGATTTACGCGCATGAACGCCGCCTGCCGCTGCCGGTCGTCGCTCGCGCCGGACCACGATGGTCGGGCAGCAATACGGCGGGGCACGCCGCGCAAACGGGCGCGGCGGCGGCAAGACGGACGGGGCGGAAACGCATGGCAGTGGAGCGATAGATGGGCGTGTAAAACGACGCCCCGCAATTATGCAGTAACCGCTCCGCTTGCCGGCGAAATCGTGGCGGCGCACTCGTAACGAAACGTTCGCGCGCCGTGCCGCCCGCCGACGCGCTGTTCCGGTTCCGGTTGCCCGGCGGTTTATTGGCTCATCGCACCCGACGCTTCGTGGCTCATCGCGTCGCCCTTCTTCATGCTGTCGTGCTTCATTTTGTCTTTCGAACCCGACTTCGCCATCTTGTCGTGGGACATCGCATCCTTCGACATCGAGTCTTTCGACATCTTGTCGTGGGACATTGCGTCCTTCGACATCGAGTCCTTCGACATCGCATCGTTCGACATCGCGCCGCTTGCCTGTGCGAAAGCGGCCGTGCCCGTTACGAGGAAGGCTGCTGCCATTGCTGCCATTGCGAATTTCTTCATGATTGACTCCGTGTGTGTGTACTTCCATGAACCGGCGTTGCCGGGTGCCTTCCGAGGCTGCTGCTGCAAGCCATCGCGCGAGCAATGACGCGCATCAGCTGCCTCCGAACCAGTTGTACCCCTGGTCGGTCCAATAGCCGCCGGGGTACTTATTCGTGACGAAAATCTCGACGATGTGCTTCGGGTTCTTGTAGCCGAGCTTGGTCGGCATCCGCAGCTTCATCGGGAAGCCGTATTTGGCCGGCAGACGCTCGCCGTCGTAGTCGAACGTGAGCAGCGTCTGCGGATGCAGCGCGGTGGGCATGTCGATGCTTTCGTAGTAGTCGTCCGCGCATTTGAAGCCAACGTACTTCGCGCTCGTATCGGCGCCGACGCGCTTGAGGAAATCGCCGAACGACGTGCCGCCCCAGCGGCCGATCGCGCTCCAGCCTTCCACGCAGATATGCCGCGTGATCTGTTCCTCGTGCGGCAGCGCGACGAGTTCGGGCAACGTCCACGTCCGCTTGCCGGTGACGAGGCCGCTCAACTGCAGACGGTACGACGCTTCGTCGACGTGCGGCACCTGGTCGACGCCGTAGTACGCATTGAATGGGAACGGCCGCGTGATCTGCGCTTCCGTGTAGGTCGGCGCAAGCTGCGTCGGACTGAACAGCAACGCCTGCGCGCTATCGTTGAGCCGCGACACCGCCATGAGAAACTTGTTGACCGAATCGTCGTCGGTCAGCGAACAGCCGGTCAGCATCGACAGGCCGCCCAACGTCAGCAACTGCTTGCCGAAGAGGCGCCGCGACGGCATCGTGAGTTCGCGATGGGCATCCTGCAAAATGGACTGGCGGTCGAGTTTGCTCGCGGGTTTGAGTTTGTCGTTCATCACCTTCTCCTGTTCTTCTCAGCGACCACGCAGCATGGCGATCAGCGAGCGCGGCACGAGCGCCACCATCGCGAGGTGCACGACGATAAATGCCGCCATCAACGCCATCGCGCAGAAGTGCACGACGCGCGCGTTGTCGTAGCCGCCCATCAGATCGCGCAACAGCGGGAATTGCACCGACTTCCAGATCGCGAGCCCCGACAGCACGAGCACGATCAGATCGCAGATCACGAACAGATACGCGAACTTCTGCACCGCGTTGTAATGCGAGAGGTCCGCGTGCGACAGCTTGCCGGTCAGCGCGGCGACGAAGTCGCGCAGGATTGCGCGCGGCGACAGCGGAAAGAACTTGCGCAGCAGACGTCCGCTCGCGACGTTGAGCGCGAGATAGACGATGCCGTTGAACACGAGCAGCCACATGCCCGCGAAGTGCCACTGCAGCGCGCCGCCGAGCCAGCCGCCCAGGGTCAGGTTCGGCGGAATCTCGAAGCCGTGAAATACCGGCGACGCGTCGTAGATGCGCCAGCCCGACAGCATCATGACAATCGCGGCAAGCGCATTGAGCCAGTGCCCGATGCGTACCCAGCGCGGGTGAATCGTCCGCGAGCCCGCGACGGGCGGCGGCGCGGCATCCGCGTCAGCGGGGGCTTGCGGATCGCCCGGTCGGGCGGCAAGCTTCGCGAAAGGTTGCATGACAGACTCCGTTATTCAGTTGATGGACGTTTGTCGAAGCGCCGCCGCCGATATGACAGCCGCGCACGAATTTTTTTTCTTCGGGATGAATCACGCCGGTCAGGAGGGAGGGCGAAGCGCCCCGTTATCTTCGACGTGCCTGTCAAGATTGTAGTAGTCAACCCGGCTCTCGCCAGCCGTACAAAGGTATGGGGCGACTAACACCTGTATCGACAGTTGCCAAGCAGCACCAAGCCAGGTTATCTTGTCCGCTGCTAACGCGGGGGTCCTGCGTTACGCATCGTTGTCCGCTGGATCCGGCCTGATTGTTCGGGCGAACTGCTGGGGCTAACCGCGGGGGCTAACCGCGCAGTAAGCGCCCGGTAAGCGCCCGGTAAGCGCGCCTTTAACCGGTTCCGCAGACAATATCGCGTAGCGTGGGTGAGAAATACCCTTTGAACCTGATCTGGATAATGCCAGCGCAGGGAAGCGTTCGGGTTTCGCCCTTCAGTTGCAAGCCTCTCGCGAACCCGTCCCACTTCCTCTCGTCTCCCGTGTAGCGCAACCAGAAGCGGTCCGCCACAGGAGAGCCACGTGAACGCCAACCCGAAATTCATTTCCGCCGAAGCGCATGTCGATGCGGCTGCCGTCGAGCCGCTGCCGAATTCGCGCAAGGTCTACGTCACCGGGTCGCAGCCCGATATTCGCGTGCCGATGCGCGAGATTACGCAAGCCGACACGCCGACCGGTTTCGGCGGCGAGAAGAATCCGCCGATCTACGTCTACGACACGTCGGGCCCGTACACGGACCCCGACGCGCGCATCGACATCCGCGCGGGCCTGCCTGCGCTGCGCCAGCGCTGGATCGAAGCGCGCGGCGACACCGTAGCGCTCGACGGCCTGTCGAGCGATTACGGCCGCGAGCGCGCAGCCGACCCGGCCACCGCGCAACTGCGCTTCCCGGGTCTGCACCGCACGCCGCGCCGCGCGGCGGCCGGCGCGAACGTGTCGCAAATGCACTATGCAAGGAAAGGCATTGTCACGCCCGAGATGGAATACATCGCGATTCGCGAGAACCAGCGGCGCGCCGAATATATCGAAAGCCTGCGTGCGAGCGGCCCGACCGGCGCCAAGCTGGCCGACATGATGGGCCGCCAGCATCCGGGCCAGGCGTTCGGCGCGACCGCATTCGGCGCAGCGGCGTCCGGCACGAATGCACTGAACGAAATCACGCCCGAGTTCGTGCGCGAAGAAGTCGCGCGCGGCCGCGCGATCATTCCGGCCAACATCAATCACCCGGAAAGCGAGCCGATGATCATCGGCCGCAACTTCCTCGTGAAGGTCAACGCGAATATCGGCAACTCGGCTGTCACGTCGTCGATCGGCGAGGAAGTCGACAAGATGACGTGGGCGATCCGCTGGGGCGGCGACACGGTCATGGATCTGTCGACCGGCAAGCACATTCATGAGACGCGCGAATGGATCATCCGCAATAGCCCGGTGCCGATCGGCACGGTGCCGATCTACCAGGCGCTCGAGAAGGTCAACGGCAAGGCCGAGGAACTGACGTGGGAAATCTTCCGCGACACGCTGATCGAGCAGGCCGAACAGGGCGTCGACTACTTCACGATTCATGCGGGCGTGCGGCTGCAATACGTGCCGCTCACGGCCAACCGCATGACCGGCATCGTGTCGCGCGGCGGGTCGATCATGGCGAAGTGGTGTCTTGCGCATCATCGCGAGTCGTTCCTCTATGAGCACTTCGAGGACATCTGCGAGATCATGAAAGCCTACGACGTAAGCTTCTCGCTCGGCGACGGCCTGCGCCCCGGCTCGATCTACGACGCGAACGACGAAGCCCAGCTCGGCGAGCTGAAGACGCTCGGCGAACTCACGCAGATCGCGTGGAAGCACGACGTGCAAACGATGATCGAAGGTCCGGGCCATGTGCCGATGCAGCTGATCAAGGAGAACATGGACCTGCAGCTCGACTGGTGCAAGGAAGCGCCGTTCTACACGCTCGGACCGCTCACGACCGATATCGCGCCGGGCTACGATCACATCACGTCGGGCATCGGCGCGGCGATGATCGGCTGGTTCGGCACCGCGATGCTGTGCTACGTCACGCCGAAGGAACACCTCGGCCTGCCGAACAAGGACGACGTGAAGGAAGGCATCATCACGTACAAGCTCGCGGCGCACGCAGCCGATCTGGCAAAAGGTCATCCGGGCGCGCAGGTGCGCGACAACGCGCTTTCGAAGGCGCGCTTCGAATTCCGCTGGGAAGACCAGTTCAACCTTGGTCTCGATCCGGACAAGGCGCGCGAATTCCACGATGAAACCTTGCCGAAAGACTCCGCTAAAGTCGCGCACTTCTGTTCGATGTGCGGCCCTCACTTCTGCTCGATGAAAATCACGCAGGACGTGCGCGAGTTCGCCGCGCAACAGGGTGTCAGCGACGACGAAGCGCTGCGCAAAGGCATGGAAGTGAAGGCCGTCGAATTCGTGAAGAGCGGCGCCGAGATTTATCAGCGGCAGTAAAAGCGCCTTGTCGCAGGCCATCACGCTCGCGCATCACGCAAACTTTCCGCGATGCGCGTGAAGCCAAGCCCGCCGTGCTTCCGCGCGCGCGGGTTTTTTTGCGCCTGACGCGGCCAGGCCTCGGGTTCGCTGCAAGATTCGGGCCGCAGCGAAACATTTGATTACCGAACGGACACTTTGCTGACAAGCCCATACAAATCGAAACCGCACCCGGCGATACCATGATGCGTGAGGGGTTCAAGGCTACGGACGGCTCGTAGCCCGCCCGTTCAAGAATAAGGAGCGAGATCATGAAAGCGTTGAAGCGAATCGGAGCGTGTACGGTGATCGCGGTTTTCGTCGCGGGTCTGTCGGCGTGCGGTGGCATGTCGCGACAGGGTCGCGATACCGCGGTCGGCGCCGGTGTCGGCGCGGCGGCCGGCGCGGCTATCGGCGGCACGGGTCTGTCGACGGTCGGTGGCGCTGCGGCTGGCGGCCTGATCGGTCACGAAGTGGGCAAGTAACCTGTAAACATCGGCGACAATGGTCCACCAGCCGACGTCGCCAACCGGCTGCGCGAGCGTGCGAAGTGAGTTACGCGTGAAGTCACGCGTCGCGATGTTTTGCAACGCTGTGAAATATGCAGTAACCACTTTGCAACGCGCGCGTTGCACCGCTGACGTAAGCTCCTCGCATCGTTCGAACGCGCGCCATGGCGGCATGGCGTCGCGAGGCCGTATCAGGAGCACCTCATGAACCACTCATCCGCCGCGGCTCGCGTGAGCGGCACTACTGCTGTCGCCCTCGGCTTATCGGTCCTATCGGGCTGCTATTACGTCGGCCCCTACCCATACGGTTCTTACGGCGCAGCGCCCTATCCCGCCGCTTATGCAACGCAAGGAACGGCGCAAGGCACACCGGACGTTGCGCAAGGCGACGAATCAAACAACCCATACGTTGCACCTGCCGGTCCCGACGACCAGGCGGCCAGCTCGCAGTTCGATCCGAACGCACAACAGGCCCCGCAAGCGCCACCGCCCGATGCAGCTTATGCGCCTGCGCCAGTCGTGGCTGCACCTGCCTACTATCCCGTTTATCCTGCCTATCCCGCATACTATCCGCCGTACGGCTACGGCGGCCCGGGCTGGTGGGGACCGGGCGTCTCGCTCAACTTCGGCTTCTACGGTCACTACGGCCACTATGGCCATCATCACTAGCCGATGTTGGCGGCACCGCGCACATCCTTCCAAATGCCCCGCATCAACCATTCATTTTAATTACCAAGGAATAGTGGTCGACGTGAAGTGTTGACCTCTTCTGGCGAACTTCGCGAGGTCGACGCGCGCTTCGAGGTTGTTTCCCTATTGACTGCATTCGCGCGCGCTCTATCCTTGCGGTTGCCACTGCTACGCCTGCTTAAAAAAGGGGAACCGCGTTCGCGCGGCGCCATCTTCATCCGTACTGCTCGCCCTCGATTCGCCATGCGATGCGCGGTAAAGCCAGAGCCATGTCGAGTCGAACAACAAAGAAGGAGACGTGATGTTTCACCAGCTGTTGACGCCTATTGGTAATTCGCTGTTCCCGTCGTTCATCGTCGCTGCTCTACCCATCATCGTCGTACTCGTCCTGCTCGGCTGGGCTCGCCGCCCCGCATGGCAAGCTTCGCTCGCGGGCCTGATCGTCGGCCTCGCGGTCGCGATCTTCGTGTGGCAGTTTCCGGTCGGGCTCGCGATCAATTCGGTCGTCGCGGGCGCCGTGTTCGCCGTCTGGCCCGTCATGTGGATCGTGGTGACCGCGATCCTGCTGTACAACATCGCGGTGCGCTCGGGCCGCTTCGCGGCTTTCCGCATGTGGATGATCGATCACCTGCCCAACGACCGGCGCATCGTGCTCGTCGTGATCGGCTTCTCGTTCGGCGCGCTGCTCGAAGGCATCTCGGGGTTCGGCACGCCGATCGCGATCACGAGTTCGCTGCTCATCATGATGGGCTTCCCGACGCTCGAAGCGCTGACCTTCACGCTGATCTTCAACACCGCGCCCGTCGCGTTCGGCGCGCTCGGCGTACCGATCACGGTGCTCGGCGCAGTCACGCACCTGCCTGCCGATACGCTCGGCAAGATGGTCGGCCGTCAGTTGCCGTTCTTCGCGTTCCTGCTGCCGTTCTATGTGATGGCCGTGTATGCGGGCTTCCGCAAGATGGCCGCGATCTGGCCGGTGCTGCTGGTGGCCGGTGGCAGCTTTGCGCTGACGCAGTTCGTCACGTCGAACTACATCAACTACAGCCTGACCGACGTGCTGTCGTCGCTCGTGTCGCTGGTCGTCACGATTCTCTTTCTGCGTGTCTGGCGCCCCGCGCCCGATCCGGAATTCGCGATCAACGTCGATCGCGCGAGCGAAGTGCGCAGCGAGATCAGCGGCATTCAGGGCTGGTATCCGTGGCTGATCGTCTCGGCAGTCGTGATCATCTGGACCGTCGCGAAGGTCTTCCTGATCGGCGACGTCAAGGTGCCATGGCCGGGTCTCGACAAGGCGGTCTACATCACGCTGTATAACCAGCCGTATGGCGCGATCTGGGACTTCCAGCCGCTCGCAACCGGCACCGCGATTCTCGTCGCGGCGATCATCACGTCGTTCGTCGTCGGCCTGAAGCCGTCGGAGTTCGGCCGCGCGGTCGTCGACACGTGGGTGCAGACGCGCATCGCGATCTTCACGGTCGCGACGATCGTCGGTCTCGCGTATCTGATGAACTACTCGGGCCTCAACTACACGCTGGGTCTCGGCGTTGCGTCGGTCGGCGCGTTCTTCCCGCTCGTGTCGGCGTTCCTCGGCTGGGTCGCGGTGTTCCTGTCGGGCAGCGATACGTCAGGCAATGCGCTGTTCGGCAACCTGCAGGTAGTCGCCGCCAATCAGCTGGGGCTGCATCCGGTGCTGATGGCCGCGACCAACTCGTCGGGCGGCGTGATGGGCAAGATGATTTCGCCGCAAAACATCTCGACCGGTGTCGCGACAACAGAACTGAAAGGCAAGGAAGGCGTCGTCTTCGCGAAGACCTTCAAGCACTCCATCATCCTCACGATCGTGCTCGGCATTCTTGTCTGGCTGCAGCAGAATTACCTGCAAGGGATGATTCCGCATTGATCGATTGATCGATTGATCGACTGATCGCAGCAGACCGCGCCGCGCGCGCGGTTGTCTGAAGTGATCGCCTGACGGGCGGCGCCGCTAAAGCGCCGCCCGTTTTCATATGTGCCGCGCCACGCGCAGGGCGCGTTATCTACTTCCATTCCCCTTCCTGTTTCTTGCTATTTCATTCCATCGTGAACCGTCGCGCTTACCCCCGGTGATACCATGCGTGCGCGTCGCGACTCAACTGCGCGCGACGTCCCGCCCATGACTCCAGTCAATATCGTTCAACTGTTGATCCTCGCCGCGCTATGGGGCGCATCGTTTCTGTTCATTCGCATCGGCGTGGCCGATTTCGGCGTCGCGCCGTTGATGGCGCTGCGCGTCGGCATCGGTGCATTGTTTCTCGTCGTCGTACTGATTATCCGGCGGCCGTTGCGTGCGTCGATCGATACGCTCAGGCAGCGTGCGTGGCCGCTCGCCGTGGTCGGCGTGCTCAATTCAGCCGCGCCGTTCTGCCTGTTCGCCTATGCCGAGCTCACGCTCTCCGCCGGCGTGACGTCGGTCATCAATGCGACGACGCCGCTATGGGGCGCGCTCGTCGCGTTCGCGTGGCTCAAGGACCGGCTCAACGCGCTGCGCAGCGTCGGCCTCGCGATCGGCTTTGCCGGTGTGCTGATGCTGGTCTGGGACCAGATCGTCGCGCCCGGCGCGGGCAGCGCCGCGACGCCCGCGACAACGGCGCTCGCCGCCGCCGCGGCGCTCGGCGCGACGCTTCTGTACGGCATCGCCGCGAGCTATACGAAGCGGCATCTGATGGGCGTCGATGCGTTGAGCGTCGCAACCGGCACGATGATCGGCGCGACCATCGTGCTGCTGCCGTTCGCAATCGCACAATGGCCGGCCGCGCCGGTTACGCTGCACGCGTGGGCATCGATACTCGGGCTCGGCATCGGCTGCACCGGTATCGCCTATATGCTGTTCTTCCATCTGATCGCGGTCGCCGGTCCCGCGCGCGCGATCACCGTGACGTTCGTGATTCCGGTGTTCGGCATCTTGTGGGGCGCCCTCTTTCTCGGCGAGCGCGTGTCGGCCGGCATGCTCGCGGGCTGCGCGGTGATACTCGTCGGCACCGCGCTTGCAACCGGTGTCGTCAAGCGCATTCCAGGTTCAGGTGCACGCGCTGGCAGAAACGCCGCAGCCGCTGCCGCCGCCGACAAACATTGATTCGATGCACCGGCGCCGCATAAGGCGCCGGGAAAGACGAGCCGCAAACAGAAAAGCCGCGAGGACGAACATCGTCTCGCGGCTTTGTGCTTTCCGTGGACCGCCGTTGCGGCGGCCCGTGCCGATCAATGACCGCGGCAATCAGTGCAGCTGATCGACCATCAGCGACATGATCTGCTTCGCCTGCGACGACGTATCGACCGTGCCCTTGTCGTCGATGACGGCAACACGCGTCTGGTTCGGCGTAATCGCACGCACGTTCACACGATATTGCTTTGCGACTTTCTCTTTGCGGCCGTGGAAAACCTGGCTCCAGAAGCCCTGCTCGGCGGAGCTCATGTCTTTCGGATCGACGTAGCGGACGAAGTAGATGCCCTTTGTACGGTCGCGATCGTCGACCGTGAAGTTGCTGCGATCGAGCGCGAGGCCGACGCGCAACCACGCGCGATCGTACGGTTCGCCAAGCATCAGTTCGGCGTTCGAGTACTGCGCGGTCGGACCGGCACTGGCGGCGCCGTTCGCCGCGCGTTCTTCGGCCGTCGGCGTTTGCGCGGCCAGCGCGACGTTTTGCGCGGCCGTGGCTGCTGCAGCGGAGTTCGCGGCGGTCGGGCCTGCGATCGACGCGGCGCCGGGCGCCGTTTGCGAGCCGGCCGGCGACAGCGCGACATTCTGGATCTCGCCGCCGCCCGCCGTGCCGGACGGGTTCGCGCGCGCCTGTGCCTGCACGAGCGACGCCATCAGACGCTTCAGGTATTCGGCCTCGAGCGCCGGATCGTTCGGCTTCACGGCCCACGTGCTCGAATCGTTGTTCGCGCCGGTCAGCTGTTCGCGCAGCCCCTTCTGACTCACGAATACATACGTGCCGCCGTTCGGCGCCGCCTCGAGACGCGTGCGGTACTTGTTGCGCTCGGCAGTCACATACGAATTGCCCAGCGCTTTTGTCAGCGTGCTGCGGATCAGACCGTCGTTGATTGCCGGATGGGTTTCGTTCCAGTCCGTTTCCATCACGTTGCGCTTACGGTCGTCGACGACCAGCAGAAAGCCCTGTTCCTGCCAGAAGCGGCGCACTTGGGGCCACACCTGATCGGGCGATTCGTTGTCGACGACGAGCCAGCTTTCGGTGCCATCGCGCTGGATATGCATGTTGGAGACGGCCGGCACGACCGCCGTATCAGGCGGCGCCGAGCTTTGCACCTGCTGCAGCGCGGACAGGGACGTCTGGCCGCTTTGCGGCGGCAGCGAACGCTGATCGGCAGTCTCGTCGATCATGTTCGGCGGGACGGCGAGCGACACTTCCTTCGATTTCTGGTCGCTTTTGTAGTCGATTTTGGTCGGCGACGACGTGCCGCAGCCGGCGACCAGACCGCCTGCCATCAGCAATGCTGCAAACCGCTTGGTGAGACGAAGATCAGTCATGTTCGGGGAATCCTTCCGCTACGCCACGGCAGTATCCGTGGATCAACCCGCTATTTTACCGGTCCGGCGACCCCGATGGCAAAAACCGGGGCGGCCGGCTCGCGTTCGGCGCGCAAGCGCACCGAAATTTAACACTCGGCAAGGTTTTCGCCGACATTCGAGCAAACCATCGAATTTGAGATAAGTCTATTGTTTTGTCTGGAAATTTCGGGCGCGCCGCATACCTAATTTTGAGATCGAAACCACGCGTTATCCCGCGCAGTTGATGGGCCGGACAAACGTGGTGCTATCTTGAATTAACGGTCCCCATAAAGTTAGGAAACCTAGCCAAATGAATTTCGCGATAACTCTGCGCATCATGCGCCGCGGCGTCGTGCTCGCGGCTGGTTCGGCGGCAATCCTGATCGCGGCGCCCGCCCGCGCGCAACTCGGCGGCACGATGCCCGCCACCGCGCAGGCCGGCAGCGCGGCCGTCGCGAACCATCTGGCCGACGCCAGCATCCGGATACGCGCGTGGACCGACGAAGGCGGCACGACGATCCACGAATACGCAACCGGCGACGGACTGATCTTCGCCTACACGTGGGAAGGCCCGACGATGCCCAACCTCGACGGGTTGCTCGGCCGGTACAGCGGATCTTATCGCGCGAAAGCGGCCGAGCTTGCCGGCTCGCGAGCCAGCCTGCACGCGTCGCGCGTCGTGCAGCCCGACGTGATCGTCGATTCCGGCGGGCAAATGCGCAGTTACGTGGGTCGTGCATGGCTGCCGGCGGCGATCCCCCCCGGCATTTCCCCCTCGGACTTGCAGTGAAGGAGAATGCTCGTGGATACGCGAAACGCTCTTCATCTTTACCCCGGTCTCGTCCTCCACCATTTGCAGGTCCGTTACGCGAAACTGGCCCTCGTTGCCGGGCTTGCCACGCACAGCGTCGTGGTGGCGATGGTCGTTGTTTCGGCGGCCGCGCTGGCCGGGTGTGGCGGTGGCGGTGGTGGCGCGGACAGCGGACAGCCGCCCGTCGCGGCGGGGAACGGCAACCCGGCCGCCGACCCGGCGCCGCCCTCCCCGCCATCGTCGCCGCCCGCGATCCCGCAGTCGAGCACGCCGAACGTGCAGCCAATCGCGATCAACGCCTTGCCGACCCGCACGCGCAACATGTTGACGACGAGCGTCACGGTCTGCGCGCCGTCCACCAGCGACTGCGCGACGATCGACAATGTGCAGGTCGACACCGGATCGAGCGGACTGCGCATACTGGCGTCCGCGCTCCCGGCCTCGCTCGACTTGCCGGCCGTCGCCGGCGCTGGCGGTGCGGCGGGCGCCGGCACGATAAGCGGCTCGTGCGGCGTGTTCGGCAGCGGTTATACGTGGGGTGCGGTGCGAACCGCGGACGTGCGGATGGCGGGGCAAATCGCCGCCGCGCTGCCGATCCAGGTGATCGCCGATCCCACGTTGCCAGCCGTTCCCACCGACTGCGCGAATTCCGGCCCACCGATGATGTCGCCGGCGACGCTGCGCGTGAACGGCATTCTCGGCATCGGCCTGTTCAGCACCGATTGCGGTAGCGCATGCACGCGCAACGCGCTGCCGCGCTGGTACTACACCTGCGTGTCCGGCGGCACCTGCACGCCAGGCTCGCAACCGCTCACCTCGCAAGTGGGCAACCCGGTGGCCGACTTCGCGGAAAACAATAACGGCGTGATCATCGAGTTGCCCGCGATTCCGGACGCGGGCGCGCAGTCCGTCACGGGCCAGCTGATTTTCGGTATCGGCACACAGCCAAACAACACGCTCGGCGGCGCGACCGTCATCCGAACCAACACGCAAACCGGTCGCATCGTCACCAGCGCGGACGGACAGACCTGGCCGAACAGCTTCATCGACAGCGGCTCGAACGGCATGTTCTTCGCCACGACGCTGGCCCAATGCGGACTGTGGTACTGCCCGCCGTCCGGTGCGACGCTGACCGCCACGATGACCGGCGCGGACGGCGCTGCAATTACGCTGTCGTTTCCGGTCGGCAACGCGCAGACGCTGCTCGCCAGCACGAACAACGCATTCGACAACCTCGCGGGGCCGTCGAACACGATGTTCGACTGGGGGCTGCCATTCTTCTTCGGACGGCGTGTCTATACTGCGATCGAAGCGCGCGCGACGGCCGCGGGCGACGGGCCGTACTACGCCTTCTGAATCGCGGCGCGTCGGTTAGCCGGCTTGCAGCGCCCTGGACTGCGCGCCGACGACACGAATCTCCACGCGCCGGTCGCGCGCAAGGCAATCGATCAGCGCCGCGCGATCGCGCATGGCGCACGTACTGCCC
This sequence comes from Paraburkholderia sp. SARCC-3016, assembly GCF_031119615.1. Lineage (NCBI taxonomy): Bacteria > Pseudomonadati > Pseudomonadota > Betaproteobacteria > Burkholderiales > Burkholderiaceae > Paraburkholderia > Paraburkholderia sp. SARCC-3016. The sequence goes on along the minus strand of NZ_JAVHZD010000018.1, from coordinate 124,038 downwards.
GGCTGTGCCTTGCCGAGACCACGCGCATCGATCGGCACGGCCACGCCGCTGTCGATCAGATAGCGCCGCACCGTATCGGCGCGCAGCCACGACAGACGCAGGTTGTAGTCATCCGGGCCGAGCCTGTCCGTGTAGCCCGATACGACGAGCCGCTCGATCGTGTCGAGCGCGCGCAGCCGCACCGCGACCCGGTCGAGCTGCCGGCGCCCTTCGTCGCTGATCGCCGCGAGATCGCCGCGGCCGAACTCGAACAGCGCGTCGGCCGACAGCGAAATGACTTCGGGCTCGTGCGGCACTGGTCGGGCGACGGTACACGCAGCGAGCGCCTGTCCGGCTTCGCGCAAAGGAGTTTGCAGTTGGTCGGCACGTAGCTGTGCGGTCGCGAAAGCGCGCGTCCATGCATCATGTCCGGCGCGCGTCAATGCGACTTCCGCGCATGCGGCCCGCCTTTGCGCCGGTATGCACGCGGCGAAACGGCTATCGGCCTTGAGCGCATTCAGTTGCGTCCACAGATCGGGGCGCACCGGTACCGAGGTGCGCAGATGTTGCGCTTCGGCTGCCCCGCCATGGCCGACGCCCGTGCCCGTGCCCGTGCCCGGGCCCGGGCCCGATTCGAGCCCGTCGATCAGCGCCGCGGCCTCGCCGATCGATTCCTCGACGAAGCCCCATTCGTCATGCGCCGCGAAGGCCGCTTTGCCCGTGTCGATCCAGCATTGCGCCTTCGCGCCCGCGTACGAATCTTTCTTCGCCCCGAGCCGGTCGAGCCTCGTCTGCAACGCATCGAGCGTCGCGCCGCGGCGCTTGATCGGCGTATAAGTGTCGGTCCATTGTTTGACTGCTGCGCCCGCCGCTGCGTCTTGCGGCGTGCCGAATCCGCGCTGCGCAACCGACGGATCGCGAATGGCGAGCTTTTCGCGCGCCACCTCGCTTGTGCACCCTGAAAAGGCGGCAAGCGCGGCCGCAGCGACGACCCATTGCTTCATTTCATTCCCTTAGGCATACGCGCCGCGCGTGCATCCGGCAAAACTCCGCACGCACGGCGCTCGTTCATTGATCTGGTTTGCTTCGACGGCTGAGCGCGGCGCGTCAGTCTCCAATCACGATGCCCACTCCCGCGCGAACAATCGTGCTGTTGCCGCCTGACGAAGCAACGCCCGCGTTGACGTTGAACGTGCCCTTCTCGCTCCAGCGCGACACACCGATCGCGAGCGCCGCCTGGCCGCGATAGGCGGCGACACCTGCATTGAGTGTCGTGCGCCCGGGGAGATACGGCGTGACGATCTGCAGCGCGGACGCCGATGCGATGCCTTTGCGCGTGCTGCGGTCGAGATCGTTGAGCGCCTGGTTCGCCTGGTTGAACGAGGCATTCAACTGATCGAGATTGACCGCGTCGGTGCCGCGCGTGCCCGGTGCGACGTTCGTGATCTGCCGCTCGGCGCCCGCGCTGCCGACCGACACCGCATTCGCACGATCGGCAACCGACCCGGCGCCGAGCGCAACCGCGCCGTCGGCGGAGGCGGCGCTGTTCCAGCCGAACGCCGATGCACCATTACCTTTCGCGACGGCTTGAGCCCCGATCGCACTCGCCGTGTCGCCGGTCGCGTTCGCATTCGCACCGAACGCAAGCGCCGCTTCGCCATTTGCCGACGCGTTGGCGCCAAGCGCCGCGGCACGCGTGCCGCTCGCCTGCGCGGCTTCGGTCGCCGCATTGCCGTTCACGGCGACGAACGGGCTCGCCGCGCGCGGCTGGTCGTTGATGATGACCTGGCTGATCGCGCTGTTCAGCTGGGCCACGTTGACTGCGTCGGTATCGGCGACGCCCGCCGCCACGTTTGCGATCTGACGCTCGTACCCGGCCGAACCGATCGACACGACGTTCTCGCGGTCCGCGATCGAGTTCGCGCCGAGCGCGATCGACCCCTCCGCCGTCGCGCGTGCATTGCCACCGATGGCGACCGCTTCGACGCCCGTCGCCGCTGCATCGCTCAACGCGGAATTCGCGCGGAAGTAGCGGACGGCCGCGGTGGTCCCGCCCGTGATGTTATTGACCACGCTGGTCAGATCGTCGATACGGACCGTATTCGCCTTGACGCGCCCATCGAGATTCTTCAAGGCATCGCCGACGGTGTAATAGACCATGCCGCCGACGCCGTAGGCCGGCAACGACACGCTGCCGTCGGCGTTCACCGCGGCGCCGCTGCCGAGCGCCGTCACGACGCCCTTCAACTGCGCGATGTTGACGACATCGGTATCGGACGTGCCCGCGGCCACGTTGATGATTTGCCGCTGCAGTTTCGCATTGCCGACCGACACGGCGTTTTGCCGGTCCGCGAACGAGTCCGCGCCGAGCGCGACGCTGCCCGTGCTGCTTGCGAGCGTGTTAGCGCCTAGCGCGAGCGCCGCGTCCGCAAAGGCAACCGCGCTCGATCCGAGCGCGACCGACTGCACGCCCGACGCGGTTGCCTCGGAGCCCATCGCGAGCGTCGCGGCGCCGTCGCCGCGCGCCAGATAACCGATCGCGACCGCGCCGTCCGCGTCGAAACCCGTGGTCGCGCTCGTGCCGATCACGGTCGAGCGCAGTCCCAATGCACCCGCGCCCGAACCGACCGCCGTCGAATAACTGCGTGCCGCGAACGCGCCCGCGCCGAACGCGGTCGCGTTGATACCCGACGCCGCCGAGGTCGGGCCGACCGCCATCGCGTTCAGATCGTCGGATGCATGTGTCGGTGCGCCCGGCGTGGTATTCGCGCTGACCGAAATGTAGTCTGTGACCGGCGCCGCGGCGAGCATGGCGGCACGCAACGGCAGCGCCGGCTGCTGCGCGGAAAGCTGCTGCATCGTCTGAAGCGGCACGCCGTCCAGTTCGCGCGCTTCGGCCGCATCGGCCGCCCCGGCGGCATGCGCAAACGAAGCCGCCCCGACACCGACCGCAAGCACCGCCAGCCGCGCCTTGCCCGCAGGCGGTCGCAACCGCCAACGCCGCGCACTACGCTCGCCACCCACCACCGATGCATATTTGTCGCGCGCACGCGTGACATATCGTCTGTTCTTCATCTCTAGCCTGATACTCGTAAATGACCGACTGAACCGGGCGAACTCCGACCTCCCGGCTTCAACCGCCAGGATTTTCGATTCACGCCCGCTTATTAATATGGACGTCGAATTAAATTGATGACACCGGCAACTTCACGAACCACTTTCCTCGCTGCTTCGCCACACCCACTCCGCTTCGAACTGTGAACGCAGCCGATCAGCGCCCTGATCAACGCACCTGCCAGCACCGACGAAGCCACGACGTGGTCCGACACGTTTGCTTACGTCGACAGCAGGTGAATCCTACAAAGATTCGGAATGTTTCGATACAAGAAAACTCTCAAAATGATGTCGGTAGCAAACTTTTCTGACGAGCCGCCAACGGTGTTCCCATACAATTTAGCGATGCAAAGTTTCTGGCGATGTTCCCGATGCGAACCACTTTCCTGCTCGACGACTTCGAGCAATGCGTCTATACGCACGATCACGATAAGGCAACCGAACAGCTGATCGCGCTGCTTGCGCTGCTCCAGCAAAAGCGCGGCGAGCTCGATGACGACTTCTGCGCGTCGGGTCTTGCAGATTTACCGGGACCGTTGCAGCAGCAGCGCTTCTGCGCGCGCGCCGCTACGGCCATTACCGTGCTCTTCGCCGATGCTTCGTTTCGTCCGCCCGCCCCGGTCAATAAGGCGCTGATGTCGGCGCACGCGTGGATCGGTTCGCTTTTCGCGGCAACGCCGCCCGGCAATGCCGACTACCTCGCGCGTTCTCTCTACCGCGCGTGGCAAGGCAGCCCTGCCGCGCACATGTCGAGCGCCGCGCGAGGCTCACTCGAAAAACTCTGCCTGCTCTATTCGAGCGAATCGGACCTGCCGCTCGAACTCGACGACATCTGGTCGCGCCATCCGATCGCTGCCGCAAGTCTCGCGCTCGCTTTGCTAGCGGCCGAGTTCCAGGGCTCCGCGAGCGCGCACGGCAAACGCGAGGTGCTGCTCGAATGGTTGCCGGGCAAGCTGGCGCAAATCGGCGACCTCGATGCGCTACCCACGGGCGTACTGCATAACGCGTACATGTATTGCAGCTACGCCGACACGCCGCGCCGCCATGCGATCAAGGCGGACATCAATGTGCTCGTGCGGCGCAAGCTCGACGAACTCGGGCTCGCCGACCTCGAGTTCCCGGGCGCCGTGCCCGAGCCGGACGCCGCCCGCGCCGCTCGACGCAAGCAGCGGAAAAAGCCGCTCATGATCGTCGTGCTCGAGTGGTTCGGCAGCGCGCATTCGATTTACCGAACCCATTCGCGCACGCTCGCTGCCGCACGCGCGTATTTCGAAGTCGTCGGATTCGGCTTCGGCTACGCAGTCGACGAAACCGGCCGCGCGCTCTTCGATCGCTTTATCGAACTGAAGGAGCCGGACTACATCGGCGAATGCCTGAAGACGGTGCGCGATTTCGCGCAAGCGGAACGGGCCGACGTGCTCTATATGCCGAGCGTCGGCATGTTCGTGTTGACCGTCTTCATGTCGAATCTACGCGTGGCGCCTCTGCAGATCGCGGCGCTCGGCCACCCGGCAACGACGCACTCGGCGCGAATCGACTATGTGAGCGTGGAAGAGGACTTTGTCGGCGACCCGGCCTGCTTCAGCGAAACACTGCTGACGTTGCCGCGCAACGCTCAACCGTATGTTGCATCGAGTGCGCTGCCGCCGATCGCACCCGCCGTGCCCGCGCGGCGCGACACGCTCGATATCGCTGTCACGGCGAGCCAGATGAAGCTCAATCCGCGCTTCTTCGAAGCATGCCGTCGGATTCGACAGCGTGCGCAAACGCCGGTGCAGTTTCATTTGATGACAGGCGCGCGGCACGGTCTGCTGCTCGAACATATGCGCCGGATCATCGCGCTCGCACTGCCGGGCGCGATCGTGCACGGCTTTCACGCGTACGCCGATTATCTCGCGCGCATTCATCGCGCGGATATGTTTCTGAGCCCGTTCCCGTTCGGCAACACGAACGGCATCGTCGACGCGTTCACGCTCGGCGTGCCGGGCGTCTGCGTCACGGGACCGGAAGTGTTCGAGCGCATCGACGGCGCACTCTTCGCACGTGCGGACATGCCGGCGTGGACCATCGCCGCGTCCGTCGACGACTATGTGAACGCCGCCGTCAGGATGATCGACGGACATGGCGAGCGCGAAGCGCTGCGCGCACGCCTGATCGAAACGAAAGCGGTCGACCGGTACTTCGAAGGCGACGCGTCGGTATTCGGCGAGCGCGTGTTGCGACTGGTGGAAGCGCTGCGGATGGAAACGCCGCGAGCCGGCGCTAACGGGGCAAAAGAAGCGCTAACGTAGCGCGGCTTAACGGCTTAACGGCTTAGCGGCTTAACGGCTTAGCGGCATGGCGCGCAGCGCTACCCATTGCCACGCGCCAGCACCTTCTCGAGCGCCATCGACCGCGCCGCCTCTTCAGCCGCCGCGGCTGTATTGAACACAGAGCCCGACACATGCACCTGATGCCATTCGGGCTCATCGGACGCATCGCGGAAAATCCGGAAGCGTGCGCAGAAGCCATGCGGGGCGACGGGCACGACATCGATGTCGACCGATGCGCCTTCTATCTGGTGCCTGATATAGCCGTCCATACTGACCTCCCGCTTCGCGACACTGGAAATCGTAGCACTGGACGGCATGCACGCACGCAAATCATGCCGATACGCATGTTGCGATGCGATAGCGACGGCTGACGATGAATGGAGCCGCGAGTGCGTCGGCGCGTGCCGCGAAACGATCGAGGCGGGTGCGGGTAAGGGTAAGGGAGCGCCGCCTGTGCGCCCGCTACTCAGTCGGACTGGGCCTCGTCGCCATCGGTATGACTGACGAGTCTGCCCGGCGAGAGCCATTTGAACGACGTGAGATTCTGGCCGTCGAATCTGCATTCGATCGCCGCGGGAATGGCGAGCTTGACCGGTTTCCTCGACGCACGCGAGGTCGGCTTCTGACTGGCCGCCGCTGTCTGCTCCTGCGAGGTCGCGAACGTCGGCGCAAGAACGCCGGCCATGCCCGCCGACGTGGGCGTCGATGTGGACGGTTGCACATCGGCCGATGTCTGCGGCGCGGCCCCGGTGGTCGACTTCTGCGCCGATGCCGTCGCGGAAGCAACCGGGCGCGTTGCCGCAGCCGAAGGCTGCCGCGCAGCGGAGGGCGCGGAAGCCTCCGCAGCGTCCGACGCAGGCGGCCTTGCCCACGCCGCCGTGATCGCCGCGACCGACGAGGCCGGCACCACGCTTTCGAACGCACCTTCGACCACCACCCGGCTGCCGTGAATACCGGCGCCTGCATGGCTGATCTTCAACGTTTCCGATGCCGCCCGATCGGCGGCCGCGCTGCGCATCGTGTCTTCGCAAGCCGCAGTGTTCTTGTAGACGGTGCAACCGGCGAACAGCGCAAGCGCCGCAGCAGACGATACAACGGTGAAAACGCGGGTGTTCATAACTCGTCCGTTCTTGATCTGCCGGGCATTGTAGCCTGGAGCCGGCCGGACATTCGCGACGGCGGCCGTCAGTAACCGGCGGCCGGCGGCCGCCGCAAGCAGCCACACAGTCGGCCGCGCTGTCGGCCGCGCTGTCGGCCGCGCTGTCGGCCGCGCTGTCGGCCGCGCACTCACCCCATCAATTTGCCCACGCGTCGGGCAGGCTCTGCGTCAGCGTCGAGACAAAGTTCGCCGTCTCGTTCTCGCGCGGCCGCGTGAAGATCTCGCGCGACGGACCCGCCTCGACGACGACGCCGTTGCTGAGAAACAGCACATCGCGCGAGATCGATGCCGCAAGGCGCAGGTCGTGCGTCGCCATCAGCATCGTCATCCCTTCCTGCGCAAGCTGGCGCAGCACCTCGACGACTTCCGCCGCAAGACCGGGATCGAGCGCCGAGGTCGGCTCGTCGCACAACAGCACGTCGGGCGACGGCCCAAGCGCGCGCGCAATCGCGACACGCTGCTGCTGGCCGCCCGATAACGTAGTTGGCCACGCGTCCGCCTTGTGCGCGATCCCGACTTTCGCGAGCAGTTCCTGCGCCCGCGCACGCGCGCGTTCGACGTCCCACTTCTGCACGGTCACGAGCCCTTCCATCACGTTCTCGAGCACGGTCCGGTGCGGAAACAGCTGGAAATTCTGGAACACCATGCCCGTGCGACGGCGAATCGCAAGCACGGTGTCGCGCGGCGGCTTCGTCGTGCGGCTGAATTCGACGCGCAGATCGCCGAGTTCGAGCGTGCCTGCCTCCGGAATTTCAAGCAGGTTCACACAGCGCAGCAAGGTGCTCTTGCCGCTGCCCGACGGACCGATCAGCGCCGTGACGCTGCCCGGTTCGAGCGCGAGGTCGACGGCGGAAAGCACACGATGGCTGCCGAAATACTTGTCGATTTTCTCGAGACGGATCATCAGCTGCTCGACTGGAAAAGCGCATGCCGCGCGAACCTGCGTTCGAGACGCACTTGCGCGGAAGACAGCACCGAACTGAACACGAGATAGATCAGCGCGGCTTCCGTATAGAGGATCAGCGGTTCATAGGTGACGGACGCGATCCGTTGCGCTGCCTGGAAAATCTCCGGCACCGTCAGCACGGCCGCGAGCGACGTATCTTTGACAAGCGAGATAAACGAGTTCGACAGCGGCGGCAGCGCAACGCGCGCCGCCTGCGGCAGGATCACGCGCCATAATGCCTGGCCGCGCGTCATACCGATCGAATACGACGCTTCCCACTGCCCTTTCGGAATCGACTCGATGACGCCGCGGATCACTTCCGAATTGTACGCGCCGACATTGAGCGAAAAGCCGATAATCGCCGCCGTCAACGGATCGAGCACGATGCCGACGTTCGGCAAGCCGTAGAAAATGACGAACAGTTGCACGAGCAGCGGCGACCCGCGGATCAGCCACACGTAAAAGCGCACGATGGCGACGGCCCACGGCGGCCCGAACAGTCGCACCAGCGCGACGATAAACGCGAGCGTCAACCCGAGCGCGAACGAAACAAGCGTCAGCGGCACGGTGAAGACGAGGCCCGCGTACAGGAGGGGCCACAAGGACTGCCCCATCAGATGCAGCCAGGCAGGCATGATTCAGGCTCGCGTGATTCGGGTTGTCGATGCGGCGTGAAAGCGATCAGGCGTGTACGCAGTCGCGCTCATTGCGAGACGTCTTTGCCGAAGTACTTGTCGGAGATCTTCGCATATGTGCCGTCGGCCTTCATATCGCGCAGTGCCTTGTCGATGGCGGCTTTCAGTTCAGGATTGCCCTTGCGGATCAGCACGGCGGATTTGTCGCTTTGCTCGCCCGTGTCGATCGCGGCAATCTTCACCTTGGCGTCCGGCTTGTGCTTCTTGAAGTCGAGGAACGACAACGAATCGTTGACCGTTGCATCGACGCGGCCCGAGGTCAGCAGATCGATCGACTCGTTGAAACCCTGCACCGGCACGACCTCCGCGCCGTGCGCCGCCGCGAGTTTGCCGAAGTTGCTCGTGAGCGTATTGGCCGACTTCTTGCCCTTGAGGTCGTCGAACGATTTGATCGTCGTATTGTCCGAACGGACGATCAGCGCCGCGTGCGACACGATATACGGGTCAGAGAAGTCGTATTTGACCTTGCGCGCGTCGGTAATCGCGACTTCGTTGATCACCGCGTCGTAGCGGTTCACGTCGAGACCGGCAATCAGGCCGTCCCACTTTCCTTCGACGAACTCGGGCTTCACGCCCATGCGCTTCGCGATTTCGCGGCCGATCTCGACGTCGAAGCCCGTCAGTTGCCCGGACGTGTCATGAAACGAGAACGGCGCGTACGTGCCCTCGGTGCCGATCTTGAACACGCCGGCGGATTTGACCTGCGCGAGACCATCCGCCGCAAACGCGGCGGTTGCGGTCGCAACCTGCAGCAGGCCGATAACCAGAAGAGATCGAATCGACTTCATGAGTGAGCTCCGATAATTTGTTCTATCCGTCAAGGCGACGACCACAGCATCATGCATGCCGCAGAGTGCGCGGACTGTAGCAAACGACTTATATTTCAGCAACGCATTTCGCGCTTTAACTATATGCGGTGGCGGAATAAACTAGACTGAAACCGTGCATTTGGCAATGCGCACCTCCACGGGGCAAACCGCGTCGCGGGCCCTCGAAAACAAGCCCGGCGCAATGCCGCGATACGTAAGTCACGCTGCCGGGAACCCGAAAACCGCCGTCCGCCAAGGACTCCGACGCGATGCACAGCCCGCCGAACCCCGCTTCCACCGCCGCCGCGCGCGGCTACCCGTCAGAATCCGACAGCGCATTTGCAGTACTCGCCGCAAACGCCGGACGATCCGCGCTGACAATCGAGTACCGGTGGCTGAACGCGCATCTGCACGAAGCGCCGCTCGCTGTGTTTCTGCACGAAGGGCTCGGCTCGGTCTCGATGTGGAAGGACTGGCCGCAGTCGCTGTGCGATCGTCTCGGCATGCGCGGCCTGCTCTACTCGCGGCCCGGCTACGGGTGTTCGACGCCACGCCCGCACGGCACGACACTTCCGTTCAACTACCTGTCGACGCAAGCACACGACGTCTTGCCCGCGTTGCTCGACGCGCTGGATGTCGTTGCGCGCGAGCGCGAGCGGATGTGGATCATTGGCCACAGCGACGGCGCGTCGATTGCGCTGCTCTATGCGAGCGCATTTCCGGACGCGCTCGCGGGAGCGGTGACGATTGCACCGCATATTTTCGTCGAGGATGTGTCGGTCGCGGGCGTGGCGCAGACGACGATCGCCTACGAGCAAAAAGATCTGCGCGACAAGCTCGCCCGGTACCATGCCGACGTCGACTCGGCGTTTTACGGCTGGAGCGATATCTGGCTGAGCCCAACGTTCCGAACATGGAACATCGTTAGTCAGCTGCATGCGATTCAATGCCCGTTGCTCGCCGTGCAAGGCTGCGACGATCACTACGCCACGATGGCGCAAATCGACGGAATCGCCGATGAGGTACCGCATGCGCGGCTCGTCAAACTGAGCGACTGCGGGCATTCGCCCCATGTCGAGGCAACACAGGCGCTTGACGATGCGATTGCCACGTTCGTATCTGCAACGAAGCGCTGACGCGATTCTCATTGGTACCGGCTCAACAACAGCGCCACCCGGCAGGCATTCGCTACTGCGGTATCGCATGCGGCATGCGCATCGGCTGCACGTCACGCAGCGGCATCGACGGGCTCGGGCATCGGCGCCGGCTTGACCTTCTTCGGCGCATGCTTGCGCGCTTGCCATAGATCGTAGTCGGTCTGCAAAGCGAGCCACAAGTCGGCACGGCCGCCACGATCGACGCCGAGCCACGCTTCGATACGCAACGCCATCTCCGGCGTCACACTGGCGCGCTCGTGCAAGACGCGCGACAGCATCACGCGCGATACGCCCAGCTGGCTTGCAGCCTCCGTCACGCTCAACTGCAGCGCCGGCAACACATCTTCGCGCAGGATCGTGCCAGGGTGCGGAGGATTAAACATCTTAGCCATAGAAACCTCTTCAAAAAACCGATAAAACGCTCTTCCAGACAAAGCAACTAATAGCGGAAACACGTACACGTCAGTGATAATCCTCGTAGTTGACGAGTTCTGCGTGACCCTCTTCGAATTCGAACGTCAAACGCCAGTTACCGTTGACCTGAACCGACCAGCAGTCTTTCCGCTTACCCTGCAACGCATGCAAACCCCAGCCGGACTGATTCATGTCCGCCGGCAATTTCGCGTTGTTCAACACGCCCAGCTGACGGCTTAACTTTGCCGCATGCGACGCCTGAATGCCCTTTTCACATCCCGTCCGAAAAAAACGCTCGAGGCCTTTGTGCTTGAATGATTGGACCATCTTCGACTTCCGCGACCGCGCCTGCCTCACGGCGTTGTCACATCCCCGCACCGACATCACTATAGACTGTAAACCAACGATTTACAATCGTGCGGAGTAAGGCAGGTTCACTGCGTGCCGCTATACAACAAACGATGTCTCACCGCGACGCCTTTCAGTTGCGATTCGACAAGAAAAGCGGACAGGCAGTCACAGCGATCACGCGACAATTCCTAGATCGATATGGGTAACTAATTAACAGATTTAGACAGGCAGAAAAGCAGGCGACCGCCTGTGCAACTGCGGTCTATCATCTTCGATCTTCAGGATCCGCCGCAATATGCCGTTCGGCCAGTGTTTGGCGATATCGCTGGCTGTTCCGCTTCGATCCTGCGAAGGCACATGCAGGAGCAAGCGCATGACCGGGCGGCCACGCACTCGGGCGTCGAACCGGTGTTTCAAACCGGCTGCGGAATATTCAAACCGCGGGCAACGGCGGGACGCGCAACGAACGCATCGAGCGCACGCGTGACATGAGGGAAGTCCGTAATGCCGACCAGTTCGCCTGCTTCGTAGAAACCGGTCAGATTGCGCACCCATGGAAAAACGGCGATGTCGGCGATCGTCAACATGTCGCCCATGACCCACGCGCGGCCCGCGAGCCGATCGTTGAGCACGTCGAGCAGCCGCCTCGCTTCGGCGACATACCGGTCGCGCGGCCGCTTGTCCTCGTAGTCCTTACCGGCGAACTTATTGAAGAACCCGACTTGCCCGAACATCGGCCCAATGCCTCCCATCTGGAACATCAGCCACTGAATTGTTTCGTAGCGATCCGCGGGCTTTTGCGGCATCAACTGACCGCTCTTGTCCGCGAGATAGATGAGGATCGCGCCCGACTCGAACAACGCGAGCGGCTCGCCTTCCGGACCGTTCGGGTCAATGATGGCCGGAATCTTTGCATTCGGATTGACCGATCGAAACTCGGGAGACCTCTGGTCGCCGGTGTCGAAGCTCACGCGATGCGGCTCATACGGCAAGCCGGTCTCCTCGAGCATGATCGAGACCTTCACGCCATTTGGTGTCGGCAACGAATACAGCTGAATGCGGTCGGGATGCCGTGCAGGCCACCGGGTTGTAATCGGAAAAGCGGATAGATCGGCCATTGAGCGTCTCCTGTGCGGCGAGTGGGTCGCGATTTTGTTCAAGCGTTGCATGCGTCGCACTGCGCCGTCAACACACCCTCATGCACTCCCCTGCATCGCGCCTGTCTCGCGCGGCTTCCTATAAATATTTAATGCCGCCGTGAAATGTTATGTTATATCATTCGCACGCTGCGCTTCGATGAATGAGGCATGAGCCGGGTCACCGGCCACGATGGATGGCGCGCATCGACGGAGTCCGCCGCCTGAAGACCACAGGCTAAAGGGCCTGGCGCCCAGGGGCGGAGCCCTTAAAAAAAGATCAACAACTCAAACTACTTGTCCGGTATGAAATCTCGCACACACATTGCGCAGGCGGCCGTGCTGCTGTTTGCGGCGCTTGCAGGCAATCAGACATGGGCGGCCGACGCGGCCACGAACGGCGCTGCGCGCGCGGCCACCACCGTGAGCGGCTCGGTCGAAGACGCGAACGGCAAACCGATCGCCAACGCACAGGTGAGCTTGAAAACCTCGAGCGGCAGCGACGCCGCCCATGCCCATACCGATGCCAACGGCCATTTCGAGCTGAACGATGTAGCACCAGGCACATACGCCGTTGCCGTCACGGCGACGGGCTTCGAGGCGACGACGAAGCTCGCCGACACGACAGGCGGTACCGCCGCGCCGCTGGCACTCAAGCTGAAGAAGGACGACACGCTCGACATCAATGTCTACGCGAAGCGCCTCGACCAGGCACGCAATGGGCTCTTGCCCGAAACCGGCAGCAGCATTTACCGCATCACGAACGCCGATATTCAGGCGATGCCGCTCGGCGAAAACACGCCGCTAAACCAGGTGCTGCTGCAGGCACCCGGCGTCGCCAACGATTCGTTCGGCCAGGTGCACGTGCGCGGCGATCACGCCGACCTGCAATACCGGATCAACGGCATCCAGATTCCCGAGCCGATCAGCGGCTTCGGTCAATCGCTCGACACGCGCATCATCGATCAGGTCAATCTGCTGACCGGCGCGCTGCCTGCCCAATACGGCGACCGCACGGCCGGCATCGTCGACATCCATACGAAGAACGGCGACACCGGCGACGGCGGCTCGATCGATGTCTTCGGCGGCAGCCATCAGACGCTGCGCACGAGCGCCGACGTGTATGGCAGCAAGGGCGACTTCAGCTATTTCTTTACGGGCTCGCTCGGCGTGAACAACCTCGGCATCGAGGCGCCGACCGCGAGTCCGTCGCCGATTCACGACCACACCCGCCAGGGCGACGCGTTCGGCTACATGTCGTATCTGATCAATCCGTTGACGCGCGTCTCCGTGATGCTCGGTACCGCGGCCAATCAGTTCGAGATTCCGAACACGCCGGGGCTGCCCCAGATGTTCACGCTGGCCGGCACGCCGACCTTCAACTCGGCGAATCTGAACGAAACCCAGTCGGAATTGAACAATTACGCGGTCGTCGCGCTGCAAGGCACGAACGGCGGCGACTTCGACTATCAGGTCGCGCTGTCCACGCGCTATACGCGCACGCAGTTCAATCCCGATCCCGTTGGCGATCTGATTTTCAACGGCGTCGCGTCGAACGACTTCCACAACGACACCGCCAACACGCTGCAAGCCGACACGACATGGCGGCTCAATAGCACACACACGCTGCGCGGCGGCCTGCAGTTGCAGCAGGAACATGCGCAGTTCAGCGATACGGTGTCGGTGTTTCCGACCGACGCGGACGGCAATCAGGCATCGGACGTGCCGATCACGCTGCAGGATTCGAGCAGCAAAACCGGTTATCTGTATAGCGCGTATCTGCAGGACGAGTGGAAGATCACCCCGAAGCTGACCTTGAACTACGGCCTGCGCTACGACGGCATGAACGAGTTCGTCACCGCGCATCAGCTCAGCCCGCGCATCGGCGCCGTCTATCAGCTGACACCGGCGACGACACTGCACGCCGGTTACGCGCGCTACTTCACGCCGCCGTCGTTCGAACTGGTGTCGAGCGACACGATCGGCCGCTTCGCGGGCACCACCAACGCGCCCGAGGTCACGCAAAACGACCCCGTGCAGCCCGAGCGCGACGACTATTACGACATCGGCGTCACGCAGCGTCTGGGCTCTGACGTGACGGTCGGGCTCGATGCGTACTACAAGAAGGCGCACAACCTGCTCGACGAGGGGCAGTTCGGCACCGCGCTGATCTTCGCGCCGTTCAACTATCAGTATGGGCGCGTCTACGGCATCGAATTCACCGCGAACTACAAGCACGAGAACATTGCAGCTTACCTGAACGTCGCGTATAGCCGCGCACAAGGCAAGAACATCGACTCCGCGCAGTTCAACTTCGGCGCCGACGAACTCGCGTTCATCTCGAATCACTTCGTATTCCTCGATCACGATCAGCGCGTGACCGCGTCGTTCGGCGGCTCGTACACGTGGCACACGACCACGTTCACCGCGGACGGCACGGTCGGCAGCGGCCTGCGCTCGGGATTCGCGAATACCGACAAGCTGCCGCTCTATGCGCAGGTCAATCTCGGCGTGATCGAGCACATCAATGCGCCGCTGGTCGGCAAGGTCGACGTGCGCGGTTCGGTCGTGAACGCGTTCGGCCGCGTCTATGAGCTGCGCGACGGTTCCGGGATCGGCGTCGGCGCGCCGCAGTTCGGCCCGTATCGCGCGTTCTATGCGGGTATCACGAAGTATTTCTAATCGCGGCAGATTCTCGAGGAAGGTTCGATGCAAGACTGGACAGGTATCGTGGAAGCAGCGCGCGTCGCGGGTTGGATCATCTACCCGCTCACGCTGCTTGCGCTCGTCGCGCTTTTTATCATCCTCGACCGGCTGTATGTGTTCTGGCGATTCGCGCGCGTGCCCGATATCGCGTCGTACGGCGGCGATATCAGCGCGCTGATCGCCACGCTCGCGCCGCAACACGCGCTGCGCCGGCTGCTGACGCCGCTGGTCGGCGAGTTCACGAAGCCCGCCTGGTGGCTCGAGGAACGCGCGAGCGCGCTCGCGCTCGACGTGCAACGCGACATCTCGCGTGGTCTGTGGGTGCTCGAGACGATCGTCACGGCGGCGCCGCTCGTCGGCCTGCTGGGGACGATCGTCGGCATGATGCACGCATTCCGGCTGATCGGCGGCAACGAGCTCGTCAATCCGACCGGCGTGACCGGCGGCGTCGCGCAGGCGCTCGTTGCGACCGCGCTCGGGCTCGTCATCGCGCTCGTTGCGCTGTTCGCGTTCAACTACTTTTCGCGGCGCATCGACCGGCTCGTCGAGGAGCTCGAGACCTTCACGAGCGCGTGGCTCGCCGATATCAAGCTCGCGCGCGAGGAGGCTTCGTCTACGTCCGCTGCCGCGTCTGCCGCGTCCGCCTCCGCGATCTCGGGCGCCACGGCCGTCAGGATCGGCGCGTCCAGACCGATCGGCGCGAAGCCATGAGACTGCGGCGTTCACGAACCGCGAAGCGCGGGCGCATCGAGATCATTCCGATGATCGACGTGATGTTTTTTCTGCTCGCGACCTTCATGTTGACGTCGCTGTCGATGCAGCGACTCGACGCGATCCGCCTCACGCTGCCGCAAGGGCATGCCGAAGCGCTCGCGAGCGAACAGCCGCTGACGCTTGCGATTGCGCGCGATGGCCACATCGAGATCGACCGGCAACGTGTATCGCTCGATGACGTCGCGGCGACGATCCGGCGACTCGTCGGCCCGCGAGGCGACGTCGTGATCGCGGCGGACCAGGCGGCTGCAAACGGGATCGTCGTGCAGGCGATGCTGCGCGCGCGCGACGGCGGCGCTGAACATTTCCTCGTGGCTGTTCAGCGTGACCAGTAAGGTGGCGGCCGCGGGCGTAACCGATAAACGCGATCGCATGCACACGATGCTCGATGCGCGTGGGCCGCGTGCGCTCGTCTGCGTGCTCGCGGCCGTCTCGATCTGGATCGGGTTTTCCGCCGGGTTCGTGCGCGGGCTATGGAACGCCGACGACAAAGCGAATACAACGAAGCAGCCGGCCGTGCTCGATGTGCGGCTCGTGCGCTTGCCGCCCGATGAGCCGCATCGGACGTCACCGCAGTCGGGCGCCCGCGTGCCTGAAACGGCGGCACGCACAACGCCCGCACCGGCTACGCCGGCCGCCGCAGCAAAACCGGCGCGACCGATGCTTCACCGTATCGCGCCTGCGCCTGCCGCGCCATCGCGCAACGTGTCGCGCCCCGCCGCAGCGCCGGTCGCTACGCCGTCGCTCGTCGAAGGCAATGAGCGTGCGCAGCCTGTGGCGCCGCCGACGGCTACGGCTACCGCAAACCCTGCGCAGCCGGCCGCAGCGGCATCCGCATCGTCGAACACGCTGCAGCCGAATGGCCCGGCAAGGTCAGCCGCGACAGCTACGGCAACCTCATCGAGCGATCGGGCATCGACGAGCACGGGCAACGGTCCCGCACACGCGATTCTGCAACCGTTGCCATCCTTGCCCGACGATCTGCGCGAGGACGCGTTTCAAGCCGTCGCGACCGCGCGCTTTTCAGTTCATCGCGATGGCTCGGTCGACGTCGAACTGATCAAGCCGACGCACAATCCGCGGCTCAACCAGCTGCTGCTCGATGCCTTGAAGAAGTGGCGCTTCTTCCCCGCGATGAAAAACGGCGAGGCCGTCGAAAGCACGCAGGACATCCGCGTGCATTTCAACGTCGATTGAGATCAGGCGCGCCGAGTGAATATGACCACGCGCGCATCGGCATGCCATGCCATGCCGCGCCGCCAACCACGCGCCGCGGTGGATAGAAGCGCGATGGAAGCGGCGGCCGCAAATCGCTCACGGCACAGCACGGCAGTGTCACGCCTGCCTCGCGCCATCGTCACGCCGCCCCAACCTTCCCCGTTTCGACCGCATCCTGCAGCGCCGCGCTGCCGCGCGCGAGCACCGGCGCGAGCGCCTGCCCGGTATGGCTCGCGCGCACCTTGACGAGCCCTTCCGGATCGGTCGCCGCGACGATCGTCCCACCGCCGACGCCGCCTTCCGGACCGAGGTCGATGATCCAGTCCGCTTCGGCGATCACGTCGATATCGTGCTCGATCACGACGACGCTATGACCGCCGTCCGCGAGCCGGTGCAGCACGCGGATCAGCTTCGCGACGTCGGCCATATGCAGGCCGACCGTCGGTTCATCGAGCACATACAGCGTATGCGGCGCCTTCTGCCCGCGCCGCGTGACGTCGTCGCGCACCTTCGAGAGTTCGGTGACGAGCTTGATACGCTGCGCCTCGCCGCCCGATAGCGTCGGCGAAGGCTGGCCGAGCGTCAGATAGCCGAGCCCGACGTCCTTCATCAACTGCAGCGGATGCGCGATGTTCGACATCGATGCGAAGAATTCGACTGCTTCGTCGATCTCCATCGTCAGCACGTCGCCGATGTTCTTGCCGCGCCAGGTCACGGCCAGCGTCTCGGGATTGAAGCGCTGTCCATGGCAGACGTCGCACGGCACCTTGACGTCGGGCAGGAAGCTCATGCCGATCGTGCGCACGCCCTGCCCTTCGCAGGCCGGGCAACGCCCGTCGCCGGTATTGAACGAAAAGCGCGATGCGGCGTAGCCACGCGCGCGCGCCTCGAGCGTGTCGGCAAACAGACGCCGGATCGTGTCCCACACGCCGATATAGGTGGCCGGGCACGAACGCGGCGTTTTGCCGATCGGCGTCTGATCGACTTCGAGCACACGGTCGATCGCTTCCCAGCCGGTGATCGACTCGCAGCCCTGCCACGCGTGCGCGACGTTCAGCGCGGGACGCGGCGCGCTGCGCGCGAGCACGCTCGAGCGCCGCTTCGTCTGCGGCTCGTCGGCCTGCGCGGCCTTGCGCGCGCGCCGCGTCGCCGGCGACGACAGCACCGAGCGGCCGACCGCGTCGAGCAGATTCGTCATCAGCACGTCGCGCGCGAGCGTCGATTTGCCGGAGCCGCTCACGCCCGTTATCGCGACGAGGCGTCCGAGCGGAATGCCGACGGTCACGCCGCGCAGGTTGTGCAGCTTGCCGCCATGCACGGTCAGCCACTGCTCGGGCACGGCAGCGGTTGCCGCGCGCTTGCCCGATGCCGCAGCCGGCGCGACCACACGCCGCCGCGCCTGCAACGGATGCGGAATCGGCTGCGCAAGAAACCGGCCGGTCAGCGAATCGGACTGCGCCGACAGATCGCTCACGCCCCCTTGGGCCACCAGCGTACCGCCGCGCTTGCCCGCGCCCGGACCGATATCGATGATGTGATCGGCGCGCCGGATCGTATCTTCGTCGTGTTCGACGACGACGAGCGTATTGCCTTTGTCGCCGAGCTTGCGCAGCGCGTTTAGCAGGATCTGGTTGTCGCGCGGATGCAAGCCGATGGTCGGCTCGTCGAGCACGTAGCAGACCCCTTGCAGATTGCTGCCCAGTTGCGCCGCCAGACGAATGCGCTGTGCTTCGCCGCCCGACAGGCTCGGCGCCGCACGATCGAGGCTCAGATAGCCAAGCCCGACTTCCTCGAGAAATTGCAGCCGGCTCGCGATCTCGCTGACGACGTCGCGCGCGATCTCCGCCTCGCGGCCCTTGAGCCGCAGCCCGTCGATCCACCTGCGCGTATCCGACACGGTCCATTGCGCGACGTCGACGATCGGCTGCGTGTCGAACGTCACCGCGCGCGCGGTCGGGTTCAGCCGCGTGCCGTGGCAATCCGGGCACGGCTCGTCGCCGACGCCTTCGGGTTCCTGCTCATCGGACGGCAGCGTTTGCTCGCGGCCACGGTTGTCGTCGACCAGCACCGTGTCGTCGTACGCGGCGCGCTGCTCGCGCGTCAGTGCGAGTCCCGTGCCGACGCAGGTCGTGCACCAGCCATGCTTGCTGTTGTACGAAAACATGCGCGGGTCGAGTTCAGGGTAACTGGTGCCGCACACCGGACACGCGCGCCTCGTCGACAGCACCTTGACCTCGCCGATCTTCGCGGTGCCGCCATTACCGCCTTTGCCGCCCTCGCCCATCGCGCGCTGCAATCCGTCGAGCGGCGCAAGCAGATGCATCACGCCCTTGCCCGCTTCGAGCGTCTGTTCGAGCAGACGCCGCAGTTCCGCTTCGTGATCGGCCGATACGACGAGGTCGCCGACCGGCAGCTCGATCGTATGTTCGCGGAAGCGGTCGAGCTTCGGCCACGGGTCGACCGGCACGAACTCGCCGTCGACGCGCAGATGCGTGTTGCCGCGCGCCTTCGCCCATTTCGCGAGGTCCGTATAGACGCCCTTGCGGTTCACGACGAGCGGCGCCAGCATGCCGACGTGCTGTCCCTTGTGATCGCGCAGCAGCTGCGCGGCGATCGACTCGATGCTTTGCGACGTAACCGGCGTGCCGTCGTGAATGCAATGCTGCAAGCCGAGCTTCACATACAGCAGGCGCAGGAAGTGCCACACCTCCGACGTGGTCGCCACGGTACTCTTGCGGCCGCCGCGCGAGAGCCGTTGCTCGATCGCGACGGTCGGCGGAATGCCGTACACGGCATCGACTTCGGGACGTCCTGCCGGTTGCACGATCGAACGCGCATACGCGTTCAGCGATTCGAGATAACGGCGTTGACCTTCGTGGAAAAGGATGTCGAACGCGAGCGTCGATTTGCCGGAGCCCGACACGCCCGTGATCACGTTGAAGCGCCCGTGCGGAATATCGACGTCGAGCGCCTTCAGGTTGTGCTCGCGCGCGTTGACGATGCGCACGACGTCTTCGCCCTCGACCGCTCGCCGCGCGCGCGCCGCCGCCAGCGTCGCCTGCAGCGGCACGCCTTCGCTTGCCGCTTCGGCCGGCTCGATCGCACGGCCCATCGCCTCGTCGTATTGCACGAGCGCGGCGCCCGTATGCGAACCTGCGCATTGCTTGACGTCTTCCGGCGTGCCCGCACACAGCACGAGACCGCCGCCGTCGCCGCCTTCGGGGCCGAGATCGATCAGCCAGTCGGCCGCGCGGATCACATCGAGGTTGTGCTCGATCACGATCAGCGAATGGCCGCCCGCGAGCAGCCTGGCGAACGCGCGCATGAGCTTGGCGATGTCGTCGAAATGCAGGCCCGTGGTCGGTTCGTCGAACATGAAAAGGCGGCTCGCGCCCGCTTCCTTTTTGTTGCGGGCACCGGCCGCCTGTGCGGTTTCCGCGAGAAAGCCCGCGAGCTTCAGGCGCTGCGCTTCGCCGCCCGACAAGGTCGGCACCGGCTGACCGAGCTTCACGTATTCGAGACCGACGTCGACGATCGGCTGCAACACGCGCAGGACTTCGGCATCGCCGGCAAAGAACCCGACTGCTTCGTTGACCGTCAGTTCGAGCACGTCGGCCACGCTCAGCGCGCGTGCGCCGCGCTCGATCTTCACTTCGAGAATCTCGGGCCGGTAGCGCCGTCCGTCGCAGTCGGGGCAACGCAAGTAAACGTCGCTGAGGAACTGCATTTCGATATGTTCGAAACCCGAGCCGCCGCAAGTCGGGCATCGGCCGTCGCCCGAGTTGAAGCTGAACACGCCCGCGCCATAGCCGCGCTGCGCCGCGAGCGGCGCCTTCGCGAACAGCTTGCGGATCTCGTCGAACGCGCCGACGTAGCTGGCCGGATTCGAACGCGTGGTCTTGCCGATCGGCGACTGGTCGACGAATACCGCGTCGCCGATACTTTCCGCGCCCGACAACGAACGATGCGCGCCCGGCGTTTCGGTCGCCTTGCCGAGATGGCGCGCCAGCGCCGGATACAGCACGTCCTGCACGAGCGTCGACTTGCCGGAGCCGGAGACACCCGTCACGCAGACGAGCCGCTGCAGCGGTATTTCCACATCGACGTCGCGCAAGTTGTGTTCGCGCGCGCCTTCGAGCACGATGCGCGGCGTGCCCGCATCGACGGGCCGGCGCGACCAGTGCGCCGCATCGGCGACGTGCTTGCGGCCGCCGAGATACTCGCCGGTCAGCGTGCCGGCCGAGCGGATGGCCTGCGGCGCACCGTCGAAAATAATCGAGCCGCCGCGCTCGCCGGGCCCCGGGCCCATGTCGATCAGGCGGTCCGCCGCGAGCATCACCGACGGATCATGCTCGACGACGACGAGCGTATTGCCCGCGTCGCGCAAACGCTGCATCGCTTCGACGATGCGATTGAGGTCGCGCGGATGCAGGCCGATGCTCGGCTCGTCGAGCACGAACAAGGTTTTCGTAAGCGACGTGCCGAGCGCCGTGGTCAGGTTGATGCGCTGCACTTCGCCGCCCGACAGCGTGCGGCTTTGCCGGTCGAGCGTCAGATAGCCGAGGCCGACGTCGCACAGATACTTGAGGCGCGTACGCACTTCGGCCAGCAGCAGCTTCAGGGCGTCGTCGAGCAATGCGCTCGGCAAGGTGATTTCGTCGAAGAAACGGCGGATGCGTTCGATCGGCAGCAGCATCAGGTCGTGCACCGTAAGACCTGGCAGCGCCTCGAGCTGCGCGCGCGTCCAGTCGGCGCCGCGCGGCATGAAGCGCCGCGCCGGGTCGAGCACGGCGTCTGCGTTCGGCTTCGTGCCGAGGCGCCACAACAGCGATTCGAGTTTCAGACGCGCGCCGCCGCAGGTCTCGCACGGCGTGTAGCTGCGGTATTTCGACAGCAGCACGCGAATGTGCATCTTGTACGCCTTCGATTCGAGGTACCCGAAAAAGCGTTTGACGCCGTACCACTGGCGCTGCCACTCGCCGTCCCAGTCCGGCGAGCCGTTGATGACCCAGTCGCGCTCGGCATCGGTCAGTTCGGACCAGCGCGTGTCGCGGCGGATATTCGCCTTCGCCGCGTAGCGCATCAGATCGTCCTGGCACTCTTTCCATGCCGGTGTCTGCATCGGCTTGATCGCACCGCCGCGCAGCGTTTTGCGTTCGTCGGGAATCACGAGGCCGAGATCGACGCCGATGACACGGCCAAAGCCGCGGCAGGTATCGCACGCGCCGTACGCGGAGTTGAACGAGAACAGCGCCGGCTGCGGGTCGGCGTAGCGCAGATCGCTATCGGGGTTGTGCAGGCCCGTGGAGAAGCGCCAGATTTGCGGCGCCGGTGCAGCGGCCGCATCGTCGTGCGCCTCCTTCGCTTCATTCAGCACATAGACATTGACGCGCCCGCCGCCGCGTTTGAGCGACGCTTCGACTGACTCGACGACGCGCGCCCTGTCAACCTGATGCAGGCGAAAGCGGTCCGCGACGACGTCGAGCACCTTGCGCGGCCCGGTCGGCGACTCGACCTCGCGCTGCGCCTGCACGCGCGTGTAGCCGCTCGCGGACAGCCACTGCTCGACTTCCGACTCGCTCGCGCTTTCCGGCAGTTCGACCGGGAACGTGACGACGACGCGCGGATCGTCGCCTGCGGTGCGCGCGGCGAGGTCCGCGTAGATCGTCTCCGGCGTGTCGTGCCGCACCTGCTGCGCCGTCTTGCGGTCGAACAGCTCGGCCGCGCGCGCGTACAGCAGCTTCAGGTGATCGTTCAGCTCGGTCATCGTGCCGACCGTCGAACGCGAACTGCGCACGGGATTGGTCTGATCGATCGCGATGGCCGGCGGCACGCCGTCGACGCGGTCGACCTGCGGCCGGTCCATACGGTCCAGAAACTGGCGTGCATAGGCGCTGAAAGTTTCGACGTAGCGGCGCTGGCCTTCCGCGTACAGCGTGTCGAAGACGAGGCTCGACTTGCCCGACCCGGACGGGCCGGTCACCACGGTCATTTCGCCGGTGCGCAGGTCGAGGTCGACGTTTTTGAGGTTGTGCTGGCGGGCTCCGCGGATGCGGATCGTTCCATGAGAGGCCAATTTGCTGTCCGTGAATAGAAGTTCGCGAGTCAGCGTATTGTATATATATACAGTCTTTTGTGTTCGCGGCCCGGAACCGATGCATTAAAAAGCGGACGATGCCGCACGCGCGGCCAAAGAAAAAACCCGGCGGCAGGCCGGGTTCTGAAGGTCGCTGCCGGCCCGTTGCAAGCCGGATAGCAGCCGGTACCGCCGCCATCTTTACCTTTCGGCAGTCGACCGAGAGTCGACGATGGTCTTCGTTCACCACCCCCCGGTAGTTCACGAAAGCGGTCGCCAAGGGCGGGCATCGCGCCCGCGTCTTGCGCGGCGCGTATCAATGTAGAAGCGAACTCTTAACCGAACCTTAAAGCGCACACCTGACTATCCGGAATGCAACACGCGGTTTTTTGCCGCCAGATAATGGGGATTTATCAGACACCGGTCATCGGCAGACGATTTCGTCGGCGTTTTGCGACGCTGCGGCGATCGCGGCGCGGACGAACGTGCGGGAAGCGCGCAGGACGGCATGCGCGCGCCTGCCTATCATGATGAGAGGGCGATCCGCCGCACAACCGGCAAATAGGGACCGGAGAACATCCATGCAGAACCCTGCTCTGTTTCACGTCCTGCTCGACCACCTCGAGTCGATCGGCGCGCCGCCGCCCGACATCGAGCGCTACGTCGACCGCTGGCACCGGCTGAGGTCGCACGAAGCATTTCCGTGCCCGGTCTGCTTTCTGGCGGGAGAAGAGCAGCCGCTCGTACTGCATGCGGCGCAGGGCGAATATATGCCGGTCGAATGTCCGGGTTGCCGGACACGCTTCGAAGTACCGATCGAAGACTAACGATCGCCGGCTGTCATTCGACGTTGTCCGATATATCGGTCATCCGGACCATATGCGGCTTCACGCCGTCGTCTTCGGCGTCGCTCGCGGCGATCGGCGGATGGATCAGCGCTTCGAGCCGCGCCCTCGTTGCAATGAATTCGGCGGAAGTGGACTGCGCAAGATCGCGCGGCCTCGGCACCGGCACTTCGATCAGTTCCTGCACTTCGCCGGGGTTCGCCTTCAGCACGAGAATGCGGTCCGCGAGAAAGATGGCTTCGTCGAGATCGTGCGTGATGAACAGCACCGTCACGTCGATATTGCGCCAGATGTCGAGCAGATGCGCCTGCATCTTCGCGCGCGTTTGCGCATCGAGCGCGCCGAACGGCTCGTCCATCAGCAGAATGCGCGGCCGGTTCGCGAGTGCGCGCGCAATCGCGACGCGCTGTTTCATGCCGCCCGACAACTGATGCGGATAGACGTCGGCGAATTTCGCGAGGCCGACGAGATCGAGCCATTGCAGTGCCTCGCGCTCGGCCTGGGTGCGGCCGAGACCGTTCATCTTCAGGCCGAACATCACGTTATTCTTGACCGTGAGCCACGGGAACAGCGTGTAGCCCTGAAACACCATCCCGCGGTCGGCGCCGGGCCCGTCGACGGGTTTGCCGTCGAGCAGCACGTCACCGCTCGTTTGCCGCTCGAGCCCTGCGAGAATGCGGATCAGCGTCGACTTGCCGCAGCCCGACGGCCCGATCACGCAGACGAATTCGCGGCGGTGCGTCTGGAAGCTGATGTTGTCGAGCGCGACGTGTTCGCCGTGCGAGGTCGGGAAACACTTGCCGAGATTGCGCACGTCGAGAATCACGTCGCGCGCTTTGAGACGGTCGAAACGCGCACGCACCGCGTCGGACTGCAACAGATAGGACGGAACCGGTTGCGGATTCAACATGATGAATTCCTGTGGCTAGGCATGGGGACGGACTGCTTGCGAGGCGGATCGAATCGGGCCTTGCGCGCCTGCTCGTGCACTTTCCGGCAGGCTCGTTTCGCGCATTTACGCCTTGAGCGTGCGGTCCCACGGAAACAGTTTGCGGCCGAAATACGCGAGCACGAGATCCGAGCCGAGGCCGATGATGCCGATCATCATGATCGCCGCGTACACGTTGTCGAAGTGTTCATAGCGCGCCTGCTGCGTGATGTACCACGTGATGCCCGAACTCGTGCCGACGAGTTCCGCGACGATCAGATAGGTCCACGCCCAGCCGAGCAGAATGCGCTGATCGCGATACAGGTCCGGCAGGATGCCCGGAATCACCACATGCGTGAGCAGCTTCAGCTTCTTCGTGCCGAGCGTCATCGCGGCTTCGAACAGTGCGTAGTCGAGCTTGCGCGTCGTGTTCGCGACGATCAGCACCTGCTGGAAGAACGTGCCGATCACGATGATCGCGATTTTCGGCCCGTCATAGATGCCGAGCACCGCGACCATCAGCGCGCCGAACGCGGGCGCCGGCAGATAGCGGAAGAACTCGATAAACGGCTCCTGCAGCCGCGCGAGCGCGCTATACGTGCCGCACACGATGCCAAGCGGCACGCCGATCGCCGACGAAATCACGAAGCCCCAGAAAATCACCTGAATGCTGTGCCACAGGCTTTCATGCAGCCACGGGGCATCGCGCGAGGCGGGCGGCGTCGTAAATGCCGTATAGAACGCGCGCAGCACCTCATGCGGCGCCGGCAGGTAGACCGGATTCACTGCGATGCCGGTCGGCAGCGCCGCATGTTTCGCGCGCGCGGTTTGCAGTTCGTCGTTGAAGGTCGCCTTGTCGATGCGCATGCCGGGCTGAAAATAATCGACGCTGCCGGGGTTCTCGATCAGCATTTGCGGATGCCAGACGAACGGCACATAGCTGACGATGCACCAGACCAGAAGCGGCAGCACGAACGAGCCGATGCCGAGCGTCCAGCGGCTTTTCGTCGACAGTTCGCGGCGCACCGCGAACCAGTCGGTCCCGGAGCGTGGCCTCGCGCGCGGCCTCGTGACCGGCGGCGCAACAGAGGTCGCAAGCGGGGTTGCAGCGGCGTTTTCGCCGGCATTTGCATGGGCGCTTGCAACGGCGCTCGCATTGCCATGCGCGGCAACCTGTGCATCGGCTGTCATCCGATTCTCCTTGCGGTGCTCGACCGTCGAGGCGGCGTCGAGCGAGGAAGGACCGCGCGCGTGGCGCGGAACGTGTTCATCGTGCGGCAAGGCTTGCGCGGTACGCGCGCCAGCCGCCGAACGCCGTGATGTCATCCGCGCCGTCGAGCGCACTCGTCTCGCACACGAAGCCCTGCACGGCGCTGCCGTCGGCGAGCGTCAGCGTGCCGATGCCAAGCGGCGCCGGTATGAGCGCGACGAAACTGCCGTAGGCGGCAAGCGGCATCTCCCACACCTCGACGGCGATCGATGCACCATCGTCGCGTACGCGAATGAGACCGGGCTTCGCGACACCGCCGCTTGCCGCGGCGGGCAGCGCGTAGAGCCGGTAGGCGGGCGCCGTGGCCGTCGCTTCGATCAGGCGCGCGCCGCGTTCGGTCAGTTGCGTATTGAGCGGCTCGCCACGCAGATGTGCGCCGACCACGGCGACGCGGATCGAGTCGGAAGACGCAGCCGCGACCATTGCCGGCCTCGGAGTTTCGACTTCTTCGCCGAGCCATGCATAGGCAAGCCGCAGCAACTCCGCGTCCTCGTGCGCGCGTGCGACGAACGTCACGCCGAACGGCAACCCGCTGTGTGCGCCGACCGTGCAGACGCCGGCCGGCACCGCGAGTGCGGACAGATCGAGCAGATTCACGAAGTTCGTGTAATAGCCGAAGCGCGAATTGACGCCAATCGGGTCCGCTTCGAGTTCGTCGACGGTTGCCGTCGTCGCGGACGTCGGCATGAAGATCGCGTCGATCCGTTGCCATACCGTGTCGGCGCGCAAGCGCAGTTCGGCGAGCCTGTCCTGCGCGGCGAACAGATCCGCGGCGCTCCACTTCGCCGCGCCGCCGACGATCGTGCGAATCACCGGATGCAATGCGTCCGCGTGCTGCTCGAAGAACGGCTTGATGGCGGCAAGCCGCTCGGCGACGAACGGGCCTTCGTAGAGCAGACGCGCGGTGTCGAGAAACGGTTCGAAGTCGATCTCGACTACCTGCGCGCCGGCCTCGCGCAAACGCGCGAGTGCCGCTTCGAACGCGTGCGCATACGACGCGTCGCCGAAGAATTCGAGCTGCGCCGCGCGCGGCACGCCGAAGCGCACACCGCGAAGCGTCGTCGCGCAATCGCCCGACGCAGCCGGCTTCGGCGGCGGCGGCGTCCACGCACGCGCATACGGGTCGCCGTCGGCCGTGCCGCGCGCCACATCGAATACCTGCTGCGCGTCATGCGCCGTATGCGCAAAGATCGACACGCAATCGAGCGACTTGCACGCGGGCACGACACCAAGCGTGCTCAGCACACCCTTCGTCGGCTTCAAACCGACGAGCCCATGAAACGCCGCCGGCACGCGGCCCGAGCCGGCCGTATCGGTGCCGAGCGAAAACGCGGCGAGCCCGAGCGCCACCGCCACCGCGGAACCGGAACTCGAACCGCCCGACGCATAGCGCGGATCGAGCGCATTGCGGCAGGCGCCGTGCGGCGAGCGTTGCCCCGACAAACCGGTCGCGAACTGGTCGAGGTTGGTCTTGCCGACCGGAATCGCACCGGCCGCGATCAGCCGCTCGACGACCGCCGCACTCTTGTGCGGCGTGTACGCGTAGGCCGGGCAGCCCGCCGTGGTCGGCACACCGGCCAGATCGATGTTGTCCTTGATGGCGAACGGAATGCCGTACAGCGGCAGCGAAGCCGGATCCTTGTCCGCCAGCGCTTCGGCGTAGCGCATCATTTCGCCGCGCGTGAGCGGCCGGATCCAGACGCGATGCGGATCGTCGCCGGCCGTACGCGCGGCGATCATATCGACGACCTGCGC
Organism: Paraburkholderia sp. SARCC-3016; assembly: GCF_031119615.1. Classification (NCBI taxonomy): domain Bacteria; kingdom Pseudomonadati; phylum Pseudomonadota; class Betaproteobacteria; order Burkholderiales; family Burkholderiaceae; genus Paraburkholderia; species Paraburkholderia sp. SARCC-3016. The sequence continues at coordinate 96,394 of NZ_JAVHZD010000018.1, read as the reverse complement.
CGGCGTCAGCGTGCGCGCGCGATAGCTCGCCTGCAGCGACGCAATCGTCGGCAATGCTTGCGGTACAGCGGATTGCGTGATTACTTGCACACGACCTCCTCGATAGCATCGGCCGCGACGGCACTCTTCACCGTCATCAGCCGCTGGCCGGCGACGACCGCCGCGCCTTCCGCGCAATCGATCGTCTCGATCACGCCGTCGTCGGACGCTTCCACCGACACTTCCATTTTCATCGACTCGACGATCGCCACGACCTGCCCCGCCGTAACGCGCTCGCCCGTGCTGACGAGCAGTTTCCAGACGCTGCCCGACACGTCGGCGACGATGCCGCGCACGCCGTCGGCAAGTACGTCGGCCGCACTCGCCGCGCCGCTTGCGCCGCTTGCGCCTTGCGCATCGCCGCCGCCCGGCTCGCCGACATATTCGGCCGTGCCCGCCGCGCGCCAACGCTCGCGCTCGGCCTCGAAGGCCGCCTGCTGCGACGTCTTGAAGGCGGCGATCGATTGAGCTTCGTCGCGCAGGAAGCGGTTGTACGCGCCAAGATCGAACATCGACTCCTCGATTTTCAGGCTCGCGCGCCCGGCGACGAAATCGGCGCGCAGTTCGGTCAGTTCCGCTTCGCTGACCTCGTAGAAGCGGATCTCGTCGAAGAAGCGCAGCAGCCACGGCTTGCCCGCCGTGAACTCGCGCGTGGTCCGATAGCGGTTCCACATCTGCACGGTGCGCCCGACGAACTGATAGCCGCCCGGGCCTTCCATACCGTACACGCACAGATACGCACCGCCGATGCCGACCGCGTTCTCGGGCGTCCACGTGCGCGCGGGGTTGTACTTCGTCGTGACGAGCCGATGGCGCGGATCGAGCGGCGTCGCGACCGGCGCGCCGAGATAGACGTCGCCGAGACCCATCACGAGATAGCGTGCGTCGAACACGATGCGCTTCACGTCGTCGATACTCGCGAGCCCGTTGATGCGGCGAATGAACTCGATATTGCTCGGGCACCACGGCGCATCGGGGCGCACCGACTGCATATAGCGCTCGATCGCGACACGCGTCGACGGGTCGTCCCACGACAGCGGCAAATGAACGATGCGGTTCGGCACGCGCATGCCGTCGATCGCGGGCAACGCCGATTCGGCGCGCTGCACATGCTCGAGCAGCCGCGCGCGCGACAGCACGCGCGGCTCGAAGTGCACCTGCAGCGAGCGGATGCCCGGCGTCAGATCGACGATACCGGGCAGGCGGTGCTCGTCGAGCCAGTGCATCAACGCATGCACGCGAAAGCGCAGGTTCAGATCGAGCACGAGCGGGCCATATTCGATCAGCAGGTTGCGATCGCCCGATTGCCGGTAGACGACGCCGATGCCGTCGCCTGCCGTCGCGTCGCGATGAAGCACGCAGGCGTTAGCGTGAACCGCAGCCGGCGAAGCGTGCGATACGTGCGACCCGGGCGATACGTGCGATGCGGGCAACGCGCTCGACTGCTCAGCGGGCGCAAAGCGCACCGTATCGCCGGGCCGCAACTGGCCGAGCTTCCATAACTCGTCGGCAATCACCGTGACCGGGCAAACGAAGCCGCCGAGGCTCGGGCCGTCCGGTCCGAGGATCACCGGCATATCGCCGGTGAAATCGACCGCGCCGATCGCGTAGGCGTTGTCGTGAATGTTCGACGGATGCAGGCCCGCTTCGCCGCCGTCGCGGCGCGCCCATTTCGGCGCGGGACCGATGAGCCGCACGCCCGTGCGGCTCGAGTTGTAGTGCACGGTCCAGCTCGTGCCGTACAGCATCGCGATGTCGTCGGGCGTGAAGAAATCGGGCGCGCCATGCGGACCGTTCAGCACGCGCAGCGTCCAGTCGTGGGTCAGCGCAGGCATCCGGGCGGGGTCGAGTGCGGCACCGTGCTCGCCCTCGCCTGCATCGCTGGCCAGATGCAGCACATCGCCCTTGCGCAACGCGCGGCCCGCATGCCCGCCGAACTGGCCGAGGGTGAAGGTCGCCTTGCTGCCGAGATAATCGGGCACCTGCAGCCCGCCTTTGATCGCCAGACACGCACGCACGCCGGCGCCGGTCACGCCGCCGAGCTTCAGCACGGCGCCGGGCGCCGCGCGCAGCACGCGCCAGAACGACGCCGGCGCGCCGTCGAGCGTCGCGGCAAGCGTCGCGCCGCCGAGTACGAAAAGCGCCGCCGTATTGAAGCGCAGCGTCGCGCCGACCATCGTGAATTCGAGGCCCGCCGCATCGGGCGCATTGCCGAGCAATTCGTTCGCGAGCGAAAACGACCGGTCGTCCATCGGACCCGACGGCGGCACGCCGATATCCCAGTAGCCGAGCCGGCCGGGCAATTGCTGGACCGTCGTCTGCACGCCGCCGTCGAGCACGTCGATCGTATGCGGGGCGAACATGAAGCGCGACAGGAACGCGGTGGTTTGCGCGCCGCGCGCGAATGTGTCGGAACCGACTACCGCGCGCAGATAGTCGAGGTTCGTCTCGATACCGTAGAGCTGCGTGTTTTCCAGCGCGTCGCGAAGCGCGGCGAGCGCGGTCTCGCGCGTCGCGCCTTTGACGATCAGCTTCGCGAGCAGCGGATCGTAGAACGCGCTGACTTCGGTGCCCGCGTCGACCCACGTATCGACGCGCGCGTCTTTCGCAAACTCGACATGGGTCAGCGTCCCCGCACTGGGCTGGAACTGCTTGTGCGGATCCTCCGCATAAAGGCGTACCTGAATGCTCGCGCCGCTCGCAGCGGGCGCAATCGACGCGAGCGCGGGCAATGCGCCCTCGGCCTGACGGATCATCCATTCGACCAGGTCGACACCGGTCACTTCTTCCGTCACGCAATGCTCGACCTGCAGCCGCGTATTGACTTCAAGAAAATAGAAGCGGCGTGCATGCGCGTCGAACACGAATTCGACGGTGCCGGCCGACTCGTAGCCGACCGCCTGCGCGAGCCGCACCGCGCTTTCATGCAGCGTGGCGCGCTCGCCGGCGGCGAGTCCCGGCGCGGGCGTCTCCTCGATCACCTTCTGGTTGCGCCGCTGCACCGAGCAGTCGCGCTCGCCCAGTGCAATCACATTGCCGCGGCCGTCGCCGAAGATCTGCACTTCGATATGTCGCGCGTGTTCGACGAACTTCTCGACATACACACCCGCGTTCGCGAAGTTCGCCTCGCCGAGACGCACCACCGATGCGAACGCCGCTTCGAGTTCCTGCGCGCTGCGGCACAGCGACATGCCGATGCCGCCGCCGCCCGCAGTGCTTTTCAACATCACCGGGTAGCCGATCGAGGCGGCTTCCGCGAGCGCCGCGGCGACATCGGGCAGCAGGCCGGTGCCCGGCAGCAGCGCCACGTCGTTCGATCGCGCGAGTTCGCGTGCCGTATGCTTGAGACCGAATGCGCGCATCTGTTCCGCGCGCGGACCGATAAAGCGGATGCCCGCGTCCTCGCACGCCTGCGCAAATGCGGCGTTTTCGGACAGGAATCCGTAGCCCGGATGCACCGCTTGCGCGCCCGTTGCGCGCGCCGCATCGAGTATCGCGTCGACATTCAGATAACTGGCGGCCGCCGCGGCCGGCCCGATACAGACGGCTTCGTCGGCCAGCATCACATGCATCGCGTGGCGGTCCGCTTCCGAGTACACGGCGACCGACGCGATATTCAGACGCCTGAGCGTGCGAATCACGCGGCACGCGATTTCGCCGCGATTCGCGACGAGCACCTTCGAGAAGCGCAACGCCTCACTCATTGCGCCTCCCAGATCGAGAGCCGCACGGGCGTTGGGTTATAGCCGTTGCACGGGTTGTTCAATTGCGGACAGTTCGAGATCAGCACCGTCACGTCCATCTCCGCACGCATTTCGACATATTTGCCGGGCGCCGAAATACCGTCTTCGAAGGTCAGTTGCCCAAGCGGCGTGACCGGCACGTTCATGAAGAAGTTGATATTGCCGACGATGTCGCGCTTCGTCAGATGCGCGCCGGCGCCGCACGTGCAATGCGTGATCGCATGCAGGAAGGTGTCGCGGCAGTTGTGCATATGGCGCTTGTCGAGCGCATAGCGCACGGTGTTGCTTTCGGCCGCGCACGCGCCGCCGAGCGTATCGTGCCGGCCGCAGGTGTCGGCGACGATCGTCAGCATCGGGTTGCCGAGGTTCGACATCAGCACGCTGCCCGCGCCAAGATAGAGGTTCAGCTGTTTGCGTATCGTGTCCTGCGCGCTGTAGCGTTCGAGCGGATCGGCGCTGCTGTAGAACAGCGTATCGACGGCCTGATTGCCTTCGAGATCGAGAATCCGGAAGATCTGCCCGCGCTTCACTTCGTGCAGCCACGGCTCGCCGGCCGGCAGCGTGAGATCGTAGAGCGCGTCGCGCGTATCGAGTGTGCTTTCGATGATGTTCATGGCGGCGCTCCTTATACGAAAAGTCGTTCGGTGTTGGTAAAGCCGCGCTCGTTTTCCGCGCAGTGCGCGCGGCACGCGTCGTCGGACGGCACGACGGCATCGCCCGGATACGCGCGGTAGGCGATCAGCTTCACCGCTTTGGGCCGATACTCGGGCGCCGGATCGAGCGGATGCGGCGCGCTCGAAAACGCAACCAGTGTGTTCATTTCGAAACGCAGATCGACCGCATCGCCGGCGCGCGAATGATTCGCGACGAAACTCAGGGAGCCGTCGTCGCCGGTCGCAAGCTTGCTGAAGAAATTGACGTTCGCGACGAGGTCGCGCGTGCCGAGCCCGTACTTCGCAAGTTCGAGCAGCAGGCTGTCGCGGCCGTTGCGGATCATCGCGTTGCGATGCTCCTGGTAGCGTGCGACACCGTATTTCTGCGCGAACAGGCGGGCGTCGCCCACGCCGCCGATCGGATCGTGCCAGCCGAGCGTATCGGCGGTGATCGATGCGAGCACCCGGCCCATATCGGAATACAGCACGTGGCCGCGCGTCAGGTGCGCTGTGTGTTGCGCCTTCAGCGTATCGGCCATGTTGTAGCGCTCGAGCGGATCTTCCTGACGATGGAACACGGCCGCGAGATTCGCGCCGCCTTCGGTGTCGACGATGCGCAGCGCGAGGCCGCGGCGCAGGACGCCGGACCAGTGCGTGCCGGCAGGGATCACGGTTTCCCACAGCGGATGCGGGACCGGTGCGAGGTCGACGGGGGGATTCGACGGCATGGAGGCTCCTTTGAAGCGAGAGGGATAGGCGTGAGAGGGGCGACGAACGACATCGCGACCTCCCGGGCTTTTGTCCCTCCGTGGAGCCTCGCCGGCGCCTTCGTACAAGGTGGGCGGCAAGACCGGATTGCTCTCGGACCAGGCATCGTGCGGCGCATGCGGCACGACCGGAACCCTAGCGATCCTGAAGATGATGCAAATTGCTTCGCACCTCTCGCCGTGCGTTTAAGCGAGTACCGTGCCAACGGCTCACTGGTTGTCGAGAAATGCGCACGCGCGTGCTCGCTACCGCATCGGGATGCTTCGGGACGCTGCGCGGGTACGCGGCCCCTTTGTGCTCCCGACAGTTCGCGACAGTGCGCGATGGCGCGCGGCTCGCCCTGACGCGGGGCGCTCGCGCACCAATCGAAGGCGAATGCGCGCCATGTTCGGGCGCGCGCCGTCGGCGCGTCGCGGCGGTCATTGACGCATCGTTACTCGACGCGGGTTTTAGCGCAGTTCGGAAAATGGCATAGCCGTTGCTCTAACGACGACACACGCCCACTTCCACCCGCCCGCCATGCCGCTTCTGATTTCCGTTCGCCGCGCGCTCTATACGCTCTTTTCGGTGCGCTTCATCGAGATGCAAAAGAAACGCGCGACGCCGCGGTAAGCACACGCGCGCTGTGTCGCTACTGCACCGCCGCTACCGCGCCGCATTACGCGCTTCCTGTCCGAAGCTCGACAATTGCATCGAACCGTCGGGCAATGTCAGTTCGCCGCGTTCGAGGCGCTGCTTCAGATAGGTGAAACTCTGCGCGGTCTGTGCAAACAGATGGTCGCCTGCCGCCACGGGCGGAAACTTCGCGCACGCGTCCGAGGTGGCGAACTGCGGTAGCGGCGCAACCACGGTATGGTAGTCGCAGGCGAAAAACAGCGGAAACGAGTAGCGCTCCCGGGTCACCTTGCGCACGCGGTGCGATGTCGCGACGTACGTGCCACCGGTCCATACCTCGAGCATGTCGCCGATGTTGACGATAAACGCGTCTTCGATCGGCGGGGCATCGATCCACCGGCCGTCGCCGTTCATGACCTCGAGGCCCGGCGCGGTCGGCAGCAGGATCGTGAAGCATTCGTAGTCGGTATGCGCGCCGATGCCGGGCGCGTCCTCGGCCGACGCGTCGAACGGGTAATGAACGAGCCGCAACTGGCTCGGCGGCTTGTGCAGATACGCGTCGAAGTGCGTCTCGGGCAAGCCGAGCGCGAGCGCGAAGCCGCGGAAAATACGTCGCCCCAGATCGAAAGCCGCACCGTAGTAGCCGCTGATCGCTTCGCGAAAGCCCGCTTGATCGGGCCACACGTTCGGACCGAGCATCGGCGTGCCGGCCTTGACGTCGGGATCGTCGAGCGGAAGGTCGCGGCCCGTGTCGAACGCTTCTTTCCTGTCGCGCTTGCCTCCCGCAAACACCTCCTCGCCCTCGGGCACGTAACCGCGATGTGCGGTCGACTGGCCGATGTAGTAGCGCATCTTCCACGCGTGCGGCGCCGCGAAGAAACGCTGCGCGTGTTCGACCAGCGCGGTCTGCAGCGCACGGCCGACCCGATGGTTCGTCACGTAGAAGAAGCCCGCGTCGCGGGCCGCGCGATCGAGCGAGCGGGCCGTGGCAAGCCGCTCGCCCGCATCCTCGCTATACAGGCCGCCGACGTCGACTATCGGCAAGACGCCGAAACCGGTATGGGTGCGCGTCATTGTGATCACCGTGTTGTCGGGTATGCGTTGCGTTGTGCGAGAAACTCCGCGAAATGACGTTGTTCCTCGCGGCCCATCCATGTGTTGATTTCCCAGAGATCGGCGACCGGTGCGTCCGTAAACGGCAGCGTATGCAGATAGCGGTCGGGGCCGAATTCGGGCGTCATGGTGGTTTCCGTGTAGCCGCTGGCAAGCTGCGCATTCCACAGCAACTCCCAGATACGGCGATGCGACGCGAGGCAGTCCGCGTACTCGGGCGCGGCCGGATGCGGTACCTGCGGGCCTTGCGGATAACCGACGCGCCCATGCACGTGATGCGCATGCGGCGCGAGTTCGACGAGCGTGTCCCACTCGCTATCGAGCAGCCTTTCGCAGACCACCGCCCAGTGACTGAAGTCGCAGGTCAGCTTCAGTTGCGGCACCGCGCGCACGACATCGCGCGTGATCCACGGATTGAAGAACGAGCGGCTGCGGTGGGTTTCGAAGCTGCAGATCACGCCGTGCTTTGCTTCGAGTTCGAGCGCGCGTGCGAAGAAATCGATTTGCATCGGCGCGGACCACGCATCGCAGCCTGCGATCACATTGCAAAAGCGCGGCCGCAAAGGCTTTGCCCAGATCAGCTTCGCCTCGAGATCGCGCAGATGATCGTCAGGGGTCGCGCTGCGCTCGGGTACGTAGCTACCGGCGGTGGTGATTTCCGCGATGAAGTCGAGCCCCTCGTCGGCCAACGCGCGCGCGAAGTCGTCGCGCGCCGTTTCGACGGCCGGCACCTGCGCCTCGATGCCGTCGAACTTCGCCGCTCTTACGAGTGCGCCGGCCTCGCGCGGGCCTCCGGCGAATCCCCAGAACGTCTTGAATAGCGCGAACCGCATCGCCGTCCTTTTTATATGCAAAATTGCATGCAATACTACATGTTAAACACGACGCGTCAAAAAACATTTGCGGCGTCGGCGCATGCCGCGACGGCGCGCCCGTTTCGCGGGCCTGTTCGCACGTAAACTGTGCACGTCTCCTTGTGCTGGTGAATCGATGAAAAAGAAAATAGCCCGGACCAAAGCGCAGGCCGTCGCGCGTGCAATCCTCGACATGGACTTCGAGTGGTCCGCGCAATTCGGCGAGTTGGGGCTCGCCGACCTCAACTACAGCGATCTGTTCTGCCAGATGTGGGCCGACCCGCACGAGCAGTTCGCCAAGACCGCGCTTTACGATTTCATGCCGGGCGTAAGCCGCCGGACAGCGGTCCGTTATGTGCAGCAACTGATCGATGCGGGCTGGCTCAGCGAAACGAGCGCTGCGCATGATCGCCGCATCAAGCATGTGCGGTTAGCCGCGGCGATCGAGGAGCGGCTCGAACAGTTCCTTGCATTCGTCCATCATCGCTTCTCGACGCTCGATCGCTCGTAAGCAACGCGACGCGACATCCTTTCGCCGGCGGAAGCGTATGCGCAAATGCCGATATCGCCTGGCATGCTTCTGGCTTCGCGCAACACCCGAGAGGTGCGGCACCGTCGCATCTTAGGGATGCTAGGGTTCCGGTTCGTCACACGAACGTCTGGTCCGAGAGCAGCCCGGTGCGCCCGCGAAGCGAATCCGCAGTCGATGCTTCACAGGCCGCACTACACGGCGGGACAAAAGCCCGGGAGATCCGCGATGGCGACGATAACGGCCGCCGTCGTGCCTCTCCGTGGCCGGTCCCATGCACATCAGGAAACCGGTCATGACGCCGGCACGCACACCGAAGCTCGTGTGCGCCGCTTGCGCGTTTCATTTCGATAACACTTCACCCGGTCTCCTGGAGCACACAATGAAAGCATTCGAATACGCACGCGCTCAACTTCTTGCGTCCCGTACGCTGCGGCGCGGCCTTGCCGGCGCCGCAGCGGCATTCGCGGTCGGCCTGACGTCGGCGTCGGCGCAGGCGGCCGCGCCGCTCAAAATCGGTTACAGCGACTGGCCGGGCTGGGTGCTGTTCCAGGTCGCGATCGACAAGGGCTGGTTCAAGCAGGAAAACGTCGACGTCGATTTCGAGTGGTTCGATTACTCGGCGTCGCTCGATGCATTCTCGGCGGGCAAGCTCGACGGCGTCGGCGCGACGAACGGCGACGCGCTCGTGACCGGGGCAAGCGGTGCGAAGAACGTGATGATTCTGCTGACCGACTATTCGAGCGGCAACGACATGCTCGTCGCGAAGCCGTCGGCGAAAACGGTCGAGGCCTTGAAAGGCAAGAAGGTCGGCGTCGAGGTCGGGCTCGTCGATCACCTGCTGCTCGATACGGCGCTCGCGAAGCACGGCATGAAAGAGTCGGATGTGACGCTCGTCAACGCGAAGACCAACGAATTGCCGCAAGTGCTTGCGTCGTCGCAGGACATCGCGGCGATCGGCGCATGGCAACCGAGTGCCGGCGAAGCATTGAAACGCGTACCGGGCTCGCGTCCGATCTTCACGTCGGCGGATGCGCCGGGGCTCATCTACGACGCGATCACCGTCAATCCGGCAAGCCTCGCATCGCGCAAGGCGGACTGGGCCAAAGTGCTCAAGGTCTGGTACCGGTGCGTGGCCTACGTGAACGACCCGAAAACGCAGGCCGACGCAGTGAAGATCATGTCGGCGCGCGTCGGCCTTACGCCGGCGCAGTATCTGCCCTTGCTGAAGGGCACGCATCTGCTCGATGCGGCGGCGGCGAAGAAGGCGTTCGTCAAGGGCGACGGCCTCGATTCGATCTACGGGTCGAGCGCGAACGCGGACAAATTCAACGTGCGCAATGCCGTCTACAAGCAGCCGCAGGATGTGAACGCGTATATCGATCCGTCGTTGGCGAACGCGGCGCAGTGATGCGCAGTGGTGATTTGCGCGTGCTGACACGGAACCGGCACGCGACCCGGGCGAGGCCGTAGTCCGGCAGGGCGGCAGACGATCGCTGCCCTTCCCCGTCACGCCATCGGCTGCGCGGCGAAACTGCCCGCGAATGCCTCGAATCCTTCAACCGGCAGCGGCCGGCAGAAGTAATACCCCTGATACGCATGACACCCGGCGCCCGCGAGAAAATCGCGTTGCGCTTCGGTTTCGACGCCTTCGGCGATCACCCCGAGACCGAGGCTCTGCGCGAGCGCGACGATCGTGCGCGCGATCACGGCATCGTTCGAATCGACGAGGATGTCGCGCACAAACGACCGGTCGATCTTCAGCTGATCGAGCGGCAAACGCTTCAGATACGACAGCGACGAATAGCCGATGCCGAAGTCGTCGAGCGAGAACACCACGCCTTCGGCCTTTAGTGCGGCCATCTTCCCGATGATGTCCTGCACGTTATCGACGAGCACGCTCTCGGTCAGTTCCAGCTTGAGGCGGCGCGGATTGGCACCGGTGCGCTCGAGCACGTCGAGCACTCTTTCCACGAAGCGCGGTTCGCGGAACTGCTGGGCGCTGACGTTGACCGCGACCGTCAGATGCGCCATGCCCGGGTGCGTGGCCCACTGCGCGAGCTGCAGGCACGCGGTTTCGAGCACCTTGTCGCCAAGCGCCAGAATAAGCCCCGTCTCTTCGGCCAGCGGGATGAAATCGGCCGGCGCGACAATGCCGCGCTCCGGATGTTGCCAGCGCACGAGCGCTTCGGCGCCGGTCACGCGGTCGCCGTCGCCGACCTGCGCCTGGTAGTGGACGAGAAACTGGTCTTCGTCGATCGCGCGCCGCAGTGCCGCCTCGAGCGCCGCGCGTTCGACCACGACCGTCTGCATCGCCGGGTCGAAGAAGCACATCGCATTGCGGCCGCGCTCCTTGCATTTGTACATGGCGAGGTCGGCCTGCTTCAGCAGTTCGTCGATCGACGCCTCGTGCCCCTGGAACACGGTCGCGCCGATACTCGCACTCGTGCGGTAGTCGACGCCTTCGAGCTGACAGGCGCCTGCGAGCACCGAGAGAATCAATTCGCCGATCGCTTCGGTCTGGCTCGCGGCCTCGTCGCGCGAGGCGCTCAGACTGCCGAGCACGATCACGAATTCGTCGCCGCCGACGCGCGCCACCGTGTCGCCTTCGCGCGCGCAGCCTGACAGACGCCCCGCGACCTGCTGCAGCAGCAGATCGCCCTTGTCGTGGCCGAGCGTATCGTTGAGCGTCTTGAAGTTGTCGAGATCGAGAAAGAGCAGCGCGCCGCACGTGCCGGTCTGCGCGCTAACCGCAATCGCCTGCCGCAAGCGGTCCCACAGCAGCCGGCGGTTCGGCAGCCGCGTCAGCGCATCGAAGAACGCCAGCTCCTTGATCCGCTCTTCGGCGATCTTGCGCTCGGTGATGTCGTGATGCGTGCCGACGTAATGCGTGACCGCGCCGTTCTCGCCGGTCACCGCAGTGATCGTCAGCCATTTCGGGTAGATCTCGCCGTTCTTGCGGCGGTCCCAGATCTCGCCCTGCCAGCCGCCGTCGCGATGAATCGTGTCCCACATCTCGCGATAGAACGCCTTGTCGTGCCGCCCCGACTGCAACATGCGCGGCGTGCGCCCGACCACTTCCTCGACGGTGTAGCCTGTGCATTCCGTGAAGGCCGAGTTCACGCGCAGGATCGTGCCGTCGGCGTCGGTCACCATCATCCCTTCGAGCGATTCGAACGCGACCGCCGCGATGCGCAACTCTTCTTCGAACCGCTTGCGCTCGGTAATGTCGCGGCCGCTCATGCGAAAACCGGTAAGCAGGCCCTTGGCATCGTAGATCGGCACCCACGATGCCGACAGCCAGATCAGCGCACCATCCTTGCGGACGCAACGAAATTCGAGGTCGCCGCCGCGCAACCCCTGACGCCCTTTCAGCAACTCGGGTGCGACGCGCGGCATGTCGTCCGGATGAATCAGCGTGCCGGCGAAGTCGTGCATCGCCATGCATTCGTCGACGCTATAGCCCGTGTATTCCAGGACCGACGGGTTGATCCAGCGCGGCTTGCCGTCCGGGCCCCACCATACCTCGAGGTTCACCGTGCAGTCCGCTATCGCCCGGAACTTCTCTTCGCTTTCGCGCAATTCGCGCGTCATCGTCGAGGCGAGCCGCATCGCACGGCTGCGGCCCGTCACCATGAACCATGCAAGCAGCGCGAGCAGCACCGAGAGGCCTCCGCCCGTGCTCGCGATGAGCCATTCGGCATTGCGGCCGAAGCGGGCCACGAAGCGATCCTGCGCGGCAAGCGAGAGCGTCCAGTCGTGCCCGTCGACGACCAGATACTCGTGCGCCGAAAGGTCCGACGGCACGTGGCGCGCCTGTTGATCCGACGAGCGGTACAGCAGCGTCGCGGCCGACGGTTCGACGCCGTCGTAGATCGCAAGCGACAGGCCGGGCGGCTCCTCACCGTACAGGCTCGCCACCACGTCGTGCATGCGGAACGACGCGTAGACCCAGCCAAGCAGATGCGCGCGGCGCTCGGCGACCGTGTCGAGCGGCTGGCCTTGCCGGTAGACGGGCAGATACATGACGAAACCGGGCTGGTTCTGTTTGTCGCGATCGGCCGCCAGCGTGACCTTGCCCGAAATCGTCGCGAGCCCCGAATCGCGCGCCTTTTCCAGCGCATCGCGGCGCACCGCGCTTGCCCATGAGTCGAAGCCGATCACGGTATACCGGCTCTCGTTAAACGGCAGACGCTCGATGATCGGCGCATAACTGTCGCGTCGGCCTGCGGGCACGATCGCATAGCTGGCGCCGGCGGCGTTGTGCATCAGCGTCAGATGGCCGGCCAGATCGGCTTGCGGGACCCATTGGATCAGCCCGATCGCCTGCATGCCGGCGAGATTCGCATCGGTGTTGACCGCTTTGACGTAATCGCGAAAGCGCGCGCGATCGAGCGTATTGGTCGCGATGAAAAGACCCTGCACGCCACGCAGCATCTGCTCGTACGACGCCATGCGCTGTTCGATGCGGCTCACGGCGTCGCCGAGCGCGTACGTGAACTGCGAACGCAGTTCGTGCTGCGAAGCATGGCGCTCGTGATCCCATACTGTCCACGTCAACATCAACGCGGAGCACAGAATGACGAGCGGAATCAGGATGAGGCGCGCCCGGTTCACGGCGGCGGCATCTGGAAATCGACCATGGAATCCGCCAAGTCGGGTTTGAAGTACTTGCGGAAAATCCGCCGCACAGTGCCGTCGGCGCGCATCGCGTCGACGAGCGCGCGCCACTTTTCGCGTTGCTTTGCCGACAGCGCCTTCTTCGACATGATGAGGCCGTGAGGCACTGCCGGATCGTTGAATTCGATGATGGTCGTCACGTCGCGGATTTTCTTTTCGTCGATCGCCGGATAGTCGAACGGCTCGATAATCATGCCCTGTATGCGCTTCAGGATCAGCGCCTGATAGAGCGGCTCGAGCCCACCCGCCAGGCTAACACGGTTTTCGGCAGTCAGCGTGTCGACGAGACGGTTGGCCGAGTCGCTATAGCGAAAGCTGCGGATCGCGCCGAGCTGGAAACGGTCGTCGCGCTCGAAGTCGGACAGTGCGTGAATACCGGCGTCCTTGCGCACGAGAAGATAATACTTGTCGCTGAAGTACCACGCGAACGATGCGTACTGGTTGCGCTCTTCGTCCGTGATGCCGGACAGACTGAAATCGAGCGCGCCCGATTCGATGAGCTTCCAGATGCGCGCGCGCGACATCAGGCTCACGCGGATCTCGCAGCCGCTGCGGCGCGCGAGTTCGTCGGCAAAATCCTTGTCGATGCCGGAATCGGTATCGGGCGAATAAAGCAGCCCATGGTCGTGCAGTGCGAGCGTAAACGGTCGCGTGCAGTCGGGACCGTCGGCGGCGCTTGCGTCGCCGATGCCAAGCGCGAGAAGCACGCCGAATTGCAGACTGATTCGCAGGCCTGGAAGGAGGCCTGAAAGCAGGCCTGAAAGCAGGCCTGGAAGCAGGCTAGCTAGGACTTGCCGTATCACTGGGCCTCCGGCGCGGGAAATCGGTCAGATAGCGTGATTCTGCGGACGCTCGACAACGGCCATGCGGGCGGACCGTCGGTCAGCGGACGCCTCTTCGACAGATCTCAGGTAGAGCCGGCTCGCGTGGTCAGTCTCCCACGATCATGCGAACCGTTGCTCGTGCACACGAGACATGCCGATGTGCTGCGGCGTGCTGCATCGCGGCCCGCCGCAGTGTCCATCTTAATTCCCCCCATAGTCTGTTATCGGCAACCATTCGCGAATCCTGAAGAGCCGTTCCTCTAATTCAGAATGGATACCGGGTTGTTGCACGGTCAGCCGGGGTGCTTTTGCGCGGCGACTTTGGTCAGGAAAGCGCCGATCTCGCGGTTCTGGAAATCGACCTCCGGTTGCGTAACGCCGGCCGCCGAAAAATGACCGGACGGCCAGCGCGGCTCGATCGATTCGAATTGTGCACCGTGCACGTAGCGTGCGACTTCAAGCGCCTCCGGCTCCGGATTCAGCAGATCGCCGACGCCCGCCAGCACCAGCATGCGCGCGCGGATCGAACGCAGCGCGTGATGGTAGTCGCCGTTGAAGCCCGGCGTCGTGCCGAGGTCGTGCGCATCGTAGGCCCAGGTCTGGTAGATCCAGTTGCGCGCATCGAAGTTTTTCCAGGCGCTGTCTTCAGTCTTGCGTAACCACTGCGCGGCTTCGTTCTGTGTGGCGTCGCCGTCAGCCACGGTGTTCTTCATCAACTCCGGCGTGCGCGTGATCAGCGCAAGCGTACCGGCCCAGAGCCGCATCCCCTGTTCCGGCTCCGTTCCCTGACGATAATGGCCGTCGTCCCACGCGGGGTCGCTCGTGATTTCCTGGCGCGTCAGTTCGAGCACCGTCTTCGTCCATGGCGGCGTGCGGCCGAGCGGCACGATCGGCACGAGCGCATCCATCATGTCGGGGTGGCTTACGCCCCACTGCAGCGTCTGCATACCGCCCATCGATGCGCCGATCACCGCGAACAGATGCGTAATGCCGAACTTGCCGGTGACGAGCCGGTACTGCGACTCGACCATGTCGCGGATCGCGAAGCGCGGAAACGCCATGCCGGGCTGCTTCACGCTGTTCGACGGCGACGTGGTGAGGCCGTTGCCGATCGCATCGGTCGTGATGATGAAGTAGCGGTTCGTGTCGAGCGCCTTGCCTGGTCCGATCAGGTAGTCGAGACGATGGTGCGTGCCGCTGATCGCCGTCACCATCAGAATCGCGTTCGATTTGTCCGCGTTGAGCGTGCCGTAGGTTTCGTACGAGATCGAGAAGTCGTCGATCGACTGCCCGCTCTCGAGCGGCAGATCGCCTTCCGCATAGCTGCCGGTCTGGCCGCCGGCCGGCTGCGGCATCTGCGCGTGTACGGCACCGTTTAGTCCAGCGATGGTTGCGAATACAAACAAATGGCGTGCGAAACGCATGCGTGTGTCTCCGTTCCTGTGGGGTATTTGACATCGATGTCAGACGCTCGAAAGCCGCCTCGTCGACGGCCTCGCGGATTGTCCCATTCGATGCGTTTGTGTGCAGGACGGCGGTCAATGCGCAGGTTAGGCGGCGCGCGGCACGCGCGGGCGTGCGCTTGGTTATGGGTGTCCGCGGAACAGCGCGCACAGGCGAAACACGTCTTCGCTGATCGGCAGTTGCCTCGCCTTGCAGTAGCGCGTCGCGAGCTTCAGCAGTTCCTTGATGTCGCGACCGCTTGCCTTCGGGTAGCGAACTGTCAGTTCTTCGATCAGCGCGTCGTCGAGATCGGCGCCGAACTGCTCGGCCAGCAGTTTCCACAACAACGTCGCGTCGGCTTTCGACGGTATTTCATAGTGGATTGTCGCGATGCAGCGCGACAGGATCGCGTCGTCGACGTCGCCGATGCGGTTGGTCGTCATGAACATGAGGCCGTTGAAGTACTCGAGCGTGCGCAGGAACTCGGCGACGATCGCGTTGTGCTCGAGATCGTTGTCGCGGCGGCGGATATAGACGTCGGCTTCGTCGAGCAGCAGGATCGCGTCCCAGCGCATCGCGCGGCGCAGCACGCCGGTCAGGGCCGCGCCGACCGATGCGGCCGTCGTGCCGAGCTGCCCCGAATGCACGCGGTACAGCGGCTTGCCCACGACTTCCGAATAGATCTCGGCCGTCAGTGTCTTGCCGAGACCCGGCGCGCCCTGGCACAGAATGGTCGTGCCGCCCGACTTGCCCGAGACGAAATCCTGCACGAGCACGTCGAGGTCCGACGTGAGGATGTCGATCAGATCGCGGTGGTCGCCGGGCAATACGAGCTTGTCGCGCAGTTCGGGCTGGTAGCGATACTCGGTCAGATGCTGCACATGCGCCCAGACGTTCTTGTGCCATTCGAGATGGAACAGGTGTACGTAGCAATGCAGCGGAATTCTGTCGAAGCCCGTTTCGATGCCGGCATTGCGCCAGAAACTCGGATCGCAGGTCATCTCGAAACGGCGTTCGAGCCGCTCTTCATCGTTGACGCACTTCGCTGTCACGCCGTCGACAATCCGTGCGAGTTCGGGCGTTCCCTTCGCATCGATCGCAAACACCGCCTTCGTGACGAGAAACTGCTTGCCGAAGCGGCGCTGGTATTGCAGGAAACGCTGTGCGTGCTGTTCGTATTCACGCCGAAACTCCGCGCATTCCTTGTAGAAGCCGAACTCGGCGAGCAGCTCGGGAATCGTGCGGTCGACGATGTCGCTGCGGTTCAACATCAACGACGTCGTCATCCCGGAGCGACGCTTGCTGTAGTCGGTCTGCTCCGAATTGGCCGACTGCATCGTGTTCGCTACCATGTCGACGACGACATACGGGTTGCCCTGCTCCGGCTCGACGTAGCGCATGCGATGCACGAGCCAGGGCAACAGCGTGCCGTCCTTGTTGCGGCGATAGAGCCACCCGTCGATCGCATCGCGCGACAGATACGCGATAAGGCCCGGCACGAGCTGATCGAGCGACGGAATCACGCGCGCGTGCGGCGCATTGTAGATGCCGTCGAGCGCGAGCATCTGGAACATGAGTCCGCGATCCTCCTGCATCTTGCTCAGCGTGTACAGCGAGTTCAGCGACTGCGCATCGAAGAGCTTGCTCGAGACGATCATGTTGCCGTGACAGATACCGTGCGCTTCGAGTTGCCTCGCAAGCGGCGAACCGGCTCCGATCAGGCCGAGCAGCGGGTGAATCAGCGATTCCGGTATTTCAAAGTCCATTAGTGTGTCTCCCGAACGCGAGTTCGTGCGCGCTTGTGAGCGCTCGTGCGCCGTGGTGCACGCTCGCGATCGCTGTTTGTCATGCTGTGCGCTGCTGCAGAAAGAACGCTACCGCGCGTTCGACGACCGGCGGCTGTATCGCATGCAGTCCGTTGAACTCGACATATTCGACGTCGTAGCCCGCGGCCTTGAGCTTCGCCGCGTTCGCACGGCCGCTCGACGCGATCGGCAACTGCTCGTCTTCGAGGCCATGCGCGATCAACACCTTTGGTGCGCCTTCCTGGATGAAGATCGAAAAGAAGCCGCCCGAAAATGCAATCACGTGGCTCGCGATATCGCCGTTCGTGATACCGATCGACAGCGCGTAGCTTGCGCCATCGGAAAATCCCGCGAACGCCAGATGGCGACGGTCGACGCGATAGCGCGAAGTGACTTCGGTCAGGGCCTGATGCAGCCGCTCGAGGTCGGGGCCATTGCCGCCGATCACGATGTCCCAGGTCGGATAGGTCGAATGCGGTGCGAGCACGAGAAAGCGGTGTTGCTGCGCGTGTGGCTCGATGAAGGGCAGCACTTTCTCCGGGAAACCGCCCGCGCCGTGGAACATGATAAAGAGCGGGACGGGGGTGCTGCTTTCGCTCAGCCCGTCGGGCACGAAGAGTACAGCGTCGCGGTCTTCGGCAAGGCCAAGGCGGTGACGCCCCGGTGGCAGCGGGCCTCTGGACGGATCGGCATGCGTGAACGAGAGACGGCCTAGCAACGACGGATCGAGCATGGGAAACCTGAACAGGGACAGAGCTGATATATGATATATCAGGCATCGAAAGGATGGTGCGAAAAGCGGTCAGGCTCGGTGTTTACGCCAAGGTCCGATGGGGTCGTCCAAACGAGGTGTCGACGGTCGCTGATCGATGCGGCGGCAGTCGCGATTCACCGATGCTCTCGCACGAGAGTGTCTGAACCTGGGTCGAGCTTGACAGCATTGCTCAAGATCGAGTTCGGCATGCGGCACTCACGTTCAAAGAATCAATTTTGACGTACGCAAGTGATGCTCACCGCGGCCCGTGTCTGTTATACTTGCCAGCTTTCGGGGCGTAGCGCAGCCTGGTAGCGTACCTGCATGGGGTGCAGGTGGTCGGAGGTTCAAATCCTCTCGCCCCGACCAGACAAAAAAACCCGCGTCAGCCAAAAAGCTGTCGCGGGTTTTTGTTTGCCTATCAGCATCGAAGCAACATCGAGAAGACATCGAAGCAACATCGAGATGGCATTGCGACACCATCGGGATGCAATTCAATGCCCGAGCAGATCGATCACGTGCAGCAACTCCTTGCGCAACTGATCGACATCGACAGTCGCCATCGACTGCGTAACGACGGGTGCTTCAGCCTCTTCGCGTTCATCCGCTTCGCGTTGCGCGCCGCCATGCGAATCCAGACGATTGCGCGCGCCGTTGATCGTGAAGCCCTGCTCATAGAGCAACTCGCGAATCCGGCGAATCAGCAGTACTTCATGATGCTGGTAGTACCGACGATTGCCGCGCCGCTTGACCGGCCGCAACTGCGTGAACTCCTGCTCCCAGTAGCGCAACACATGCGGCTTCACGCCGCAGAGTTCGCTCACTTCGCCAATCGTGAAGTAGCGCTTGGCGGGAATCGGAGGCAAGACGACTTTTTCGATCGTCGCTGTCATCGTCAGTTAGCCGTCGTGGTGGGTTGCGCAGGAACGCGCGCGTCTCGATTATTATCGATCAGCTATCGATCAGCGCGTGAGGCTTGCCTCGGCGCCGTTTTCAACGATCGCCTTCAGCTTCTGGCTTGCATGAAACGTGACGACGCGGCGCGCGGCAATCGGAATTGCCTCGCCGGTCTTCGGATTGCGTCCGGGGCGCTGCGGCTTGTCGCGCAACTGAAAATTGCCGAAGCCCGACAGCTTCACACTGTCGCCGCCTTCGAGCGCGTCGCGAATCACTTCGAAGAACGCTTCGACCATGTCCTTCGCTTCGCGCTTGTTGAGCCCGACATTGTCGAACAGCAACTCGGCAAGTTCGGCCTTCGTCAGCGTCGGCGTCTCGGCCGACGCGCCGGCAGATGATGTCGGAATATCGCGAATCATGGCGCCACGTTGCGCCGTAAGAAGGGCTTCGAAATCACTCGAGTTCATTTCATTCATATCTATCAAATGGCGCGCAAACTGAAACGGGGAGTGCGGAAACAGGCGAAAACAAGCGGGAAAAAGCAGGAAAAAGCGGGACCGAATCGCGACTGAATCGGGAACCCCCGCAATAACCCGCGTCCCGCAGGTTATCCGCGCAACCGTGCGCCATATGCTCGAGCCAGACGATCCACCAGGGTCTGAATGGCCAGATCGACCGTTTCGTCCTGAAGGGTTCCCCCAGTATCTTGCAAGGTCACACGGAACGCAAGGCTTTTCTCGTGGGCTGCCAGCCCACCGGAAGTACTTGATTTTGGACGAAATTCATCGAAAAGCGCAACCCTCTGAACGGTCTTGCAGGCGTCCTCGGAAAGGGCCTTTTGCAGTTCGTCGAGCAGCGCCTGAACTTCGATTTTCTGGTCGACGACAACCGCGATATCGCGTCGCACGGGCGGGAATTTCGACACTTCGGTCGGACTCGGCAATTCGCGCCGCATCAACGCTTCCGCTTCGATCTCGAACAGAATGGGCGCATGCGGCAAGTCGTACTTCTGCATCCAGCGCGGATGCAATTCGCCGATCCAGCCGACCGCGCATCCATCGAGCTCGATGCGCGCGCTGCGGCCCGGATGCAGCGCCGGGTGCTCCGCCTTCACGAAGCGCGCGGCCGACGCGAGCGCGGGACTCAACAGCGCTTCGACGTCGCCCTTCACATCGAAGAAGTCGACTGCACGCGTCGCGGCGCCCCACTGCTCTTCGAGCACCGGCCCGTACGCGAGCGCGCCGAGCATCTTCGGCTGTGCGAAGCCTTCCACCGTCATCTCGCCCGCCGCGATCTTCGGGTCGTGCAAAAATACGCGGCCGGCTTCGAACACGCGGATGCGATCCGCGCGGCGATTCAGGTTATGGCGCAGCACGTTGATGAGGCTGCCGAAGAGCGTGGTACGCATCACCGACAGCTGGCTCGCAATCGGATTGACGAGCCGCACCGGATGGCGGTTTCCCGCGAAATCGTGTTCCCATTCGGCGTCGACGAAACTGAAGTTGACCGTCTCCGCGTAATCGCGCGCCGCAAGCGCGTGACGCAGCGCATGAATCGAACGGCGCGTTTCGTTGGTTGCGCGCATTTCGCTCTTCGCAACGGGCGGACGCGCGGGAATCTTTTCGAAGCCGTAGATGCGCGCGACTTCCTCGATCAGATCTTCTTCGATTTCGATATCGAAGCGATACGGCGGCGGCATGACCGAGAACGTCTCGCCGTCGCGCTGGTAGTCGAGGCCGAGGCGCGTGAAAATGTCCGCGATCTCGTCGGCGCCGATTGCGACGCCGATAATCCGTTGAGCACGCGCAACGCGCATTTTCACCGGCACACGCTTCGGCACATTGACGGTCTGATCGTCGATCGGTCCCGCTTGCCCGCCGCAGATGTCGAGAATCAGCTGTGTGATCCGTTCGATGTGCTCGACCGTTGTCGAGTAATCGACGCCGCGCTCGAAACGATGCCCGGCATCGGTCGAAAAGTTGTAGCGGCGCGAGCGGCCGCGGATGCTATCGGGCCACCAGAACGCCGCTTCGAGATAGATGTTCGTCGTATCGAGCGTAACCGACGTACTGTCGCCGCCCATGATGCCCGCGAGACTTTCGATATGGCGATCGTCGGCAATCACGCCGACTGTCTCGTCGACTTCGATCGTATTGCCATTGAGCAGCTTCAACGATTCGCCGCGCTTGCCCCAGCGCACGTCCATCGACCCGTGGATCTTGTCGAGATCGAACACGTGCGACGGACGGCCGAGTTCGAGCATCACGTAGTTCGAAATATCGACGAGCGCCGAAATGCTGCGCTGGCCCGAACGCTCGAGGCGTTCGACCATCCATTGCGGCGACTTCGCGCGCGCATTCACGCCGCGAATCACGCGACCGGAAAAACGGCCGCACAGATCGGGCGCGGAGATTTTCACCGGCAGTGTTTCGTGCAGCGCGACCGGCACCGGCTTGATCTCGACCGGTTTGAGCGGCGCGCCGGTAATCGCAGCCGTTTCGCGCGCGATGCCGAATACCGACAGACAGTCCGCCTTATTCGGCGTCAGTTTGACCTCGAAAATCGTATCGTCGAGCTTCAGTGCGTGGCGGATGTCCTGGCCGATCGGCGTGTCTTCGGGCAGGATCAAGAGCCCGCTGTGATCTTCCGAAAGCTTCAGCTCGCGTGCGGAACACAGCATGCCCTGGCTCTCGACGCCGCGCAGCTTGGAGAGCTTGATCGCGAACGGAGCGCCGCCCTCTTCGGCCGGCGGAAGTTGCGCGCCGACCAGCGCGACCGGCACCTTGATGCCCGGTGCGACATTCGGCGCGCCGCACACGATGTTGAGCGTCGCGCCCGTGCCCGCGTCGACCTGGCAGACGTTGAGCTTGTCCGCGTCCGGGTGCTTGACCACCTCGAGCACGCGGCCGACCACGATCTTCGACGTCGGCGGTGCGACCGGGCGCAGATCTTCGACTTCGAGACCGGCCATCGTCAGCGCATGCGACAGCTGCTCGGTCGTCAATTGCGGATCGACGAAGGTTCTGAGCCAGGATTCCGGAAATTGCATGGTTCTGTACGTTCTATACGGGTTGAGTCAACGTCCGGCGAGCGCGGGCGGATGCTCCGACGATGCATCTCATGCGCTCGCGCCGCGACAACGACACGGCGTGCGGCTTCGCTACGCCGGCGTGCGCCGGCCGCAGCGAGCCGCGCGGCAACATCATGCGAACTGCCGCAAAAAGCGCAGATCGCCTTCGAAGAAGAGACGCAGATCCTGCACACCATAGCGCAGCATCGTCAGACGCTCGAGGCCGCTGCCGAAAGCAAAGCCGATGTAGCGCTCCGGATCGAGGCCCATGTTGCGCACGACCGTCGGGTGAACCTGGCCCGAACCTGAAATCTCGAGCCAGCGACCCGCGTTCTTGCCGTGCTCGAACATCATGTCGATTTCGGCGGACGGCTCGGTGAACGGGAAGTACGACGGGCGGAAGCGCACCTGAATATCGTCGCGCTCGAAGAATTTCTTGAGGAAATCGCTGTACACGCCCTTCAGATCCGCAAAGCTGATGTTCTCTTCGATCCACAGGCCTTCGACCTGGTTGAACATCGGCGAATGCGTCGCATCGCTGTCGACGCGATAGGTGCGCCCCGGCACGATCACCTTGATCGGCGGCGTATGCGTGCGTGCGTAGCGGACCTGCATCGGGCTCGTATGCGTGCGCAACAACAGCGGACGGCCGTCGGCATCTTTGCCGTCGACGTAGAACGTGTCCTGCATCGAACGCGCCGGATGGTTTTCAGGGCTATTCAATGCGGTGAAGTTGAACCAGTCGGTTTCGATCTCCGGGCCGTCCGCGACGTCGAAGCCGATGGAGCCGAAAATCTGCTCGACACGCTCCCACGTCTGCATCACGGGGTGCAGACTGCCCGCGGCAAGACCGCGGCCCGGCAGCGTCACGTCGATCGCCTCGGCCGCGAGACGCTGGTTCAGAAGCGCATCGGCAAGCGCCTGACGCCGTGCCGTGAGCGCCGCTTCGACCTGCTGTTTCGCGACGTTGATGCGCGCGCCTTCAGTCTTGCGCGCTTCGGGATCGAGCTTGCCCAGCCCCTTGAGCAGTTCGGTGAGCGCGCCCGATTTGCCGAGAAAACGCGCTTTTTCGTTTTCGAGCGTGGTGACGTCGGTGGCGTGTTCGAAAGCGCTTTGCGCATCGGCAACGATTTGATCCAGGTCCATTGATCCCATCTTTTCAACGTCAGTGTTCAAATGAAGCAATTCGGCTCGACCAACAAAAACGGGGCTCGGTGAGGAGCCCCGTTTTTGTTGCAGCGTGACCGGAGGCCCACATTCAGGCCAACCGGTCGCTGCAACGAACCTGCGACGAACCTTCCTTTACCGGACGCCTGCTTCCGACGCCGGTGGTGCACCGAACGGTGCACAGGCACGATCAGGCTGCAACGGCGGCTTTCACCTGCTGAACGATCGCGGCAAAAGCAGCCTTGTCGAACACAGCCATGTCGGCCAGCACCTTGCGGTCGAGTTCGATCGATGCCTTCTTCAGGCCGTTGATGAACACGCTGTACGTCATGTCGTGCTGGCGCACCGCCGCGTTGATACGCGTGATCCACAATGCGCGGAACACACGCTTCTTGTTGCGGCGATCGCGGTACGCGTACTGACCTGCACGCATCACCGCCTGCTTGGCGATGCGGTAGACGTTATTGCGACGGCCGCGGTAACCCTTGGCCAGCTTGATGACTTTCTTGTGACGGGCCCGTGCGGTAACCCCACGTTTGACTCGAGGCATGTTTCGCTCCTATGAGTATCGGTTAAGGGTTACGCGAACGGCAGCATTGCGCGCACGGAGTCCATGTTGGTCTCATGGACAGCCGCCGAACCGCGCAGATGACGCTTGTTCTTCGTGGTCTTCTTGGTCAGGATGTGGCGCTTGAAAGCTTGACCGCGCTTGACGGTCCCGCCCGGACGCACCTTGAAGCGCTTTGCAGCGCTCTTCTTGGTCTTCATCTTTGGCATGACGAACAACTCCATTATTTGATGGATATGGGTGTGCGGTTGGCCTTGACGGCCCTTCACCCGCCCTTCGAAACCCAGTCCACTTGGTATGCAGACAGCCGACGCCATGACGGTGCGGCCACTGCTTTTCAGACAAGACGCCCGCGTCACTGCACAGTGCGGGCGCCGTTCCGAAACTTTGCCGCGCCTCGCCGCGTTCCAGCTACGACGAAGCGCCGTTCAATTCCAACAGCTGCGATTAGCCGCCGACTCAACCGCGGCCTGACTGCGAGAGCGACGTGAGCACGCCTCACCCGCCGGTCCCGCCACGCATCGAACGACGCGTGAGCTTACTTCTTTTTCTTCGGGGCCAACACCATGATCATCTGGCGCCCTTCCATCTTCGGCATCTGCTCGACCTGACCGACTTCGTCGAGGTCGGTGCGCAGGCGCTCAAGCATGCGCATACCGATTTCCTGGTGAGCCATTTCGCGGCCACGGAAACGCAACGTGATTTTCGTCTTGTCGCCGTCTTCGAGGAAGCGAACGAGATTGCGGAGCTTGACGTTGTAATCGCCATCATCGGTACCCGGGCGGAATTTGACTTCCTTGACCTGGATAACCTTCTGCTTCAGCTTGGCTTCGTGTTGCTTCTTCGCTTCCTGGTACTTGAACTTGCCGTAGTCCATCAGCCGGCAAACCGGCGGAACGGCTTGCGGCGCGATTTCGACCAGATCTACGTCCTGCTGCTCCGACATACGGAACGCGTCAGCAAGTTTGACGATGCCAAGCGGTTCGTTATTGACTCCGACCAGGCGCACCTCAGGTGCAGAGATTTCACCGTTGATGCGATGCGACGACTTATCAGTAGCGATGTTACGTTTCCTCTAAAAATTGAAAAAAACGAGCCGCGCTGCCAGGTGGTTATTGGAACGCCTGCACTTCCTGACGCAGACGCTCGCTGAAGGCATCGACAGGCATCACACCGAGATCGACACCGCCACGGGCACGCACGGCTACCGTTTGTGCATCACGCTCTTTGTCGCCGACGACCAGCAGATACGGGACCTTTTGCAGCGTGTGCTCGCGTATTTTATAGCTTATTTTCTCGTTGCGCAAATCGGCCTCGACTCTAACCCCTTGTTTTTGCAACGAATGGGCAAGATTTTTCGCATATTCGGCCTGACTTTCAGCGATATTCATCACCACGACTTGCAAAGGCGCGAGCCACGCGGGCATCGCACCAGCATGGTGCTCGATCAGAATTCCGAGGAAACGCTCCATTGATCCGACGATTGCACGATGCAGCATGATGGGCCGCCGGCGGCTGTTGTCCTCTGCGACGAATTCGGCGCCGAGACGCTCCGGCAACACCATATCGAGCTGCAGCGTGCCGCACTGCCACGACCGGCCGAGCGCATCCTTGATGTGGTACTCGACCTTCGGACCGTAAAACGCGCCTTCGCCGGGCAGCTCTTCCCATTGCACGTCGCACGCGCGCAGCGCCTCGCGCAAGCCCTCTTCCGCGCGGTCCCACGTTTCGTCGGTACCGGCGCGCGCGTCTGGGCGCAGCGACAGCTTGATGTCGACCTGATCGAAGCCGAAATCCTTGTAGACGCTCATCGCAAGCGTGTTGAACGCGATCGATTCGCTGATGAACTGGTCTTCCGTGCAAAAAATATGGGCATCGTCCTGCACGAAGCCGCGCACCCGCATCAGCCCGTGCAGCGCGCCCGATGCCTCATTTCGATGGCACGAACCGAATTCCGCGAAACGCAGCGGCAGATCGCGGTACGAACGCAGGCCGTGATTGAACACCTGCACATGACCAGGACAGTTCATCGGCTTGATCGCGTAGTCGCGTTTCTCCGATTCCGTCGTGAACATGTTTTCGCGGTAGTTCTGCCAGTGGCCCGATGCTTCCCACAGCGACCGGTCCATGATCATCGGCGTCTTGATCTCGAGGTAACCGGCGTCGTTCACACGGCGGCGCATGTATTGCTCGACCTGCTGCCACAGCGTCCAGCCGCGCGGATGCCAGAACACCATGCCCGGCGATTCGTCCTGCATGTGGAACAGATCGAGTTGCTTGCCGAGCTTGCGATGGTCGCGCTTTTCCGCTTCTTCGAGCATGTGCAGATACGCGTCCTGGTCTTCCTTCTTCGTCCAGGCCGTGCCGTAAATACGCTGCAACTGCTCGTTCTTCGCATCGCCGCGCCAGTACGCGCCTGCGAGCTTCATGAGTTTGAAGACCTTGAGCTTGCCCGTGGAGGGCACGTGCGGGCCGCGGCACAGATCCGTGAAGCCGCCGTGCGAATACAACTTGATCTCTTCGCTTGCGGGAATCGACTCGATGATCTCGGCCTTGTATTTCTCGCCAATACTCTTGAAGTACTCGACTGCTTCATCGCGCGACACCACACGCCGCGACACGGGCTCGTCTTTCCTCGCGAGTTCCTGCATACGCTGCTCGATTTTCTGAAGATCTTCGGGCGTAAACGGACGGCTATACGAAAAGTCGTAGTAGAAGCCGTTGTCGATGACCGGCCCGATCGTCACCTGCGCGTCGGGGAACAGATCCTTGACCGCGTACGCAAGCAAATGCGCCGTCGAATGACGGATGATGTCGAGGCCATCCGCGTCTTTATCCGTGACGATGGCGAGCGACGCATCATGGTCGATCAGCGCGGACGTATCGACGAGTTCGCCGTCGAGCTTGCCACCCAGCGCGGCCTTCGCAAGACCCGGACCGATCGAGGCCGCGACCTCGGCGACCGTCACGGGGTGATCGTACTGTCGAACTGAACCATCTGGCAGACGTATCGAGACCATTGTTTTCTCCGTGCTGCCGACCGGCCGGCGGCGGCAGCAACAACTCGTTTAAAAACGACCGTGACAAAAACCGCGATAAAAAAAAATGCGGCCCCGCTTTCGAGGGGCCGCATTCACTTTCCAGCAAATCGCAAGGGCGATAAGGCGAACAGGGTCCTCGACTAGCGTCGCTCCGAAGTGGTTTCGGTAAACGTTCGCGGTGTCATAACCATGCTCGCTATATTGGCGCAAACTTTGTTCGCGCCTCTTGCGGATTGATGAAGCACCGATGACTGCAAAACCCGCACTGCAATTCACCGATACTTCGATTTTCGTTGGTAGGCTCGATTGGACTCGAACCAACGACCCCCACCATGTCAAGGTGGTGCTCTAACCAGCTGAGCTACGAGCCTGAAGAAGACGAGATTATATGGAGCACTCAGAGTGTTGGCAAGTATTTTTATGCGTCGGCATCAAAAATTCAGGTCATTTTTGCGCGAGTGAAAACGGCTTGGAAACTGAGAGGACATGGCGCGAAAAACGCGCAGAGATAAACATGCCCGACCACGTCCATCGCGCGCTTCAACCCTTGCGCGCAGCGCGCACCACGCCCGTCACTTCGCCAAGCAGCGTGCACGCGCGGTGAATCTGCGATGCGCTCGAGACCTCGACTGTGAACAGCATGTAAGCCGCGTTACGGCGCGATTGCGTCTTCACGCCGATCACGTTCATCTTCTCGCGCGCGAACACTTCGGAAATGTCGCGCAGCAAGCCCTGCCGGTCAGTCGCTTCGATCGCGAGATCGACCGGATACACGGACTGCCCACGGCCGCTCATCACATCGGCGGACCACGTGGTCTGCAGTACGCGTTCCGGTGTGCGCGCCGCCATGCGCAAAAACGTCGGGCAGTCGCTGCGATGAACCGACATGCCCTTGCCGCGCGTGATGAAGCCTGCGATGTCGTCGGGCGGCGCGGGACGGCAGCAGCGCGCGAGCTGCGTGAGCAGCGCATCGACGCCGACCACGAGCACGCCCGTCGACGCACCGTGCGCAACGCTCGCGCCGCTGCTGCGCTTTTCGAACTGCTCGGGCGCTTCGACTTCAGGCTCGGCAGGCGGCGCATCGTTCAACGCCTGCTCGATGAGGCGCAGGCTGAACTCTTCCTTGCCGACCGCCGCATACAGTTCTTCCGGCGCCTTGAAGCCGAGCTTCGCCGCAAGCTGATCGAGATTGACGGACGTCTTGCCTTCGCGCTGCAACGTCTTTTCGACGAGCGCGCGGCCATTGGCGACGTTTTCCTGCGAATCGACGGCGTTGAACCATGCGCGCACCTTCTGCCGCGCGCGGCTGCTGCGCAAGTAGCCGAGCTGCGGGTTCAGCCAGTCGCGCGATGGACCGCCCTCTTTCACCGCGACGATTTCGACAGTCTGTCCGTTTTGCAGCGAGGTGTTGAGCGGCACCATC
The DNA here is from genome assembly GCF_031119615.1 of Paraburkholderia sp. SARCC-3016. Classification (NCBI taxonomy): domain Bacteria; kingdom Pseudomonadati; phylum Pseudomonadota; class Betaproteobacteria; order Burkholderiales; family Burkholderiaceae; genus Paraburkholderia; species Paraburkholderia sp. SARCC-3016. The sequence goes on along the minus strand of NZ_JAVHZD010000018.1, from coordinate 68,408 downwards.
GCGCCGTCGACGCGCGCGCCGCGGCAGCGATGTCCAAGGTCGCTATGCAGGTGATACGCGAAATCGAGCGGTGTCGAGCCGTGCGGCAACGGAATCACGCGCGCTTGCGGCGTGAGCGTGTAGATATGGTCGTCGTCGAACGTCGCGTCGCGCAAATGACGCCACGGCTGGCGCGCCGCGCCCGCTTCGTCGCGTGCGCCGCCCGCGCCGGCGGCATCGCGGTCGTCGCTTTCGGCATCATGTTCGTCGTCGCGTGCGCCACTTGCGTCCTCGCCCTGCTCGCGCTCGGACACATCGTCTTTCCACGCGAGCAGTTGCCGCAGCCAGGCGATCTTCTCGTCGTACGATCCGCTCGCGCTGAACTGTCCGCCGTAGCCGCGCGCGCCCGCTTCCTTGTAGCGCCAGTGCGCGGCAACGCCGTACTCGGCGAACTGATGCATCTCCTGCGTGCGGATCTGCACTTCGAACGCGCGGCCGTCGTCGCCGATCACGACCGTATGCAGCGACTTGTAGCCGTTCGGCTTCGGCCGCGAAATGTAGTCGTCGAACTCTCTCGGCACCGGCTGCCACAGGTTATGCACGATACCGAGCACGGTGTAGCAATCCTTGATGTCAGGCACGATTACACGGAACGCGCGGACGTCGTAGAGCTCGGAGAAGTCGAGGTCCTTGCCGCGCATCTTGCGCCAGATGCTGTAGATATGTTTCGGCCGCCCGCTGACCTCGGCGCGGATATGTGCCGCCGCAAGCTCGCGCTCGAGCCTCGCGATCGCCTCGGCGATATAGGTTTCGCGTTCGGCGCGCTTTTCGTCGAGCAGCTTCGCGATGCGCTTGTAGGTGACTGGTTCCTCGAAGCGGAACGCGAGATCTTCGAGCTCCCACTTCAGTTGCCAGATGCCGAGGCGGTTCGCGAGCGGCGCATACACGTCGAGCGTTTCGCGCGCCACGTCCGGCGGCGGCGCGAGTTTCGCGGCCGCGTAGTAGCGCAGCGATTGCAGCCGCGACGCGAGGCGGATCAGCACGACGCGAATATCCTGCGCGAACGCGAGCAGCATCTTGCGCAGCGCTTCGACCTGCGCGCGGCGCGCGGCCTGGGCTTCGCGCCCGCCGGTATCGGGCTGCGCGCTCTGCGCGGCGGCGCGCAAGCTCACCGTGCCCAGACGCAGCAGCTTGCGCACGTCGGTGACGAGCCGCGCGACTTCATCGCCGAATTTCGCGGCGATCACGCGCTCCGGATCTTCGAGATACGGCGTCAGGCCGAACAGCGCCGCCGCCAGCACCGCCGGCGGATCGACGTTGAGCGTGCGCATGATCGCGGCAGTGCCCGCCGCGTGATCGGCGAGCGATTCTCCCGTCGACAGCCGCACGTCGCCCGCATGCTCGCGCACGAACGCGAGCGCGTCGTCGAACGATGGCAGGGAAGCGAAAGCGGAGGTCGAGGTTTCGGTATTCATGATGCAACAGCCCGCGGCATGCGTCGGGCGGGAAAAGCAGGCAACTGAGGCAACGGTGGTTGCAGCTGCGGCTGCAAGTGTGCTGCAAGCGCATAGTCAACCGCGAAGCTGACAACGGCTCGATTAGCGACGGCCGACAACTACAACACCCACCCGCCTCAGCGACTGTCGAACAACGGGTGTCAGCTGCGCTGCGCAGCCACCACGACGATTTCAACGAGGCACTTCGGGTTCGCGAGCCTGGCTTCGACGGTCGCGCGCGGCGGCGTCGCGCCTTGCGCGACCCATTCGTCCCACACCGCGTTCATGCCGGCGAATTGCGCCATGTCGGTAATGAAAATCTGCACCGACAACAGATGCGATTTGTCGCTGTTCGCTTCGGCGAGCAGACGGTCGACGTGACCGAGCACCTCGCGCGTCTGGCCGCCGATATCCTGATCGGTGTCTTCGGCGATCTGGCCGGCCAGATACACAGTGCCGTTATGCACGGCGATTTCCGACAGGCGCTTGCCGACGTGATGACGAATGACTGCCATGAGAATCCCTGATGATTGAATGGTGATGATGGCCGCAAACGGCGAGGACAACGCGTACAGCCAGACGCAATCCGCACAATCCGCACAATCCGCACAATCCGCACGATATGCACAATCCGCACGGTAGGCGCAGTACGAAATGCGATGCCGATGCAATGCGCTACGCGACTGCGTGGCGCGCCTCGCGCGCAACCGCCCTCTATTATGACGCGTCGACGGACTCGCCCGTGAAGAAACGGCGCGCGATCGCGATCTGACCGGGCGCGAGAAACGCCGGCGCATGCCCGACGCCGTCGATTTCGACGCTCGACACATTGCGCCCTACCTCGACCATCCTCGCGACCGTCTCGTGCGACAGCAGGTCCGATTGGGCTCCACGCACGACGAGCACCGGCCCTTCGATCGCCGCGAACGATTTCCATAGCGCGGCCTCGCCCGCAGCCGCCATCTCGGGCGTCATGGCCGCAAACGGCTGCGCAATACGCGGGTCGTAGCGGAATTGCCATGCGCCGTCGCGCTCGTGCAGCAGCGGCGTATTGATTTCGCGCCACTCGTCGGCCGTAAGCGGCCCGAACGATTCGGCCAGCAACGCTGCATGTTCGATGCCTTCCTGCTGCGTCGCGAAGCGTGTCGGCTTGCCCAGATAGCCGGCGATGCGCGTCAATGCATCGGGTTCGATATGCGGACCGACGTCGTTCAAGAGCAGCTTGTGGATCGGCGAATCTTTCAGGCCCGCGAGCGCCATGCCGATCAGACCGCCCATCGATGTGCCGAACCAGTCGACCGTCTCCACTTCGAGTCGCGCAATCAGCGTGACCATATCTGCCGCGTACTGCGGCACCGCATAGAAGTTCGGGTTCTCGAGCCACGACGACAGCCCGCGGCCCACCACATCCGGGCACACGACGCGGTGCGTTGCCGACATCGCCGCGGCAAAGCGGTCGAAGTCGCGTCCGCTGCGCGTGAGCCCATGCACGCAGACGATCACGCGCGGGTTATGCGGATCGCCCCATTCCGTGTATGCGACGCGATGCAAGCCTGCGGGACTCAGACACTGCACGTACCGCTGGCGCGGCGACAGGCGGCTCGCGGTGCCGGCTGCAGTGGAACCGGACAAAGCGGTGGACACATCAGGACGCACGTCGGTCATCGCGATCTCCTCCTTCGGACGAAAAGTCTGAACGGCTTGCGTCGATTGTAGTCGCTTCATTTTCGACAGCATTGTCACGCCAGGCACGTTCATGGCATCCACGCGGCACCCGCGCGCGCTCCACACCGGCGCAAAGGCGGCGCCAAAAAACAAAGCGGGCGTGACTCCCGCCACGCCCGCTTGTGATTTCCGCATGCGATCGATCCGCCGCTCGATCCGTTCAGCGCACCTCGCTCACGTCGAGCGGCGCGCCGGTCTTCGCCTTGATCTCGTCGACGCTGACGCCCGGCGCGAGTTCGACGAGTTTCAACCCGTTCTCGGTCACGTCGATCACGCCGAGATCGGTGATGATCCGGTCGACCACGCCTACACCCGTCAGCGGCAACGTGCATTGCTCGAGAATCTTGTGCTGGTCGCCCTTCGCGACATGCTCCATCAGCACGATGACGCGCTTCACGCCCGCCACCAGATCCATTGCGCCGCCCATGCCCTTGATCATCTTGCCCGGGATCATCCAGTTCGCGAGATCGCCGGTCTTGCTGATCTGCATCGCGCCGAGGATCGCGAGATTGATATGGCCGCCGCGAATCATCGCGAACGAGTCCGCCGACGAGAAAATCGACGAACCGGGCATGGTCGTCACCGTCTGCTTGCCGGCGTTGATCATGTCCGCATCGACTTCGTCGTCGGTCGGAAACGGGCCGATGCCAAGCAGGCCGTTTTCCGATTGCAGCCACACTTCGATGCCGGCAGGCACGTGATTCGCGACCAGCGTCGGCAAGCCGATGCCGAGATTCACGTAGAAGCCGTCCTGCAATTCTTTCGCCGCACGCGCGGCCATTTCGTCACGATTCCAGGCCATGGTTACTCTCCTTTCGCGCGGGTCACACGTTGTTCGATGCGTTTTTCCGGATGCGCATTGAGCACGAGCCGCTGCACGAAGATGCCCGGCGTATGGATCGCGTCCGGATCGAGCTCGCCGGTTTCGACGATCTCTTCGACTTCCGCGACCGTGATGCGTCCCGCCATCGCGCACATCGGATTGAAGTTGCGCGCGGTGCGGCGATAGATGAGGTTGCCCGACTTGTCCGCTTTCCACGCCTTGACGAGCCCGACGTCGGCGGTCAGCGAGTGTTCGAGCACGTAGTGGTTTTCGCCGAACTGGCGCGTTTCCTTGCCTTCCGCGATCACGGTGCCGAAACCGGTATTCGTGAAGAACGCCGGGATGCCGGCGCCGCCCGCGCGCAGCTTCTCGGCGAGCGTGCCCTGCGGCGTGAATTCGAGCTCGAGTTCGCCGGCGAGGAACTGGCGCTCGAACTCCTTGTTTTCACCGACATACGACGAGATCATTTTCCGGATCTGGCGCGTTTCGAGCAGCAGGCCGAGGCCGAAGCCGTCGACGCCCGCGTTGTTGCTGATGCACGTGATGCCCTTCACGCCCGAGTCGCGCAGCGCGGCGATCAGTGCCTCGGGGATGCCGCACAGGCCGAAACCGCCGACGGCAAACGTCTGCCCGTCCTTGACGATGTCCTTGAGCGCTTCGGCTGCGCTCGGATAGACCTTGTTCATCAATATGTCCCTTCCTTGAATGGATATTCAGAATCGGCCGACGCGTTTCGCTGCGTGCGCCGCAAAGCTGACGCACACTCCGGCAACCCGCGATCGGCGATCCAGGCGACGCGCATCGGGCGGCGCCCGAGACGTCATTCTAGTCATTGGCGGCAAGCGGAGTAAAAACCGGCCGGGCGTCCGCGTGCAGCCGATGCCGAACCGCCCTGCAAATCGCACACCGTGCGCCGACGCGACTTCCGTTGTCGTGCCGAAAGGGTACGACGCGCGAGCATTGCGGCACAATACGCAAAAATACATAAGTATTCGCACCGCATTCATGCCCGCCCTGGATTACCAAACCGCGTTCCACCTCGCGCCGATCGGCCTCGTGCTGTCGCGCGCGCGCATTATCGAAGACTGCAACGACGAGCTCGCGTCGATTTTCGGCTGCAGGCGCGAGGCGCTGATCGGCCAGTCGTTTCAGGTCTTGTACCCGTCGGCCGATGAATTCGAGCGGATCGGCGAGCGCATTCCGCCCATCATGACCGCACAAGGCAGTTATGCCGACGACCGCATCATGAAGCGCGCGAACGGCGAGCTGTTCTGGTGTCACGTGACGGGCCGCTCGCTCGAGCGCGCCGAACCGCATGCGGCGGGCGTGTGGACCTTCGAGGATCTGAGCGCGACGCGACGCGTCGCCGTCGAACTGACGCCGCGCGAGCGCGAAATCGCCGCGCAGCTCGTGACCGGCAAGACCAGCAAGCAGATCGGCAGGATTCTCGAGATCAGTTCGCGCACCGTCGATGTGTATCGCGCACGGCTTATGCGCAAATACGACACGGGCAACGCGACCGAACTGCTGCAGCGGTTACTCGGACATTGAACGCGATGCGACGCGCGCGCTGAACGGTGCGGCGGGACCGCTGAATCAGGCCGCCGCCTGTGCGAGCGGCGCGTTCTCGATCGCGGCGCGCAGCTTGTCGGGCATCGGCATGGACTTGCCCGCCTTGTAGTCGACCCACACGCAACGTGCGCCGCCGCGCGCATAGACGGTATGCGGATCGTCGGCACGCGTGAGCACGAACCCCGTATCGAAGCTGCTGCGCCCCGGCTTGCCGACCGACATCTTGCCGATCACATCGCCCGGGTACTGCAGCTGTTTGAGGAACTCCATCGTCGCGTTGACGATAACCGGCCCTTCAGCGTCGCCGAGCGCCGGCGACAGGCCGACATGCTCGAGCCAGCTCACCCGCAGCTGCTCCATGTAGCGAAAATAGACGGTGTTGTTCACATGGCCGAATGCGTCCATGTCGCCCCAACGGATCGGCAGCGACATTTCGAATACTGCGTGGTAATCGTTCATCGAAATCTTCCGGATAAAGCGGACGCAACCGCGACTTTCCGATAATCGCGGCTGCGTAAGGTGCGTGACGGCGCCGAAACGAAAAGGCTTACGACAGGCCGAAACCATCGTCCGCGGAGATCACCGCGCCGTTGATGAACTGCGATTCGTCGGCGGCAAGCATCAGCAGCAGGCCGTCGAGGTCTTCGGGCTTGCCGACACGGTGGCGCGGCAGCATCGAGATCAGCTTCTGGCCCTGCTCCGTCGACCAGTGATGATGGTTCATCTCGGTCTCGATATAGCCGGGGCAGATCGCATTGACATTGATGCCGTGCCGGCCCCACTCCTGCGCCATGGCTTTGGTCATATGGACGACCGCCGCTTTGCTCATCGCGTACAGGCCGATTTGCGGGATCACGCGCAAGCCCGCCATCGACGCGATATTAATGATGCGATAAGGCGGCTTGCCGCCGCTGCCCGCGCCGCGCATGATCATCCGCTTGGCGACTTCCTGCGCGACGAAAAACGCGCCGCGCGTGTTCGTATCGAACACATATTCGAAGTCCGCCGGCGTCACTTCCGCCAGACGTTGCGTGGTCGAGACGCCCGAGTTGTTGACGAGAATATCGATCGTGCCGGCCTCGGTTTCCGCATGCGCGACCGCGGCCTTGATGCTTTGATAGTCGGTGACGTCGAGCGAGACGACATGCGCCGCGCCGCCCGACGCCTCGATTTCGGCGCGCAATTCCTTCAGGCGCTCGACGCGGCGGCTCGCCAGCACGACTTTCGCACCGGCCTGCGACAACACTTGTGCGAACCGCTTGCCAAGCCCAGTGGACGCGCCGGTAATCAGCGCGACCTTGCCTTCCAGATTGATCGAACGGCCCATTGTGGTTTTCCTGAATAATAGTACGATCGTGCTAATAAGAGTGCATTCGGTTGCAGCGTCGGAACCGTTCGCCCACAATACGATCCCGAAAAAAGCATTCTAACGGTAAGAGGAGTTTCAATGACCCCCGCAAGTCTCATCGAGCAATACGGTCCGCGCGAGTCGATGGAATACGACGTCGTGATCGTCGGCGGCGGGCCGGCCGGGCTTGCGGCGGCGATCCGTCTCAAGCAGCGCGCGCAGGAGAAAGGCGCCGAGATCGGCGTCTGCGTGCTCGAAAAGGGTTCGGAGATCGGGGCTCATATCCTGTCCGGCGCGGTGATGGACCCGCGCGCGATTTCGGAGCTGATTCCGGACTGGAAGGAAAAAGGCGCGCCGCTTACCGTCGAGGTGACCGAAGACCGGTTCCTGTTCCTTTCCGAAACCAAAGCGACCTCGGTGCCGAACTGGGCGCTGCCCGACAACTTCAGGAACCACGGCAATTATGTGATCAGTCTGGCGAACGTCACGCGCTGGCTCGGACAACAGGCCGAAGCGCTCGGCGTCGAGATCTTCCCGGGCTTTCCGGCAGCCGAGGTGCTATACGGCGACGATGGCTCGGTCAAAGGTGTCGTAACGGGCAACATGGGTATCGCCAAGGACGGCGAGCCGACTGAAAATTTCCAGCTCGGCATGGAGCTGCACGCGAAATACACGCTCTTCTGCGAAGGCGCGCGCGGACACCTCGGGCGCCAGTTGCAGGACACATTCAGGCTGCGCGACGGCGCCGACCCGCAGGTGTACGGAATCGGCATCAAGGAACTGTGGGAAATCGACCCGGCGAAACACAAGCCCGGCCTCGTGATCCACACCGCCGGGTGGCCGCTCGATAGCGAAACGTACGGCGGCTCGTTCCTCTATCACATCGACAACAACCAGGTGATGGTCGGCTTCGTCGTCGGGCTCGGCTATACGAATCCGTACCTGTCACCGTTCGAGGAATTCCAGCGCTACAAGACGCATCCGTCGATTCGCGCGTTCCTCGAAGGCGGCAAGCGCGTGTCGTACGGCGCACGTGCGATCACCGCGGGCGGGCTGCTGTCGCTGCCGAAGCTCGTGTTTCCGGGCGGCGCGCTGGTCGGCGACGATGCAGGCTTTCTGAACGCGTCGCGCATCAAGGGCAGCCATGCGGCGATCAAGTCCGGCATGATGGCCGCCGACGCCGCATTCGATGCGCTGCAGGCGGGCCGTCAAGCCGACGAACTGGCCGCGTATCCAGAGGCGTTCAAGCAATCGTGGCTGCACACCGAACTGCATCGCGCGCGCAATTTCAAGCAGTGGATGAGCAAAGGACTGTATCTCGGCACGCTGATGGTCGGCATCGAGCAGAAGGTGTTCGGCGGCAATGTGCCGTGGACGCTGCATCATCAGCATTGGGACCACGAAATGCTGAAGCCCGCGTCCGAGTGCAAGCCGATCGATTATCCGAAGCCCGACGGCAAGCTGACCTTCGACCGGCTCTCCTCGGTGTTCATCTCGAATACGAATCACGAGGAAAACCAGCCGGCGCACCTGACGCTCAAAGATCCGTCGGTGCCGGTCAACGTCAACTTCAGGACATATGCGGGGCCGGAGGGCCGCTACTGCCCCGCCGCCGTCTACGAGTTCGTCAAGGGCGACGACGGCAACGAGCGCCTCGTCATCAATGCGCAGAACTGCGTGCACTGCAAAACCTGCGATATCAAGGACCCGACGCAGAATATCGTGTGGGTCACGCCGGAAGGCGGCGGCGGGCCGAACTATCCGAACATGTAATACGCTGTTGCGGCTGCAATGCCGCGATGGCTGGCCCGGCGCTCAATCGCTAGGCGCCGGCGCCTGCAGCGGCCAGCGCTTCGACTCTCGCTTTGACCCGTTCGATCACCGGCGCCCACGCGCCTACCGACGGCTGACGGTAGAGCTCGATCGAGCCGTACCAGAGCGTGCGTTGCGTCTCATTGCCCCAGAACCACGCCGACACGTGATCGATCATCAGGCAGGTCGGCACGCCGAGCGCCCCGGCCAGATGCGCGGGGCCGCTGTCGATCGTCACGACGAGGTCGAGATTCATCATCAGCGCGGCGACGTCGTCGAAGCCGGCACCGAAATGCGCGGTTGGATCGACGATGTTCACGCCGTGCGCGCGCCATTGCGCAACGGTCGCTTCGCGGCCCGGCGACAACGCGAACCACGTGACACCGGGCACCGCAAGCAGCGCCTCGAGCTGCTCGGCAGGCACCGAGCGACGCGCATCGCGCACATGCGCGGGGTTGCCGTTCCAGACGATACCGACGCGGCACGGGCGATTTTGCAGAGGATTGCGCTGACCGTTCGTTGCGGGCGCAACGACATAGGACCGCCATGCTTCGACGCGTGCCGGGTCGGCGCTCAGATACGGTTGCGACCACCCGGCGGCATCGTGAACGCCGAGATACAACGGCAAGCTCATCAAGCCGCAGTGGAAATCGGGATGCGTGTCGAGGTTCGTTTCGAGCCTGACGTCCGCCGGCAGCATGCGTTCGAACAGCGACCGCAACGGCCCGTCATGGCCGAATATCACGCGGCCGCCCTGGTCCCGCGCGCGTTGCGCGAGCAGCGGCAGAAAGCGCGCCGCCCACAGGCAATCGCCATGCCCCTGCTCGCCATACACGACGAGCGACTTGCCCGCGAGCGGCTCGCCGCGCCAGTGCGGACTGATCGCGGCCAGCGCCTGTTGCGCGTTGGCGATGCCGTCGTCGAAAGCGAGACGCGCTTCATAGTGCGGCCATGCTTGCGCGAAGCGGCCCGCGCGGATTTCGAGTTCCGCGAGGTCGAATTGCGCGTGCGGATTGTCGGGCGACAGCTCGAGCACACGGCGCAACAGCGCTGCGGCTTCGGCAAAGCGGCCCTGCTCCTTGATGCACAACGCGAGCTTGTGCAGCACGACCGGGTTATTCGGCACGACGCGTGCCGCGTCGAGCAGCAAGCGCTGTGCTTCGTCGAAATCGTCGCGCTGTTGCATGGCGGCCGCGCGCCAGACGAGCGCATTCGCGTCGGCAGCGTCGCGTGCGAGCAGCAGTTCGGTCGCGGACTCGACGAGCGGCCAGTCGCGCACGACAAACGCGGTCTGCGCGATTTTCTGCAGCAACGTGGCGTCGCTCGAGGCGTCGAGGCGCCAAGCGCGCACGAATGCGCTCAAAGCCTCGCGCAAGCGCTGGGTATCGCGGCCGGCCCGAGCGGCAAGCGCGTTTCCGTATGCGAGCCAGTCGGCGGCCACCGCGTTCGGCGCCGTCGCGCGCGCGTGAAATTGCGCCAGAGGATCGACGCCGGAAGATGTGGAGGCTGTCATCGTCTTGCTCCACGGACGAGTAAAGCTGAAATTACCTTGTGTTCTCGATCCGACGGCCTGCAGACAACGCCGGGTCGCTACCCTGCAGCCGCCCCTGATCGCGACGCGACCGCAATCGCGATTGTTCGCCTCAGGGCGCCTTCGCCGCGATCTTCGGTGTCGCGACGACTACGTCGCCGCATTGCGCGCGATGCCGCAGCGCGTGATCGATCAGCACCAGCGCGAGCATCGCCTCGGCGACCGGCGTCGCGCGAATGCCGACACACGGGTCATGCCGGCCGAAGGTCTCGACGATAGCCGGTTCCCCGGCCTTGTCGATCGAACGGCGCGGCGTGCGGATGCTCGACGTCGGCTTGATCGCGATCGAGACCGTGATGTCCTGCCCCGTCGAAATACCACCGAGCACGCCGCCCGCATGATTGCCGACGAACCCTTCGGGCGTCAGCTCGTCGCCATGCACGGAGCCACGCTGCGCGACGCTTGCGAAGCCCGCGCCGATCTCGACGCCCTTCACCGCGTTGATGCCCATCATCGCATGCGCGATATCGGCGTCGAGCCGGTCGAACAGCGGCTCGCCAAGGCCGACCGGCACGCCGGACGCAACGACGTCGATGCGCGCGCCGACCGAATCGCCGTCTTTGCGCAGCGCGTCCATATACGCTTCGAGCTGCGGCACGATATCCGCGTTCGCCGCGAAGAACGGATTCTCGCGCACATGTGCCCAATCGACGAACGGCACGGCGATCTCGCCGAGCGCGGACATGTATCCGCGAATCTCGGTGCCCAGATGCTCGCGCAGCCACTTCTTCGCGACCGCACCGGCCGCGACGGTCGGCGCGGTCAGCCGTGCCGACGAGCGGCCGCCGCCGCGATAATCGCGAATGCCGTACTTCTGCCAGTAGGTGTAATCGGCGTGGCCGGGACGGAAGGTTTCGGCGATGTTGCCGTAGTCCTTGCTGCGCTGATCGGTATTGCGGATCAGGAGCGCGATCGGCGCGCCGGTGGTCTGCCCTTCGAAGACGCCGGACAGGATCTCGACCTTGTCTTCTTCCCGACGCTGCGTGACGTGGCGCGACGTGCCGGGCTTGCGCCGATCGAGTTCGAGCTGGATGTCGGCTTCGGCGAGCGCCATGCCGGGCGGGCAGCCGTCGATCACACAACCGATGGCAGGACCATGCGATTCGCCGAAGGTCGTGACGGTGAAGAGCGTACCCAACGTGTTGCCGGACATGAGCGTCGTCCAAAGTAGAGCGGGAAAGCCGATATTATGCCAGCCCGAGGCACGCCCGGTCCCACGCCGCGAGCGCGGACCGGGCGGCGAGTCTCTTCCTCGCACGCCGGTGGTTTGCGCTGCGGCGGCCGTCAGGCCGCGTCGATGCCCGCTACTTGCGATCCGCTTCTTGCGATCCGCTGCTTCGCCCCGCTTGTTGGTCTCGCTACTTGCGCGCGCCTCGCAGGTCCGCAACGATCTGCTGCAATCTTTCGGGCGTGACATGCTCGGGGTCGAGCGGCTCGCCGACCGCAAGCGTGAGCCGGCTCATCACGCCCTTGTGCACCGGGCGCGGCCATTGCGAATCGCTGCCGCGCGAAAACACGCTGCCCCACAATCCGCGCAGCGCCATCGGCAAGACCGGCGCCGGCGTACGGCGCAAGACCTCCGTCACGCCGCCGCGGAACGGATTGATATCGCCGGTTCGCGTGAGCTTGCCCTCGGGAAAAATGCAGACGAGGTCTCCGTCTTTCAGCGCCTGCGCGCACGCGTCGTAAGCGCGCTCGAGTAATGCGGCGTCTTCATGCGCGGGCGCAATCGGAATCGCCTTCGCGTGCCGGAACAGCCAGCCGACGAACGGCGTGCGAAAAATCCGGTGATCCATCACGAACCGGATCGGCCGCGGGCTTTCGGCCATGATCACGATCGCGTCGACATAGCTGACGTGATTGCAGACCAGCACCGCGGCGCCCTCTTCGGGAATACGCTCCGCATGCACGAGGCGGATCCGGTAAAACGTATGCACGAGCAGCCACGCGACGAAGCGCAGCAAGAACTCGGGCACGAGCGAATAGATGTAGATCGCGACCACGACGTTGAGCAGCGCCGTGACGAGGAAAAGCCCCGGAATCCCGACGCCCGCCGACGTCAATGCAACGGCCATCAGCGCCGATACGATCATGAACAGCGAGTTCAGAATGTTGTTCGCCGCGATGATGCGCGCGCGATGGCTCGGCACGCTGCGCGCCTGAATCAGCGCATAGAGCGGTACGCTGTAGAAGCCGCCGAACATCGCAAGCAGGAACAGATCGGCGAGCACGCGCCAGTGCGCGGGCATCGCGAGAAACCCGGCGACCGACAACAGATGCGGCGCGCGCGGCAACGTGTGGCTCGCAAAAAACAGGTCGATCGCGAACACGCTCATGCCGATCGAACCGAGCGGCACGAGCCCGACCTCGATGCGGCGCTTGGACAGCCGCTCGCACATCAGCGAACCGATGCCGATGCCGACCGAGAACGTCGCGAGCAGCACGGTCACCACATCGGGGTTCGCGGACAGCACATCTTTCGCGAAACGGAAAAACGATGACAGAAACGTCGCCCCGACGAACCATAGCCACGAAATGCCGAGCAGGCTCAGAAACACCGTCCGGTGTTCGCGTGCGAGCTTCAGATTGCGCCACGTTTCGCTGACGGGATTCCAGTTGATCTCGAGACCCGGTTGCGCGGGCTGCGATGCGGGCACGAAACCCGATACGATGCGTCCGACCACCGCGATCGCAAGACAGCCGCCCGCGAGAATCGCTTCGCTGTGCGCGGCAAGTCCCGCCGCCGCGCCGCCAGCGATCGTGCCGAGCAGAATCGCGACGAAGGTGCCCATTTCGACGAGCCCGTTGCCGCCGACGAGTTCCGGCTTCTCCAGATGCTGCGGCAGATACGCATACTTGACCGGACCGAATAGCGTCGAATGCACGCCCATCATGAATGTGCACAGGTACAGCAGCGGCGCGCTATGCAACCAGAAGCCCGCGCCGCCGACGAGCATCACGCCGATCTCGAAAGTCTTGACGAAACGCGTCAGCATCGCCTTGTCGTACTTGTCGGCGATCTGGCCGGAGGTCGCGGAAAACAGCACGAACGGCAGGATAAAGATCGCGGAGATCAGGAACGCGGCCGTATCGGCATTGACGCCTGAAAAACGCGCTGCCTGATAGGTGACGAGCGACGTAAAGCCGATCTTGAACACATTGTCGTTCATCGCGCCGAGGAACTGCGTCCAGAAGAACGGCGCAAAGCGCCGCTCGCGCAGCAGACGGAACTGCGATTCGTGCACGTGGCCTTCGCGGGCGGCACGGCGGGCGGCGGATAGCGGTCGATCGCTCATCGGATGCGAAATGCGGAGTGGCGGCGCAAGCCGGAAGGCACAATGTAAGGTAGACAACGCCCTACGAGACTGCCCGCGGGTTATGACGGAGTGCGTGGCGTCGACACAGTCGGCAGGCGAAGCGGCAAGCACGGGGCGCTCGCGCAGGCCAACAAGCAGACGGACGCAGCAGACGGACGCAGCAAACCAGCGTAGCGAGCAGACACAAAAAAGCGCACGCTTTCGCGCGCGCTCCTATGCATCGTCAGCCACCCTGTATCAGCACAGTCGCAGCACCACATTGCGGCAGCATGGCGCGGCAACATCGGGATAACCCGTACCCTACACCAAACCGCCAGGCCAGTAACGTGAAACCGGCTGAAGCTCGCGACCCGGTGGCGTGGCCGGCCCGACGCTTACTGTGCCGGTTCCCGCTCTTCCGGCCAGTCGCGGATATAGGCCTTCAACATACGGTTCTCGAAACCCTGCTCTTCGACGACTGCTTTCGCGACGTCGTAGAACGAGATCACGCCCATCAGCGCGCGGCTTTCCATGACTGGCAGATAGCGCACGTGATGCTCGAGCATCATGCGCCGCACCTCGTTGACGTCCGTTTCCGGCGTGCAGGTGAGCGGATGGTCGTCCATGATCTTGCGGATCGTCGTGGTGCCGACGCTGCCGCCGTTGCGCGACAGCGTGAGGATGATTTCGCGGAAGGTCAGCATGCCGACCAGATCGCCGTACTCCATCACGACGAGCGAGCCGATATCGTGTCCGGCCATCGTATCGATCGCGTCGGTGAGGGGGGTGTCGGGAGTCACCGTGAACAAGGTGTTTCCCTTTACTTTGAGGATGTCGCTGACTCGCATGATTCGTCTCCTGATGATGCGCGGATAGGCTTGGATGGCATTATTTTTGATGCTATCGGAAAGACCCTTAAAAGGAAAGCAGCGAAGAACGGCGCGGCAAGGGGCGAGCTCAGCGTGAGCTGTCCAGCCACAGGCGGTTCCGGCAAGCAATGGACCCAGGCGGCGAACCCATGCCTGTCTTGCCCGGCCAGCCCGATCCGCCGGTGATACGATGATCGCACTCCCACCTCCGCGCGGCTTCACGCCCTGCCGTTCCAATGCCAGCCAACCGTTTCGATACGCTCGCGCTGCATGCCGGCGCGGCCCCGGATCCCGCCACCGGCGCGCGGGCGACGCCGATCTATCAGACCACGTCCTTCACGTTTCGCGATACCGACCATGCGGCCGCGCTCTTCAACATGGAGCGCGCGGGCCACGTGTACTCGCGGATCTCGAACCCGACCGTCGCCGTATTCGAGGAACGCGTAGCGGCACTCGAGAACGGCGCGGGAGCGATCGGCACCGCGAGCGGACAGGCCGCCCTGCACCTTGCCATCGCGACGCTGATGGGCGCGGGGTCGCATATCGTCGCGTCGAGCGCGCTGTACGGCGGGTCGCACAATCTGCTCAGCTACACGCTGCCGCGCTTCGGCATCGAAACGACCTTCGTCAGGCCCGGCGACCTCGATGGCTGGCGCGCGGCCGTGCGGCCGGCTACCCGGCTGCTGTTCGGCGAGACGCTCGGCAACCCGGGCCTCGAGGTGCTCGATATCGCGGCGCTCGCGCAAATCGCACATACGCAGCGCATCCCGCTGCTCGTCGACTCGACGTTCACCACGCCGTATCTGATCAAGCCGTTCGAGCACGGCGCCGACTTCGTCTACCACTCGGCGACCAAATTCCTCGGCGGCCACGGCACGACGATCGGCGGCGTGCTCGTGGACGGCGGGACCTTCGATTTCGCCGCATCGGGCCGCTTTCCCGAGTTCACCGAGCCCTATGCGGGCTTTCACGGCATGGTGTTCGCCGAAGAAAGCACCGTCGCGCCGTTCCTGCTGCGCGCGCGTCGCGAGGGGCTGCGCGATTTCGGCGCATGCCTGCACCCGCAAGCCGCCTGGCAATTGCTGCAGGGCATCGAAACCTTGCCGCTGCGCATGGAGCGCCATGTCGCAAACACGCGCAAGGTGGTCGACTTTCTCGCCGCGCATCCGGCTGTCGAATCGGTCGCCTACCCCGAGTTGCCATCGCATCCGGATCATGCGCTCGCGAAGCGTCTGCTGCCGCGCGGCGCCGGCGCCGTGTTCAGCTTCAACCTGCGCGGCGACCGCGCGGCCGGGCGCCAGTTCATCGAGGCGCTCACGCTGTTTTCGCATCTCGCGAACGTCGGCGATGCGCGCTCGCTCGTGATTCACCCCGCCTCCACGACACACTTCCGGATGGACGCCGCCGCGCTCGCGGCCGCCGGCATCGCCGAGGGCACGGTGCGCCTGTCGGTCGGCCTCGAAGACCCGGACGATCTGATCGACGATCTCAGGCGGGCCCTGAAAGCGGTGCAAAAGGCCGCCGGCGCGGGCGTCGGCACAAAGGAACGCCAGCCACAGCCGGCCGCCGCCTCGCCGTCCTCCGCTGCACAAGCCGATGCCACGCGCAAGGAGTGACCATGATCGTCGACGTGAACGGCAAAGCGGCCTACGCGTACACAGGCGGCAAACCCTTCGACCCTGCGCTGCCGACTGCCGTCTTTATCCACGGCGCCGAACACGACCACAGCGTCTGGGCGCTGCAAACGCGCTACTTCGCGCATCACGGCTTTGGCGTGCTTGCACTCGACCTGCCCGGGCACTGCCGTAGCGCGGGCCCCGCGCTCGCCAGCATCGGCGAACTCGCCGACTGGCTCGCGGCACTGCTCGACGCAGCCGGCATCGCACGCGCGTTTGTCGCGGGACACAGCATGGGCTCGCTGATCGCGCTCGACTTCGCGGCCCGTTACGCGGCACGCGCGACGCATCTTGCGCTTCTCGCCACCGCCGTTCCGATGACCGTTTCCGATACGCTGCTCGACGCGGCGCGCGAGCGCGAGACCGAAGCGATCGACATGGTCAACCAATGGTCGCATTCGACGATCACCGCCAAGCCGTCATGCCCCGCGCCGGGCTTCTGGCTGCACGGCATGAACCAGCGCCTGATGGAGCGCGTTGCGGCAACCGGCGAGCCCCGTCTATTTCATACCGACTTCAGCGCGTGCAACGCCTATGCCGGCGGCCTCGATCGCGCCGCTCGCGTGCGCTGCCCGGTACGGATGATTGTCGGCAAGCGCGACTTGATGACGCCGCCGCGCGCGACGCGTGCACTGGCCGATGCGTTCGGCCAGTCGCAGGTGCCGTTCGACATCGTCACGCTCGACGCCGGCCACGCGCTGATGACCGAACAGCCCGACGCGACGCTCGATGCGCTTTTTACGTTCGCCTTGACGTCACCCGCCAGCGTACTCGCCTGAGCGGTTGCGCACCATTGGCCGAATGGCCAGGTTGCACGCCCAAATGGAACGCAGCAAAATGGATCCATCCTGCAAGCGGCAACGCACGGGAGCTGACGATGGACCCGCATTCCACGCAACACGAACCGCGCTTCGCGAGCTTCGCCGAGTTCTATCCGTATTATCTGGAAGAGCATCGCAATCTCACGTCGCGGCGTCTGCACTTTCTCGGCTCGCTCGGCGTGATCGGCTGCCTCGCAATGGCGCTCGCGTCGGCCGACTGGATGTGGCTGCCGGCAGCCGTCATATGTGGATATGGGTTTGCATGGGCCGGACATTTCTTCTTCGAAAAGAACCGGCCCGCCACGTTCCGCCATCCGATCTACAGCCTGATGGGCGACTGGGTGATGTTCAGGGACATCGGCACGGGGAAGATTTCGCTGTAAGTGCAGCCGCTGGTGCAGCAGGCTCAGGCGACCCGCTCAGGCGACCCGCTCAGGCAGCCGGCTCAGGCAGCCGGCTCAGGCAACCCGCTCAGGCAACCCGCTCACGCAACCCTCTGAGGCATCGTCGAGGCCGCACGTGCGGCGCCGTCGGCCCGCTGCGCCGAGCGTTCGTCCGCGCGTGCCGCGACCAGCGCAGCGAGCGTGACATCGAGCTTGTCGTTATCGAGCGCGGCCAGCAGCGTTGCGCCGTGAACATGCGTCGAATCGAGATTGGCCTGATACGCAAGCTCGTTGCGATCGATGACGAACAGGTCGTAAAGCTGCCGCACGGTGATCTGATTCGGGTTTGCAAGCAGCACGTGGTGCGGCTGCAAGCCGTTCTCGTCGAGCGGCACGATCCAGCCGATCGTCTCGAGTTGCTGCAGCAGGCGCACGGTCGTGTCCATGTCGCGGCGAAGCAGGCGCGCGAGTTCGGCCACCGTATAGCCGCGCGAGCCGGTGTCGCGCGCAGCGCTCAGTGTTGCGAGCAGTTCGAGCGCATAGAGCAGATCGCCGCCGGCGAAATAAGGCCGGTGAAACTGCCCGATGCGAATCGCAGGCAATGCCGACGCGATCATCGCGCCGACCAGGGTGATGAACCAGCTCAGGTACATCCATAGCAGGAACAGCGGCACCACCGCGAATGCGCCATACACGGCCGTATAGCTCGGTATGCGGCGAATGTAGAAACCGAAGCCGCGTTTCGCCAACTCGAATGCGATCGCCGCGCACAAGCCGCCCACCGCCGCGTCGCGCCATTCGACGCGACAGTTCGGCAGATACATGTACATCAGCGTGAATGCGAGCACCGTCAGCGGCAACGCGGCGCCTGTCAGCGCCCATTCGATCAGCGACGGAATGTGCTGCGTCGCCGTGTACGCCATCGACCGCGTGAACAGATACGACGAAATCGAAAGACTGACTCCGATCAGCAGCGGCCCGAGGGTCAGGATCGCCCAGTAGACGAGCACGCGCTGCGCGAACGGCCGCGCCTTGCGCACGCGCCAGATCACGTTGAACGCGGATTCGACCGTCATCATCGTCATCACCGAGGTGACGAGCAGAACGATCATGCCGATCGTTGTCAGGCCTTTCGCCTTCGATGCGAACTGGTTCAGATACTTGAAGATCTGGTTATTGAACTGCGCCGGCATCAGATGATCGGCGAGAAAGCTCTGTAGCGAAGTCTGGAACGACGCGAAAATCGGAAACGCAGTGAAGAGCGCGAAGGCAACCGTCGCGAGCGGCACGAGCGAAAGCATCGTCGTGAAGGTAAGGCTGCCGGCCACCTGAGGAATACGGTCTTCGCCGCTGCGCTGCGCGGCGAATTGCGCGAGGCGTTTGATCGTATCGAAGTCGACACGCAGACGGGACAAGAGAGGCAACACGCGCGACAGCAAACCGAGCTCCTTCCACTTCATGATGTCTCCGAAACGCCGTCGTGCCGAGCGATGACCCCGAGTATGACGCGAGTGCGTGGCATGAGCGCTGGACCCAGCCCCTATAATACCCGTTCACCCAGAACAAGCTTATGAAAGACATTCTCGTTCTTTACTACAGTCGGCACGGCGCGACGCGCGAACTCGCGCTCGCAATCGCGCAAGGCATCGATAGCGCGCCCGGCATGCAGGCGCGTGTGCGCACCGTCCCGCCGGTTTCGACCGTTTGCGAGGCAACGGCACCGGACATCCCCAGCGAAGGGCCGCCGTATGCCGAGCTGCGCGACCTCGAGGAATGCGCGGGCCTTGCGCTCGGCTCGCCGACGCGCTTTGGCAATATGGCCGCGCCGCTCAAATACTTTCTCGACGGCACGACGCCGCAATGGTTATCGGGTGCGCTCGCCGGCAAGCCCGCATGCGTGTTCACGTCGACGGGCAGCCTGCACGGCGGACAGGAAACCACCCTGCTATCGATGATGCTGCCGCTGCTGCACCACGGCATGCTGATCGTCGGCATCCCCTACACCGAAAGCCTGCTGAACACGACGCAAACGGGTGGCTCGCCATACGGCGCTTCCCACCATGCACGCGCCGATTCCGCCGCACACGGTATTTCCGCCGACGAGAAAGCGCTCGCGATCGCACTCGGCGCACGCATCGCACGCACCGCCGCGTCGATGAGCGACCGTCCGTAGGCCGCCTCGCGACGCGGCAACATCGAAGCGCACCGTACCGATGAATACACGACACCCGCCTGCCCCACCGACCGCGGCGCCACGCGCATCGGCGTGGGCCGCTTACGGCGCAGCCGCATCGCTCGTGCTGCTGATCGCGTTGTGCGTCGGTTGGGAATGGCGCATCGCACCGTTGCGTCCGGGCGGCTCGGCGCTCGTGTTGAAGGCGTTGCCACTGTTGCTCGCGCTGCCCGGCGTCTGGCGCCTCAGGCTCTATACGCTGCAGTGGGCGTCGATGCTCGTGTTGCTCTATTTGATGGAAGGCATCGTGCGCGGCATGAGCGATCGTGGTCCGAGCGCGGCGCTGGCATGGCTCGAAGCGCTGCTCGCGGTACTGTTCTTCACATCTGCATTGGTCTATGTCGCGCCGTTCAAACGTGCCGCGCGGCGCGCGAAGAAAGCGGCGTAGCGCACGCGCAAGCGACAGGCCCAAGGGGCCCCTGCGAACACCGCCCGCGAAGGTGCTAGGCTACACGGACCACCACGCCGCTACCGCGCGGCATGGAACGAACACACGCCGCGCGCTTGCGGCGCATGGGAGCCGTAGCGATGAAGATTCGCGTGCTGTCCGATTTGCACCTCGAGCACGACGAGCCCGACCTGATTCCGCATGCCGACGCCGATCTGGTCGTACTTGCGGGCGACATCCACAACCACGCGCAAGGCCTGCGCTGGGCCGCGCAAACCTTCGATGGCGCGGTACCGGTCGTCTATGTGCCCGGCAATCACGAGTACTACGACGGCGAGTTCGGCGCGCTCGAATCGGCCATGCACGATGCAGCGCATTCGGTCGACAACGTGCACTTCCTCAATAACGCCGCGCTGATCGATCCGTGCGGCCGTTGGCGTGTGCTCGGCACGACGCTGTGGACCGACTTCGAGCTGTATGGCGCGCAGCCCGATACACGCGACGCGTCGATCGCGGCCGCGCAGCGCGTCATGCTCGACTATCGTGGGCTGATCCAGGTTGCGTGGGGCGATGCGGGAAGCGCCGAAGGAAACCGCAGCGCGCCTCGCCCGTTCACCCCCGCCGATTCGCTCGCGCTCCATGCGCGCGCACGCGCATGGCTTACCGACGCACTCGCGCAACCGTTCGCGGGCCAAACCATCGTCGTCACGCATCATGCGCCGCATCGGCGCAGCCTCGCGGCGCGCTACGCGAACGACCTTGTATCGGCGGGCTTCGTCAACGATTTGCGCGAACTGGTGCGCGAGCCCGTCGCGTTATGGGTCCATGGCCACACGCACACCGCCTTCGACTACGTCGAACACGGTACGCGCGTCGTCTGCAATCCGCGCGGCTACTTCGACAGGCGCACGCACCGGTTCGAAAACGGGCAGTTCAGCTGGACGAAGATAGTGGAAATCTGAGCAGGTAGAGGCGTATCAGAGACTGCTCGCATCGTCCCTACGCGCGGGCTTCATCGACGAGCTAGCTGATGAGACTTTCACCGGCACGAGCCGCGGCTGCGGCCGCATGCGTCGAAGCAGGTCGCGCGACGCGGCCACCGCGATCAGTCCAAAAATGACGGCGACACCGATCATCAGATGCGTATCCATGTTTTCCTCTTCTTGCCATTCGTTGCGGATGGGTTGCGCAGGGCGTCTTGCGCCGCGGTGCCGCGGTGCCGCGGTAGCCGGCAGCGGCATCGACTCCACGTTAACAAAACCGGTCCGCGTGGGAAGTAAGGAAGTGTTGCGATGCAACGGCATCTGTAACGTCGTACCAAAGCGCGGCATGCCCGAGGCACGAGGCGTGAAATCAGGTGCGGGCGAACTTGCGCAATTCGGCGTGATCGTTGGCAAGCGTCGCCGGCAACCCGTCGCGCAGATACTCGACCCATGTGCGGATCTTCGCGTCGAGGTATTGCCGTGACGCATACAGCGCGTACAGCGTCATTTCCTGCGACGTGTACTCGGGCAAAACCCACACGAGCTCGCCGCTGCGCAACCCCGCGATGGCCGAGTAGATCGGCAACAGTCCGATGCCCATGCCTTCACGGACGGCCACCGCCTGCGCTTCCGCCACGTTCACCTGGAATGACGACGAACCGAGCGCAACCGTCTCCTGTCCGTTGGGACCGTCGAAGGTCCATTCATCGGTCGGGAAAATCGGCGTGAGCAGGCGCAGGCACACGTGGTGACGTAAATCCCCGGGCGTTTGCGGTATGCCGTTGCGTTCGAGATACGCAGGCGACGCGCACGTGATGCTGAATGCGCTGCCAAGGCGCTGCGAAACGAGCCCCGAATCGGGCAGGTGCTGCGCGAGCACGAGCGCGACGTCGTAGCCTTCGTCGAGCAGATCGGGCATACGCTGTGCGAGCGTCAATTCGACGTGGACTTCCGGATAGAGCGCCTGGTATTTGCCGACCGCCGGCACGACGTAGTGCTGACCAAAGCTCGTCATCGCATGGACCTTGAGCTTGCCTGACGGACGGGCATGCGCATCGCTCGCCTCCGCCTCGGCCTGATCCACATACGCGAGAATCTGCTCGCACCGCTGCAGGTAGCGCTCGCCGGCTTCCGTGAGCGCGATTCGCCGCGTGGTGCGATTGAGCAGCCGCGTGCGCAAATGTGCTTCGAGGTCCGAAACAGCACGCGACGCATACGCGGTAGTGGTGTTCAGATGCTGCGCGGCAGCGGTGAAGCTACCGGCCTCGACGACGCGGGAAAAGACGCGCATGTTCTGGAGCGTATCCATGTCGAATCCTTGACTACCGTTGGAGGCGATTGTTGCACATACCGTAAGGGCGATTATCGCAAATCCGGTAAAGATGCGTTACACCTTTGCCTGTTATTCAGTAATCAACTGAAAAATATAATGACGACCAGCGGTTCATAGTCAATTTGGGAGAAAATCGTGCGGTTTTCGGTGAGGAATGGGATCGCCGCGTTCGCGGTTCTTGCGATCTCGCTAATAATTGCCGGCTGCGCGTCTCCTGGAAACGTGGCGCCCCAGGCCCACGCCAACGACCCGATGTCGCTCGATGCGGGCGCGGCGATTCGCGCCGCCGATCTCGATGCGCAATGGCCCGCCGCCGACTGGTGGCGCACCTACAACGACCCTCAGCTGAACAGTTGGGTAGAAGCGGCAGTGGCCGGCAATCCGACGCTTGCCGTTGCCCAGGCGCGCGTACGCAACGCGCAGGCCCTCTCGGCGGTCAATGCGGCCGCGCTCGCACCGCAGGTCAACGGCAGTCTGTCCATTCAACGGCAGCATTGGCCCGATAACGTCTATTACGGCCCGGGCCCGCTCGCCGACCAGACCACGTGGAACAACACCGGGGTGCTGAGTCTGTCGTATCGCCTCGACCTATGGGGCCGCGATAAAAACGCCGCGGAAGCCGCCCTCGACTTCGCGCATGCAAGCGCGGCCGACGCACGCGCCGCGCAGCTCGAAATCGAAGCGAACGTCGTGCGCACGTATATCGACATGTCGATGAACTACGAGCTGCTCGACATCGCAAAGAGCACGCTCGCGCAACAGCAACAGGTCGCGGACCTTGCGAACCGGCGGCTCAGGGGCGGCCTCGGCACGCAGCTCGAAGTCTCGCAGGCCGAAACGCCGTTGCCCGAGTCCGAACGGCGCATCGATGCGCTCGAAGAGGAAATCGCGCTCGGCCGCAACCAGCTGGCGGCACTCGCCGGCAAGGGACCGGGCGCGGGCGACACGATCACGCGGCCGCAACTCGCGCTGAACGGTCCGGCCGGCCTGCCGTCGACGCTGCCCGCGGAACTGATCGGTCATCGTCCCGATATCGTCGCAGCGCGCTGGACCGTGGCGGCGCAGGCGCGCGGCATCGACGTCGCGCATGCGGACTTTTATCCGAATATCGATCTGCTCGCGTCGGTCGGCGGCTTTGCCGCGATGGGGCCGCTCTTCCAGTTTCTGCATGCGCAGAACGGCCAGTGGACCGCGGGGCCGGCCGCGTCGCTGCCGATTCTCGACGGCGGGCGTCTGCGCGCGCAGCTCGGCGCCGCATCGGCCGGCTACGACATCGCGGCCGAGCAGTACAACCAGGCGATCGTGAGCGCGTTGAAACAGATTTCCGATCAGGTCGTGCGGATCCGCTCGCTCGAAATACAGGCGAAGGAAGCGCGGCGCGCCGTCGATATCGCGACGAAAAACTATCGGCTTTCGCGCGAAGGCTATCGGCGCGGCCTGACCGACTATGTGAACGTGCTGATCGCACAGACGCAACAGTTGCGCGCGCAGGAAGGCGTAGCGCGCGTAGAGGCCGACCGGTTGAACGCACACGCCACGCTGGTCGCCGCGCTCGGCGGCGGCCTCGCGGCGCCGGCCGACGGACCATCGGAAGCCGAGACCTGGCCAGCGAGCGAACATGACAAGGACAAGCGCCGCGCCGCCGCGGCGCCGGCCGCCCTCAACGCCGCCAGTGCGACGAAGCCAACCCGAGCAAGTTCCGCGGCAAATTCCGCGGCGGCGCGCGCGACGGACGCCGCGCCGCCCGATCAAACCGACGCGAAAGCGCCCTGACCGCCGCGCCGCCCGCCATGACCACTCCGTCCTCCACGCCAGGCGCCCTGCTGCCGTCGCTCTACGCGGCCGCCGCCGACTGGGCACGCACCGACGGCCGCAACTGGATCTACATCCTGAAGGCGCTGACCGCGGCGTTTCTCGCGATCGGCATCGCGATGAAGCTCGAGATGCCGCAACCGCGCACCGCGATGACGACCGTCTTTATCGTGATGCAGCCGCAAAGCGGCGCGGTATTCGCGAAGAGCTTCTACCGGATCTGCGGCACGCTCGTCGGCCTCGTCGTGATGCTCGCGCTGCTTGGCCTGTTTCCGCAGCAGCCCGAACTGTTCATCCTGTCGACCGCGCTGTGGGTCGGCATCTGCACGGCCGGCGCCGCGCGCAACCGCAACTTCCGCTCGTACGGCTTCGTGCTGGCCGGCTACACGGCCGCGCTGATCGGCATACCCGCTTCGCAGCACCCGGACGGCGCGCTGCTGTCGGCGTTGACGCGCGTCTCGGAAGTGCTGCTCGGCATCGTCTGCGCAGGCGCCGTCAGCGCCCTTATCTTTCCCGAACACACGGGCGAACTGGTGCGCACGACCGTGCGCGCGCGCTTCAGCTCGTTCGTCGATTACGTAGGCAACGCGCTGGGCGGCCGCATCGAGCGCGCCCAGATCGAAGAAACGAATGCGCGCTTCATTGCCGATATCGTCGGCCTCGAAGCGATGCGCAGCATGGCCGTTTTCGAAAGTGCCGAGTCGCGCATGCGCGGTGGGCGCCTTGCGCGGCTCAATACCGAATTCATGGCCGCGTCGACGCGTTTTCACGCGCTGCATCAGTTGATGAACCGCCTGCACATGCAAAGCGCGTGGGTGACGATCGACGCGCTCGAGCCCTACTTCCGCGAAATTGCGCCGCTATTGCACCGCCGGTCCGGCGAGCCCGTGCGCACCGCCGCGGACGCAATCCATTCGGCCGACCAGCTCGAAGCGTACAAGGCGGAACTGCCGCAGCGCATTCGCGCGACGCGCGCCGAGCTCGCCGTGCATCCCGACGAGCCGCTGCTCGACTTCGACACCGCCTCCGAGCTGCTCTACCGCTTCGTCGAGGACCTGCACGCGTACACGGCCACCTATGCGTCGCTCGCGGTGCCCACGCACGCGCGCGAGCGCTGGATCGAGCACTACGAGCCAAAGACGAATCCGCTCACGGCCGGCATCTCCGGCGTGCGCGCGGCGATCGTCATGTGCGTGCTCGGCGCGTTCTGGATCGCCACCGCCTGGCCGAGCGGCACGACGCTCACGCTCAATGCGGCCGCGACCTGCGCGCTTGCATCGTCGTCGCCGAACCCGCCGCGCATGGCCTGGCAGATGGCGGTCGGCACGACCCTGTCGTCGTTCATGGCGCTGATCGTCACCTTCGGCATTTATCCGCACATCGACGGCTTTGCGCTGTTGTGCGCGGCGCTCACGCCGTTTCTCGCACTCGGCGTGTTCATGACGACGCGCCCGAAGCTGGCCGGCTACGGCGTCGGCTACTGCATCTTCTTCTGCTTCCTCGCCGGGCCCGACAACCTCGAGATCTACGAGCCAACGAGCTTTATGAACGATGCGCTCGCGCTCGTGCTGTCGATGCTCGTCACCGCGGTCGCGTTCGCGGTGCTGCTGCCGCCGTCGACGCCATGGCTGCGCAATCGCCTGCTGATCGACCTGCGCCGCCAGGTCGTAGCCGGCTGCCGCGGCAGCGTGCGCGGGCTGCGCACGCGCTTCGAAAGCGGCGCGCGCGACCTGATGTTCCAGATCAACGCGCTCGCAGCCGACGAGCCCGAAGTGAAGCGCGACACGCTGCGCTGGCTGTTTGCCGTGCTCGAAGTGGGCAACGCGATTACCGACTTGCGCGTCGAGATCGACAGACTGCCGCGCGAACCACGCTATGCGCGTCTGGCGCCATGGCGCGTGAAGCTTCGTGCGATGCGCGACGACGTCGGCCGCCTGTTCGAAACGCCGACCTCGAAACGGCTCGATATCGCGCTTGCCTCGACCGACGCCGCGATCGACGCGGTCCAGCAGATGCTCGCGCTGGTCGCGCCGGAACGCGAAGAACGCCACCGGATGCAGCGCATCCTGAGCCACGCGCACTTCGTTCGCAGCGCGCTGCTCGACCCCCAATCGCCGCTGGCCGAACTGAGCGGCAACGGCGCCGGCCATCCGCCACCAGGAGCTCGCCATGCCTCGTGAAGTTGCAATTCTCGACGCGTACATGCCTGCCGTCATCGTGCTGTTTTTCGTTGGCGCGGTGCTGACATGGATGATCGACCGGGTGCTCGCGCAGATCGGCGTGTACAGCGTCGTCTGGCACCCGTCGCTGTTTCGCGCGAGCCTGCTCGTCTGCGTGTGCGGCGGCCTGGGTCTCGCGGTTTATCGTTGAAAGAGTCGAAAAGAGTCGAATCATGACCATCCGTAACATTCTCGGGTTTATCGCGACTGTGGCGATTTTCATCGTCGCGATACTGATCGGCCGCGCGCTGTGGATCCACTACATGGACGAACCGTGGACGCGCGATGGCCGCGTGCGCGCCGAAGTGGTCAATATCGCGCCCGACGTGTCGGGCGCGGTCGTCGAGCTGCCGGTGCGCGACAACCAGCTCGTCAGGAAAGGCGATCTGCTCATGCAGATCGACCCGTCGCACTATCGGATCGCGGTCGAGCAGGCGCAGGCGGCGGTCGCCGCGCGCAAGGCCGAGCTGCAGATGCGCCGCGACGACGCGAAACGGCGCGCGGATCTGGACAGTCTCGTGGTGTCGAAGGAATCGCGCGAAAACGCGACGCATACCGCCAATTCGGCGCAAGCGCAGTATCAGCAGGCCGTCGCGGCGCTCGATGCGGCGAAGCTCAATCTCGAGCGCACGCGCGTGCTCTCGCCCGTCGACGGGTACGTGACGAATCTCAACGTGTTTCGCGGCGACTATGCGATCGCAGGGTCGGCGAAGCTTGCGATCGTCGATAGCCACTCGTTCTGGGTCTACGGCTACTTCGAGGAAACGAAGCTGCCGCACGTGCGCCTCGGCGATGCGGCCGAAATGCGGCTGATGAGCGGCGGCGTGCTGCGCGGTCACGTCGAGAGCATCTCGCGCGGCATCTACGACCGCGACAACCCGGAAAGCCGCGAACTGCTCGCCGACGTGAATCCGACCTTCAACTGGGTGCGCCTCGCGCAGCGCGTACCCGTGCGCATCAAGATCGATTCGGTGCCCGACGGCGTGCTGCTGTCGGCCGGCACGACCTGTACGGTCGTGGTGACGCCGTCGAAGAAATAAGCGCGCCTAGAGAAGAGAGAACACGCGACGCCGGGCCGTCACGGCCCGGGTGATCAGCAAAGATCAGGAAGACGAAGAAGTCTTGCGCGGCATGCCGAAGCCGCCCAGCAGCGCGGCGAGCGGCTGCTTCGACGCCGGCTTTTGCGGCGCACCGTCGTTCTCGTCGCGCTTCGCCGACGCCGCGGACAGCGCGCTCGGCGACGGCTCGTACGGCTTCAGGAAGAAATCGTCGATCGGCGGCTGACGGTGCGAATGCGAAGCGCCGCGCTCGAAGCCGCCGCCCGAACGGCGCCGGCTGCCGCGGTCATCGCGCTCGTCGCGGCTGCGACGGCCGCCGCGATCGTCGTGATGGTGCCGCACCGGCACATCGACGACGAGCCGCTGTACTTCGAGCGGCCGCTTGATGAGCTTCTCGATATCCTGCAACTGCTTGCGTTCGTTCGCGCTGAACAGCGACAGCGCATCGCCCGATGCGCCCGCTCGCCCCGTGCGACCGATGCGGTGCACATAGTCTTCGGCATTGAACGGCAAATCGAAGTTGATGACGGCCGGCAATTCGGCGATATCGAGGCCGCGCGCCGCGACATCGGTGGCGACGAGCGCTTCGATCTCGCCGCGTTTGAAGGCGTCGAGCGCCTGCATCCGCTCGCTTTGCGAACGGTCGCCGTGAATCGCGGTCGCGACCACGCCGTCGCGTTCGAGTTGCCGCGCGAGCCGGCTTGCGCCGATCTTGCTGTTGCAGAACACGATGACCTGCTTGAGGCTGCGCTCGCGTATCAGTTGCACGACCGCGCCGGTTTTGTCGCCTTCCGCGACTTCATAGACGATCTGCGTGACGTTGGCGGCCGTCGAGTTGCTGCGCGCGACTTCGATGGTCTGCGGGTTGCGCAGGTATGTGGCGGCCAGCTTCTTGATTTCGCCCGAGAACGTCGCGGAAAAGAGCAGCGTCTGACGCTCTTTCGGCAGCAGGTTCAGGATGCGCTGCAGGTCGGGCAGAAAGCCCATATCGAGCATGCGGTCCGCTTCGTCGAGCACGAGAATCTGCACCTGGCCGAGATTCGCGGTTTTCTGCTGCACGTGGTCGAGCAGGCGCCCCGGCGTCGCGATCAGGATTTCGACGCCGCGCCGCAGTTCCGCCGATTGCGGGTTCATATCGACGCCGCCGAACACAACGGCACTTCGCAGCGGCGTGTGTTTCGCATACGCCTGCACGTTTGCGGCCACCTGGTCCGCCAGTTCGCGCGTCGGCGTCAGGATCAGCGCGCGCACCGGGTGGCGCGCCGGCGAGGCGCTCGTGCTCGCGGCCGGCAACAGCCGCTGGATGATCGGCAGCGAGAAGCTGGCAGTCTTGCCGGTGCCGGTCTGCGCGGCGCCCATTACGTCGCGGCCGCCCAGCACGACAGGAATCGCCTGCGCCTGGATCGGCGTCGGCGTCGTGTAGCCCTGCTCCGCGATGGCTTTCAGGATGTCGGCCGACAGGCCGAACTGGTCGAAGGTCGCGGTGCTAGGAGTGACAACTGTGTCGGACATGGTGGCTGCTATCGGTAAAAATGCGACTACGCGCGACGGCGCGAAGCCTCGTACTGCCTGCCTGATCTGAACGGCGGCCGCCTGCATGGCCGCTATATGGCCACCGGGCAAGCATGCGGCGAGCTTGCGCGCCGTTTGACTGTCTGGTGAAGCGGCCGGCGCCGCCGACGGCATCAGGTGAACGCTGAGCACGCGATGTGCCGCGGGCGCGCCGGGTAATCGAACACAAAGCCGGGCGAACACAAAGCCGGGCGAACACAAAGCCGGGCGAACACACGGCCGGGCTAACATAAAGCCCGGAGAACGCAAAGCCGGGCGATCGGCAAGACCTGGCGGCCCAAGCACCCCGAGGGCGACTGCCCTCCGCGACCCCACCTGCATAAAACAGGGCGAATCGGCCCGCGTCCGCGTCGGGCGGCACATATACCCGCCGCAAAGGGCGCTATTGTAGCACTTCGACGCAAGCGGCTCCGATGGGCTTTTGGCGGCTATCGCACGCGCGACGGGCATGCGATAGCCACCGACCGGCCAAAACCAGAAGACTGGCGCGCTCTCGCGACAATGGCGTGACACGCGCAGCCAAAGTGAGCTCTAGCGCACGATCGTCACGCAATCGGAGAGGATCGGCGGCGCATCGGGCCCTCCTTGCATCGAGTCGTACAGGTCCGCGCGCGGGCCTTTCGTCCACCACGTATAGCTGCCCGCCTGATAGCGCACGCCGGAGCCCGATATCGTGCTTACGAACAACATGTCCCTGCCGTTCACGGGCACGACCGCAAAGCTCTGGCCGTTCGACGCGCTCAGATACGTGACGTGCAGAATACGGCCCGTCGCGCACGTATATTTCTGCATGCGCGGTTTTTCCGTACGCAGGTCGCCGAAGCGCGGCGTACTGCCGGTGGCTGCGACCGCAACGGTGGGAAGCGCCGCCGACAATACGATCGAGACAGCGGCAAGCGCCGCCGCTGCTGGAATGAACCGCTGATTCATCGAACACTCCGCATATTCAGAGATGGCGCCGATGTGGTCGAACGCGCAGTTGACCGCGCAGTTCACCGCGCAGTTCACCGTGCAGCGAATCGCGTTTGCCACTGCCGCGCCGAGACTTGCCAACCGTGTGCGCAGCTACTTGGCCGAAACCGGCCGCACTGCCGCCGCAGCTTCTTTAGCCCGCGCGCGAGCCTCCTCGACATCCGCACCCGTCGCGACCGCGACACCCATGCGGCGCTTCACGAAGCTCTCCGGCTTGCCGAACAGCCGCAAGTCCGCACCGGGCACCGCAAGCGCCTGCGCGACGCCTTCGAATGCGATGCCGGCTTCGTCGAGCCCACCGTAGATCACCGCCGACGCGCCCGGCGCGCGCAGCGACGTGTCGACAGGCAGGCCGAGAATGGCGCGTGCATGCAGTTCGAATTCCGAGAGCCGCTGCGAGGCGAGCGTGACGAGCCCCGTATCGTGCGGCCGCGGACTCACTTCCGAGAACCACACTTCGTCGCCGCGCACGAAGAGTTCGACGCCGAACAGGCCGCGGCCGCCAAGCGCCTCGGTGACCTTATGCGCGACTTCGCGCGTGCGTTCTAGCGCGCGTGGGCTCATCGGTTGCGGCTGCCACGATTCGACGTAGTCGCCGGCCACCTGCACATGGCCGACCGGGTCGCAGAAATACGTGCGCGTTTCGCCGCTGGCCGAATCGAGCGCGCGCACGGTCAACTGCGTGATCTCGTAGTCGAAGTCGATAAAACCCTCGACGATCACACGCCCATGATTCACGCGCCCGCCGGCGAGCGCGTATTGCCATGCCGCGTCGACATCGGCCGCGCTCTTCACGACGGACTGCCCTTTGCCCGACGACGACATCACCGGTTTCACGACGCACGGATAGCCGACCCTGGCGATGCCTGCCTTCAGTTCGTCGAGCGAGTCGGCAAATGCATACGGCGAGGTCGGCAGGCCAAGCTCTTCGGCCGCGAGGCGGCGGATGCCTTCGCGATTCATCGTCAGCTGCGTGGCGCGCGCGGTGGGGATCACTTCGGCAATGCCGTCGGTTTCGATCGCGGCGAGCGCGTCGGTCGCGATCGCTTCGATCTCAGGCACGATCAGATGCGGCCTTTCTTTCTCGACGAGCGCGCGCAATGCGGCCGGATCGGTCATGTCGATCACATGCGCGCGATGCGCAACCTGATGGCCCGGCGCATTGTGATAACGGTCGACGGCGATCACTTCGACGCCCAGACGCTGCAGTGCAATGATCACCTCCTTGCCCAGTTCGCCTGCGCCGAGCAGCATGACGCACGTAGCCGAAGGAGAAAGCGGTGTGCCGATACGTTGGCCGGTCTGCATGGAAACTCCAAACAAATGCAATGGGTGGATCGAAGGGGTGCGGCGATGTTAACATGCGCGGCCCCGCTGTCCGCGCCGCGCCGGGGCTTCGACGAATGCGGCCGCGGTTGCGCAACGGCGTTGCGTATCGGCCGTTGCGTATCGGTATGTACCGGTACGTATCGGTATGTACCGGTACGTACCGGCGATTCGCACTCGCTTGCGCGGTGCGTAGTGCGTTACCCTTACGCCTTTCCAGTTTCGACAGGAACGACGCCATGGTTCTCATGTCCGCTGCGCGACGCGTTGCATCTTTGCCTGCTGCCGCGCCGTTCTCACTCGAGAACGATGGCGAGCACCGCGGCAGGCGCCGCGCGGCACGCATGCGCAGTGTCGGCGCATTGCTCGCGGCCGCCGCACTCTGCGCGGCTTGCTCGCTACCGCAGCACACCGACGCGGACGCGCCGCCGCCCGACCCGTTCAACCCGGCCGCCACGCAATTGCTCGACGACACGAGCTGGCAGTTGACCAGCTGGACGCGCGCGGACGGCGCCACGCGCGACGTGCCGCATGGCGAGGCCGACAAAACCGCCGATGCGTCGATCACGCTGGTGCTGTCGACCGCAAACGGCCAACGCCGCGCAAGCGGCTTTTCGGGCTGCAACCGCTATACGGGCACGTACATGCTGAGGGACGGCAAGCTCAGCTTCGGGCCGCTTGCAGGCACACGCATGGCCTGTGCGAGCGTCGGCGGCAAACTCGAAAGCGACTATCTCGACGCGCTTGCGCATGTCGACAAGAGCGGCGTGCAGATGCGTGCGCCGCAGGAACTGCAGTTGATCACCGCATCCGGCGACACGCTCGTGTTCGCACGCAGCGAAAAATGACGATGCGCGATGACGGCGCGCAAACGAAGCGCTTCGTCAGTTTAAACTCGACGGGTTGCGCTGCGGCGCGTCCGTCATTCGTTGATGTCTAGCATGCATACGGCAGTTTTCGGCTGGTTCGGCGGGTCGACCGTCTGGTTGCTCCCTCTCATCTGGCGCCTCGTGAAATCCGCGCTGCCTGGCGGCACGGGCCTGCGCGGTCCAGGCACGATCCGGCTGTGGCTCGGCTTCGTCTGCGTGATGGTGGCGAGCTGCACGCTGGAAGCGTCGCTCGTCGATATCGCCGGCATGGACGGCGCCGGTCATGCGCTTGCGAACGGATTGGGCCATCTGCTGGGACGCGTCGGCACACCGGTCGCGATGGGCGTGCTGTTCGCGGTGAGCTTGCCGTGGCTGCTCGGGTTTCGCTGGTCGAGCCTGCTGGCGTGGGCCGATGCGGCCTTCGGGCTCGGCCTGCCGCGCATACGCGGCGCGGCACGGCGCAGCAGGCGCGCCGATAACGATGCATCGGCGGCGGCGCATGCGGCACGGCATGCCGGAGCACGCAGCAACGCAGGGATCGGCTCGGGCATTCACTCGGGCGCGAGCTCGGGGGTCCATTCAGGGGTCCATTCAGGGATCAATTCGGGGATCAACGCAAACGCGGATCCTCGCCTCAACGCGATCACGCCACGCTCGAACGGACGATACACACGGCCGACCGTCTGGAAACCGCCTGCAACGACGCGCGGTAAAGCTGCGGCCGGGTCGGCAACGGGGGCGGCCGGTGCCTCGCGCGCCGGCCATGCTTCGTCCGCCGACAGCGCCGGCGGAAACGTCGGCGCGCGGGGCGCGCAGACCGGTGCTGGATGGGCGCCCGCGGAACCGGTCGCGCCCGCCGGGTGGCTGCGCGGCGGGTCCGACGGCGGCTTGCCGCGCGATCGCACGCCATCGGCTGCGGGTGGCGCGGGATTCGCGTCGCGTGGTTCAGTAGCAGGTGGTGTCGGTGTTTCGCCCGTCAATGCGGCAAGCGCGACGGGAACACCAGCAATGTCGATGCCGCTTGCCGGTAGTGGCACTGGCGGCAGTGGCGGCAGCAATGCGCCAGGAAATCGCGCGGTCGCGTCCGCGCGCGAAACGGCGGCGCAGCGGCCGGCGCCGGCTTCGTCGAGTCCGACCGGAACCGCGGGATCGAGCGCGACGACGCCAATGCACCGCGCGCCGATGCGGCCTGCCTCCGCCACTCCGTCCACTTCGTCCACTCCATCCACTTCGTCGTCTTCGCAGATGGCTTCGCCGCAGACGGGCCGCGTGGCCGCACCGGGTGCGTCGACACCTGCGCAGCCGAGTTCCGCCGTCGGGTCGTCGACACGCTCACCCGCCTTGGGCTTCAAGCGTCCGGCGTCGACCGGGCCACGCGTCGAACCGGCACCGGGCGTGCGCGAAACGCTGCGCAGCATCGAGGAAAACACCGCGCGCTGGACGACGCTTGCGGGCGCGAGCCTCGCGCGGCGCAGCCAGGCGGAACCCGCGAAAGCGGCGGGAACCGATGAGGCGACGCGAGGCGACGCAGCTGCAAGCGATGTCGCCGCGATGGGCACAACGCCCGACGACTCAAAGCCACGAACGGGGCATGACGTACCAGCCCGCGCCGACGAGCCGACTCGCGAGACAGGCGCAAACGCCGCGCCGAACGGGTCGGCGCCCGCCGCGCCGCCGGCTGCGAGCGATGAGCGTCGGTCAGACGAGATCGGCGGTGTCCCGAGTGTCCCGGGCGACTCTGCCGCATCGGGCGCACCGCGCACGCCAGCCGCATCGGGCGCTTCCAGCGCAATCGAGAACCCGTCGAGCACGGGCGGCACGCCCTACCCTGCACCTCCGGTCCCGGCCACGACGCCCACGCTCGCCCCATGGGATGCGATCGAAGAAACCGTGGCCACGCTGCGCACCGGTTCGTCGATGACATCGCATACGCTGTCGACGTCCGCGGCAGTTGCGCTCGATGCGCAAGGGGCACGCCACGGCGGGCCCCAGTTGCATATCGTGAGTGCGCATCCGACGCCGGCCCCCGCATCGTCCGTCGACGAGACGTCAGCAGAGACAGCCGCGCCCACATTGGTTGCACAACCACAAGACGCATCACCCGCGACTCCCGCCGAGCCCGCGCCCTCGAACGTCGTGCAATTCCCAGGCGCGCAGGCGGCGCATCCGGTGACGCCCATCGCGTCGAGCGCATCGTTTGACCGCGACGGCGCAGCACAACAGCTTGACGACGATGCCGCCAGCGGCAACGCCCCGACCAACGGAGGCGAGTCGCCGAGCGGCAGCACTGCCGCTCCCGCCAGCGCAAACGCCGCCGCCGATGCCCCGGCGGCGCCCGATTCCTCGCGCGCGTCACTGCGCGGCCACGCGCCAACGAGCTTCGAGTTCCACGCGCCCGCCGCCTCGCATATCGAGTTGCCGGGCCTCGCCCTGCTCGCTCGCGCATCGACCGAAGTCGAGCCGATCTCCGATGAGAAGCTTGCCGAAACGAGCCAGTTGATCGAGCAGCGGCTGCAGGAGTTCAAGGTGCCGGTAACCGTGGTCGGCGCATCGGCAGGCCCCGTCATCACGCGTTTCGAGGTCGAGCCG
Source organism: Paraburkholderia sp. SARCC-3016 (assembly GCF_031119615.1). Taxonomy (NCBI): domain Bacteria; kingdom Pseudomonadati; phylum Pseudomonadota; class Betaproteobacteria; order Burkholderiales; family Burkholderiaceae; genus Paraburkholderia; species Paraburkholderia sp. SARCC-3016. Next base: position 33,663 of record NZ_JAVHZD010000018.1, on the reverse strand, counting down.
GCGCTCGGCGTGCGCGGCAGCCAGATCGTCGGCCTCATGAAGGACCTGTCGCGCGGGCTCGGTCTGACGTCGATCCGCGTGGTCGAGACGATTCCGGGCAAAACCTGCATGGGCCTCGAATTGCCGAACGCAAAGCGCCAGATGATCAGCCTCTCGGAAATTCTCGAGGCGAATGTCTATCAGCACTCCGCGTCGAACCTGACGCTCGCGATGGGCAAGGACATCACCGGGCATCCCGTCGTCACCGATCTCGCGAAGGCGCCGCATATGCTCGTTGCGGGCACAACGGGTTCGGGCAAGTCGGTCGCGATCAACGCGATGATCGTCTCGCTGCTCTACAAGGCGACGCCCGAGGACGTGCGGCTCATCATGATCGACCCGAAGATGCTCGAGCTGTCGGTCTACGAAGGCATTCCGCATCTGCTCGCGCCCGTCGTCACCGATATGAAGCTCGCGGCGAACGCGCTCAACTGGTGTGTCGGCGAAATGGAAAAACGCTACCGGCTGATGTCGGCCGTGGGCGTGCGCAACCTGGCCGGTTTCAACCAGAAGATCCGCGACGCGCAAGCGCACGAAAAAAAGATCGGCAATCCGTTCTCGCTGACGCCCGACGATCCCGAACCGTTGTCGCCGCTGCCGCTCATCGTGGTCGTGATCGACGAGCTCGCGGACCTGATGATGGTGGCCGGCAAGAAGATCGAAGAGCTGATCGCGCGCCTCGCGCAAAAGGCGCGCGCCGCCGGTATCCACCTGATACTCGCGACGCAGCGGCCGTCGGTCGATGTGATCACCGGCCTCATCAAGGCGAACATTCCGACGCGCGTCGCATTCCAGGTGTCGTCGAAAATCGACTCGCGCACGATTCTCGACCAGATGGGCGCCGAGTCGCTGCTGGGCCAGGGCGACATGCTGTTCCTGCCGCCGGGCACAGGCTATCCGCAGCGCGTGCACGGCGCGTTCGTCGCCGACGAAGAAGTGCATCGCGTCGTCGAGCATCTGAAGCAGTTCGGCGAGCCGCAGTACGAGGAAGGCATTCTCGACGGACCGGCCGCCGACGGCGCGCCGCAAGACCTGTTTGGCGATGCGCCCGACGCGGAAGCCGATCCGCTCTACGACGAGGCGGTCGCCTTCGTCGTGCGCACGCGGCGCGCATCGATCTCCGCCGTGCAGCGGCAATTGCGCATCGGCTATAACCGCGCGGCGCGGCTCGTCGAGCAGATGGAAGCGGCCGGGCTCGTCTCGTCGATGGGCATCAACGGCAGCCGCGAGGTACTGGCGCCGGGGCCCGCGCCCGATTAGGCTTGAATCGGGCATCGAATCAGGCATTCGTCGGGCGGCAGAACGCTGCCCGCCGTATGCATCAGAACTCGTAGCGCGCCCAGAAGAAGGCCACGTCTCCTTCGTTAAGGCCCGGGATACGCGGAATGAACGTGCCCATCAACGACGCGTTCCGGTAACGCAACGATCCGATCGGCAACGCGAGCGGAACCGGCAGATAGTGCGCGATATCGTTGCGCGCCGTGAAGCCGATGAAATAGCCGCCGCCGACCGACAATCCGCCGAGCACCGGCTTCGTGTACCACTGACGCGCCCAGCCGCCGATCGGCTCCGGGTTCTCGTGGGAATCGAGGAAGATGAAGGCGAACAGGATGTCGTCGTTACCGTTCTCGTCCGTGAAGTGCTTGCCCGCGCCGCCGCCCCACGAATACGCGTTCAGCGACTGGCGATGCTCTTCCGTATAGCCGTCGATATGCCAACCGTAGCCAGTCAGATAGAGATCCCACGTGCCTTCATGCACAACGCGCGAGACGCGCGAACACGCGCGCGCGACCCAGTCGATCGAGTAATCGCAATCGGCGTGCGCGGGCAGCGGCGCGGTTTGCAGCGCCACCGTCGTCACCAGCATGACCGTCGCGAACGTTGTTCTCATCGTGTCCCAGGACGATTACTTCACAACGGCGAAGACGATTGCGCTTACCACTTTCCGACGCGGCGTATGCCCCATTCATCAACGACGAGCCGACCAGTGCGCGTTCACGACGGCGACACCCAGACGAAATCGACGGGCGAGCCGATATCGAGGCGCGTCGGGTTCGCGTCGAGCAGCCCGCTGCGGGCATCGCGGCGAAACACATACGCGGTGTCGCTATTCTGGTTGCCGACGATCAGCCAGTGCCCGGTCGGGTCGATCGAAAACTCGCGTGGCGCCTTGCCGTGACTCGACTGGCGTCCGACTTCGCGCAGGTGCCCATTGGCCGGATCGACTGCGTAGATCACGATCTCGTTCGCATCGCCGCGGTTGCTCGCGTAGAGGAAGCGCGCATCGGGCGACAGGTGAAGCGCCGCCGCGCCGACCTGCCCTTTGAAGCCGGGCTTCGTCATCGGCAAGGTCTGCACGAGTGTCAGGTTGCCGTCGTGATAGTCGAACACGCTGACTGTCGCCGCAAGCTCGCTCGTCAGATAGGCATGCTTGCCGTCCGGCGCGAACACGAGGTGACGCGGACCCGTGCCCGCCTTCATGTCGACATAGCGGCGCTCGGTCGGGCCCAGCAGCCCGCGGCTGCCGTCGGGCGTGTACCGATACGAAAAGAGCTTGTCGGCGCCGAGATCCTGCGCGAACAGATACCGTCCGTCCGGCGAAAACACCGTCGAATGCACGTGTGCGTTGTCCTGCCGCCCTTTCACCGGCCCGCTGCCTTCGTGATGCACCGTCAGCACCGCCTGGCCGACCCTGCCGTCGGACGCGAGCGGAAACACCGCAAAGCTGCCGCCCGGATCGGCCGCGACGGAATAGTTGGCTGCGCTCAGATAGCGGCCATCGGGCGAGATGCTCAGATAGCACGGATCGTTGCCTTCGGCCGATACCTTGTTCAGGAACGTTAATTGCCCGCTTTTCGCGTCGAACCCGAACGCGCTGATATCGCCGCGCGTCGTGGCCGGACCGTTGTCGCCGGGCAATTCGTTGACCGCGTAGACGAAGCGGCCGTCGCGGCTGGCGACGAGATACGACGGATTGACGGTCTGCGCGGACGACACGCGCGACGCCTCGCCGGTCTTCGTGTCGAAGCGGTAGACGTCGATCCCTTCGCTCTTCGGGCCCGTGTAGGTGCCGACGAGCAGATCGTAGACGCCGTCGGCAGGCGGGGCGGCGGTACGCTGTGCGGAAGCGGACGTGGCAATGATCGAGACCATGAGTGCAAGTCCTTTTATGATCGAGGCTGTCGAAGCAGGAAGCCGACGGCGAAAACCGGGCAGAAACCGGAACGCAAACGTAAGCCCGCGTCGGCGCGACCGCGGGGCACGGGGCGCCGCGGCCCGGTTGAAGCAATGCATGACGGTCTCCTCTGACATCGATTCTTCGGTTATTACGGTGTCGCTGGTCTCCAGTTCATGCATGCGGACCCATGGCGGTCCGCTCGCGGGGCTGGCAGCAGAGGTTGGCGCAGGCCACCGGTGTAGCGAGTCGGTGTATTGGTTGTACGCGCAAGCAAGTATAGGAGCGTTGCAGCCTTTCGAGGCTCAATCAGGCTAACTCAAACAATGGAGTCTTCATGAACGTCACTCTCAGTCTCGGACCGCTCGTCTCGCTGATCGCAGGCATTCTGATTCTGGTCATGCCTCGTCTGCTCAACTACATCGTCGCGCTGTATCTGATCATCATCGGTGTAATCGGATTGTTCGGCATGAAGTGAGCGCGCGCGACTGTTCGTTGAGCGGATGCGTGCGGAACCGCTCGTTCGAACATCCATCCGGTCATGCATCGTTTGCGCATCATCGATGCGCAAACGATGCCCGCGCGCCGCATTGCGTGCGCGGGAGGATGGTTTGTTACCGACAGGAATTCGCTAATGGATGCGGCTGACGGGGCGACTTCGCTCGCCCCGCAATTCGCTCAACCGTTCGCCAGTTGGTCCAGACGCAAGCGACCCTGCAGCGACAGGCCGCCGACGGCATAATGACCACCGGTTTCGCTATATCGTTTGAAACACGCGCGCTCGATCAGAAACGCGGCGGCGGTTTCCATTCCATTACGAGTCAGACCGAGTGAACGGCAATCGAGAGGCAACAGCTTGCCATCAGGCAATTCGCTGGCGGCGGAAAGAATGGTGATGCAATCGGTTTTCGACGGGTTCAGCATGGCTTTCGTCCTCGAAACTGCACCTTGGGCGCGAACCGGCGACGATGTCGGGAACAACGCCGCCGCTCGCATGACATATCCGGGAAGTCTGATTGTAGGCATTCGAAAAGAGGCCTGCCAGTACTCAATTTCTCCCGCTTGCGTTAAATCAATATGTACTGCGCCGCTCCGGTAAGATCGGCGTTTATGAATGGGCGCATTCGCGCGATGCGCATTTTTTACTCATCGCTCAATCCGATCGCTCGATCGAATTCAGCCGGATCTCACGCCGAATTTGACATCTATGCCCGCACCCATTGAAGACTACGCACTCGTCGGCGACGGCCACACGGCCGCGCTGATTTCCCGCGATGGATCGGTCGACTGGCTTTGCTGGCCGCGCTTCGATTCCTGCGCATGCTTTGCCGCGCTGCTCGGCACCGAAAGCAACGGCCGCTGGCTCATCGCGCCGTGCGGCGACAACCCGAAAGCGACGCGGCGCCGCTATCGCGGCGAAACGCTGATTCTCGAGACCGACTACGAAACAGCCGACGGCGCAGTCACCGTCGTCGACTTCATGCCGCCTGGCAACGGCTGGTCGGAACTGATCCGTATCGTGGTCGGCAAGCGCGGCAGCGTGAAGATGCAGATGGAACTCGTGCTGCGCTTCGACTACGGCTTCTCGATTCCGTGGGTGAGCCGCCTCCAGCACGACAGCGGCATCAAGGCGATCGTCGGCCCCGATACGGTCGCGTTACGCACGCCGGTCGACCTGAAGGGCGAGAACATGCGCACCGTCGCCGAGTTCACGGTGTCCGAAGGCGAACGTGTGCCGTTCTCGCTCACGTATTCGGCGTCGCATCTGCGCATCCCGCCCGCGCACGATCCGCTGACCGCGCTCGCGCGCACCGAAAACCACTGGCTCGAATGGTCGTCGCGCAGCAAGGTCGAAGGCCGCTATGCGAAGGAGATCCAGCGCTCGCTGATCACGCTGAAAGCGCTCGCGTACGAGCCGACCGGCGGCATCGTCGCGGCGCCGACCACGTCGCTGCCCGAGCAGCTGGGCGGCACGCGGAATTGGGACTACCGCTACGTGTGGTTGCGCGATGCGACGATCACGCTGCTCGCGATGATGCGCGGCGGCTACTACGACGAAGCGCGCGCGTGGCGCGCCTGGCTCGGCCGCGTCATGGCGGGCGCGCCGGAGCAGGTGCAGATCATGTACGGTCTTGGCGGCGAGCGGCGCCTGCCCGAATTCGAACTCGACTGGCTGCCCGGCTACCAGGGCGCCAAGCCGGTGCGCATCGGCAATAACGCAGTCGGCCAGCTGCAGCTCGACGTGTACGGCGAAGTCATGAATGCACTGCATCTCGCGCGCGTCGGCGGCTTGCAGGCCGACGAGACCGCGTGGAACGTGCAGCGCGCGATGCTCGCGCACCTCGAGACGATCTGGGAAGAACCTGACGAAGGAATCTGGGAAACGCGCGGCGGGCGCCAGCACTTCACGTTCTCGAAGGTCATGGCGTGGGTCGCCTACGACCGGGCGATCAAGTCGGCCGAGTCGTTCGACCTGCCCGCGCCGCTCGACCGTTGGCGCGAGATGCGCGCGCGCATCCATGCCGACGTCTGCGCGAAGAGCTGGAACCCCGACATCAACGCCTTTACTCAAATCTATGGGGGCAGCGAACTTGATGCAAGCGTGCTATTGTTACCCCTGCTCGGTTTCCTGCCGCCGTCCGATCCGCGCATTGCGGGAACCGTCGCCGCCATCGAGAAATATCTGATGCACGACGGATTTGTGATGCGCTATCGTACGACCCGCGTCGACGACGGCTTGCCGCCGGGCGAAGGAACATTTCTTGCGTGTTCATTCTGGTTCGTGGACAACCTTGCGCTGCAAGGGCGAGTGGCAGAAGCGCGCGACATGTACGAACGCCTGCTGTCGCTTGCCAACGACGTCGGGTTGCTTGCCGAGGAATACGATCCGACTGCCGGGCGGCTCGTCGGGAATTTCCCGCAGGGCTTTTCGCATGTCGCGCTCGTGCATACGGGCCTCAATCTGATGAAACACGAGCAGGAAATGGCAAAGGCAACCGGCCAGCCGCCGCACGACGGGGAAGGACCGGCAGCCGGTCCCTTGAACGCCGGCGCGCAAGCGTCGCCGGTAGCATGATTGGATGATGCTTCTGATGACATTCGGTTTGTGGCCTGCCGCACCGTTGCTGCATTGCACAACTTCGCGCGCGCGGATATCATCGACGAGTCTGTCGGCCGACAATTCCAATTTCAACAACCCGTACGGGCCGCCTCGACGCTACGCGTGTTTTCGCGCAGCCCCGCGCGCACCGCAATAACGCTGGAGCAACCATGCTCTATCAATTTCACGAATTCCAGCGGGCGCTTTTGAGTCCGCTTACCGCCTGGGCTCAGGCAGCATCGAAGTCGTTCGCGAATCCGGCCAGTCCGCTCGCGTATGTGCCGGGAGCGACCCGGCTATCGGCAGGCTACGAACTGCTGTACCGGCTCGGCAAAGACTACGAAAAGCCCGAGTTCAATCTTCACCAGATTGTCAAAGACGGCCACAACATTCCGATCGTCGAACAGACGATCGTCGAAAAGCCGTTTTGCCGTCTGCTGCGCTTCAAGCGCTTCGCCGACGATAGCGACGCGGTCGCGCAACTGAAGGACGAGCCTGTCGTACTCGTATGCGCACCGCTGTCCGGCCACCACGCCACGTTGTTGCGCGATACGGTGCGCACGTTGCTGCAAGACCACAAGGTTTACATCACCGACTGGATCGATGCGCGCATGGTGCCGTTCGAAGACGGCCCGTTCGATCTCGACGACTACATCGCGTACATCCAGGAATTCATCCGCCATATCGGCGCGAAGAACCTGCATGTCATTTCCGTGTGCCAGCCGACCGTGCCCGTGCTTGCCGCGATCTCGCTGATGGCAAGCCGCGGCGAGGACACGCCGCGCACGATGACGATGATGGGCGGCCCGATCGACGCACGCAAAAGCCCGACCTCGGTTAACTCGCTCGCCACCCAGCACTCGATCAACTGGTTCGAGTCCAATGTGATCTACAACGTGCCGTCGAACTATCCAGGCGTCGGGCGCCGCGTCTATCCGGGCTTCCTGCAGCATGCGGGCTTCGTCGCGATGAATCCGGAGCGGCACGCGGCATCGCACTGGGACTTCTATCAGAGCATGCTGCGCGGCGACGAAGAAGATGCCGAAGCACATCGCCGTTTCTACGACGAATACAACGCGGTGCTCGATATGGCCGCCGAGTACTATCTTCAGACAATCCAGGTCGTGTTCCAGGAATTCCGGCTTGCGGAAGGCACGTGGGAAGTCGCCGGCGAACGGGTGCGGCCGCAGGACATCAAGCACACCGCCCTGTTCACGATCGAAGGCGAGCTCGACGACATCTCGGGCAGCGGGCAGACGCACGCCGCGCACGAACTCTGCACGGGCATTGCGGCGAAGCACCGTCAGCATTTCACTGCCGAGAAATGCGGCCACTACGGCATCTTCTCGGGCCGCCGCTGGCGCACGATCATCTACCCGCAACTGCGCGACTTTATCCTCGAGCACAACAAGGCAAAGAAGCCCGAGGTCGAGCACGCCGAGGCTTAACAAGCACTCGAACAGAGCACCAACGCAACAAAACGGCGACACCTCCATGAGGCGTCGCCGTTTTTGTCTCTGCATTGCGCGCTCTGCCCGTCGCTTCGACGGCCACGGCGCGCATGCGAGATCAACGTCGCAGCAGATACGCGAGCAGAATTTCGGTGTTCATCTGGATCATCTCGCTGCGCTCCGCAGCCGAACTGAAGTCGCGCGCGAGCGTCGCTTCGAGCGTGAAGCGGTTCGACACGATGTAGTACCCCATGCCGGAGAGCGTCACGTAAAAACGCAATGGGTCGACGTTCGTACGAAACAATCCCGCACGCTGACCGCGCTCGAGAATGCCGCCGAGCGTGGCGACGATCGGTGAGATCATCTCGCGAATACGCGTCGACTTCCGCATATATCGCGCCTCGTGCAGGTTCTCGTTGTTGACGAGCCGCAGCAGTTCCGGGTGATCGCGATAGTAGTCCCACACGAAATGCGCGAGACGCGTGATCGCTTCGACCGGCGCAACGCCCGCGAGGTCGAGCGTGCGCTCGGCTTCGGTGAGCGCGCTGAACGCGTGTTCGAGTACCGCGGTGAACAGCTGCTCCTTGCTACCGAAGTAGTAATAGAGCATGCGTTCGTTGGTTTCCGCGCGGCGGGCAATCTGATCGACGCGCGCGCCGAACAACCCACCATTCGCAAACTCCTCGGCCGCCGCGAGCAGAATACGGCGACGGGTGCCTTCAGGATCTCTTTTGATTTTCGGCTGATTCATGGTGGCAACGTGCTTCGTGAGCCGCGTATTCCGATTCACACCGCCAGCTTCATGGCCGGGCTTCCTGGTCGAAGCGGCATGGCGGCGTTGCGCGGGCTGGTTGGTGGGAGACACCGTCCTGCGGTCATTCGTAAAGCGCTTCGATTATGGCACATGCTTTCGTAATGGCAACTGGGGAAATCGGCGATAATGCGAATTCGGCGAAAACCTTGTCGCATAAGCCGCGCGCGGCGGAAGTACCTCGCACAACGGCGGCATCGCATTGAGTCGCACGGAAACAACGAACCAAACCGCACGCGACGCGCATGCCGCCGGTCACCGCACCGCGGAGCATCGATGAATCGCAGCAGCAAGTCCCGACCACGTCACCGTGACTGATTCGAAAACACTCGCAGACCGCATCGAAGATCTGCTCCCGCAGACGCAATGCACGAAGTGCGGCTACCACGGTTGCCGCCCGTATGCGCAAGCCATCGCAGACGGCAGCGCGAACTACAACCAGTGCCCGCCCGGCGGCGCGCAGGGCATTGCGCGGCTCGCGGCGCTGCTCGGCAAACCGGTCATTCCGCTCAATCCGGACAACGGCATCGAACGGCCGCGGCCCGTCGCCTTTATCGACGAAAACCTGTGCATCGGTTGCACGCTGTGCATGCAGGCGTGCCCCGTCGATGCGATCGTCGGCGCGGCCAGGCAGATGCATACGATCGTCGCCGAACTCTGCACCGGGTGCGATCTATGCGTGCCGCCCTGCCCCGTCGACTGCATCGCAATGATTCCGGTGACCGGCGACGCGACGGGTTGGGACGCATGGAGCCAGCCGCAGGCCGACGCGGCGCGCGAGCGTTACCACCGGCGGCTCGCGCGGCTCGATCGCGAACGCGAAGCGGCCGAAGCGCGCGCGGCAGCGCGACGCTCAGCAGCAGGAAGCGCGGCTGCCGGCGCTGCCAGCAGTGGAGCAGGCAATGCCGCCGGGGCCACCCCTGGCGATGTTCACGCCGCACCTGCAAGCGCGCCGCCGCGAGAGACGGGCGCAGCATCGCCCGCCGCGAACGCGGACGCCAACGCAAAAAAACGCGCGGTCATCGAAGCCGCGCTCGAGCGTGCGCGAAAGAAGAAAGAGGAAATGCAGGCGAAGGGCCAAGGACCGCAGAACACGGCGAACGTCAGTGCCCAGGTGCAGGCGCAGATCGACGCCGCCGAAGCACGCCGCCGGCGCCTCGGCATCGAGGATGAAACCGGCGCGCCGCGCAACGACAATGCATCGGACGCCGAAGCACCTCGCATCGACGCGGATCACCGCGATAACGGCACGAACCCCGCTCCCGACCACTCGAACCCGAAGCGCTAGAAACGCCGATCCTCCCGCATGAACGCGAATAAACGCCGCGCGATCTACGAGACGCTGCAAAGCCTGAATCCCCATCCGACGACGGAGCTCGAATACACGACGCCGTTCGAACTGCTGATCGCCGTGATGCTGTCGGCGCAGGCAACGGACGTGTCGGTCAACAAGGCGATGCGCAGGATGTTCCCGGTCGCGAACACGCCGCAGAAAATCGTCAAGCTCGGCGAAGAGGGGGTCGCCGACTACATCAGGACGATCGGCCTCTACCGCACCAAGGCGAAGAACGTGATCGCGGCATGCAAGATCCTGATCGACCGGTACGACGGCGAAGTACCGGCCGACCGGGAGGCGCTCGAAAGCCTGCCCGGCGTCGGCCGCAAGACGGCCAATGTCGTGTTGAACACGGCGTTCGGTCATCCGACCATCGCCGTCGATACGCACATCTTTCGGGTTGCGAATCGAACCGGTCTCGCGCCCGGCAAGGACGTGCGCGCCGTCGAAGCCGCGCTCGAGAAATTCACGCCGGCCGAGTTCAGGCACGACGCGCATCACTGGCTGATTCTGCACGGCCGCTATGTGTGCAAGGCGCGCCGGCCCGAATGCTGGCACTGCGTGATCGAACCGCTTTGCGAGTTCAAGCCGAAAACGCCGCCGCCCGATCTCTGAAGCGCACGAGCATCATCGCTCTGGGCGGATGTGCGCGGCTTGTGCACGCGTTCGCGAGGGGCGGCGCGCTCCGGCGCCGCGGCGTAAAATAAACCTCTCCGTGCGACGTCGCCGCACCGCGTTACCTGTGTCGCGACGTCCCACGCATGACCGATGATCGTGTCGTGTCGTGTTTTTGTCCTTGCCGACCCTGCTATTTGCTCTGGCCACCGCCGATGTTCAATCCCAGCCGCGAAGAAGTCCGACGTTTTTTCACCGACACCTGGCGCAAGCAGCGCGCGGGCGAAATCCTCACGCCGCTCGAATCGATCGCGGCGGACTGGATCGTCGAGCACCCTGAATACCACACCGATCTGGGCGATCCCGACGCAGCGAACACGCAGGACTATTCGCCCGAGCGCGGCCAGACGAATCCGTTTCTGCATCTGTCGATGCACCTTGCAATCAGCGAGCAATTGTCGATCGACCAGCCGCCCGGCATTCGCGCGGCGCACGACCGGCTCGCCGCGCGACGCGGCTCGACGCACGACGCGCAGCACGAAATCATGGAGTGCCTCGGCGAAACGATCTGGGAAGCACAGCGCACGAACACGCCGCCCGATACGGACGCGTACCTGCAGCGGATCGAGCGCCGCGCGTCGCGTGATTGATCGAACGCAGCAAGCGCTGGCGGTGCCCGCCCCAAAAACAAACACCCCGCCAAAGCGGGGTGTTTTCATTTGATCGCAGTCGAAGCCGCTGCCACGGCTAACAGCCCCGGCTCGCCGATCGCGACGCGCAGCGCTTACTTCTTCTCGACCAGACTGCCCTTCAGCGATTCGATGTAAGCGGCGATGTCCTTCATGTCGTTCAGCGACAGGCTCTGCACCTGCGCCTGCATGATCGGGTTGTTGCGGCCGAGGTGCGGATTGCCGGTGCCCATCTGATATTGGCGCATCGCCCAGTACAGGTAGTCGGCATGCTGCCCCGCGAGTTTCGGATACTCGGGGCTCACCGGGTTGTTCAGTTGCGCGCCGTGGCAGGCCGCGCAGTTATGGCTTGCGACGAGGTTCTTGCCGTTGTCCGCGTCGGCCGCCTGCGCCGCAGTCGAAGCGACGACGAAACCCGCGAACGCAAACGACGCGCATGCGACTTTGAACATCGTGTGGAGGGGGTGTGGGTGCTTCTTCATGAATTCTCCTGGCCCGCGTAGCGGAATGACCGTGCGACTGTGCCCAAACGGCTGCTAAAGCAGGCGCGGCCGGTCATTTGTCGGGGTTGTTCTTCGAAGTGGCGGTTTGCGCCGCATAGTAGGCCGCGATGTCCGCGATGTCCTGATCCGAGAGCGAGGTCGCGACGGCGCGCATCGTGTCGAAATGGCGGTCGCCCTTCTTGTAGGCATGCAGCGCGTTGCGCAGATACTGTTCGTTCTGGCCGCCGAGAATCGGTACCCGGTACACCTCCGGGTAAGCGGTCCGGTAGTCGGGGATGCCGTGGCAGCCGATGCACATCGCGACCTTGCCCTGGCCCGCTTTCGCGTTGCCGACGACGTCCGCTGCGCGGGCAGTGGCCGCGAGGCCCGCAATGCCCGCCAGCGCTGCGATCACGACGTGTTTGCCGACGAATTTTTTCATAGCTCTTGTAACCTGGCTTGAGGGGAAATGGCGCAAAAAACGAAGGCACAAATACGAAGACACTTCTCGAGGGCACAGCGCAACGACACAGAACCGAACCCCGATATACGCCCGCGACGCAGTGCACAACCCGCAGTGCACGGCATACAGGCTCCCGAATCATGACCCCGAATATAGTCCCGACTCATGGCCTCAAAAAACGGACGCTCAAAAAAGCGGCGGCCCACGCCGCTTTTTTGTCGATCGCCACGCAGGCCAAAAAAATCGGCCCAATTGTACCAAGACGCCGCGCCGGGCGTCCACCGGACGGGCAAGGGCCGGGCCGGCCTGCAATGCGCGGGCCGTGGCCTGCGCGTGGCCTGCGCGTGGCCGTCGACGCAACCCCGAACGCGACCGCATATTCATGCGACACATCACGCCCGGGCATCGCGAGACGATAAGACCGCGTGGCCAAAGCCGCCAGCCCATCTGACTTATACTGGGATTTTCCCCGAACGAGCGTCCTGTCATGCGTTTCGAAGGCTCATCGCAATACGTCGCCACCGACGACCTCAAGCTCGCGGTCAACGCCGCGATGACGCTGAAGCGCCCGCTTCTGATCAAGGGCGAACCCGGCACCGGCAAGACGATGCTCGCCGAGGAAGTCGCGGCCGCGCTCGGCAAGCCGCTTATGCAGTGGCACATCAAATCGACCACGAAAGCGCAGCAAGGCCTCTACGAATACGACGCGGTCTCGCGTCTGCGCGATTCCCAGCTCGGCGACGAGCGCGTGAAGGATATTCGCAATTACATCGTGAAAGGTGTGTTGTGGCAGTCGTTCGAAGCGGACCGCCAGACGGTGTTGCTGATCGACGAAATCGACAAGGCCGACATCGAGTTTCCGAACGATCTGCTGCGCGAACTCGATCGCATGGAGTTCTACGTGTACGAGACGCGCGAACTCGTGAAGGCGAAGGAGCGGCCGCTCGTCATCATTACGTCGAACAACGAAAAAGAATTGCCGGACGCGTTCCTGCGCCGCTGCTTTTTCCACTACATCAAGTTCCCCGATCCGGCGACGATGCAGCAGATCGTCGAGGTCCACTATCCCGGCATCAAGCAGGAACTGCTGCGCGCGGCGCTCGAAAGCTTCTACGAGCTGCGCAACGTATCGGGCCTGAAGAAAAAGCCGTCGACATCCGAACTGCTCGACTGGCTCAAGCTGCTGCTCGCCGAAGACATTCCGCCCGAGGCGCTGCGTTCGACCGATCACAAGCAGATCGTGCCGCCGCTCGCCGGTGCGCTCTTGAAGAACGAGCAGGACGTCGCGCTGTTCGAGCGCCTCGTGTTCATGAACCGCAACAATCGGTAGGCGTGCGCGCACCCGCCGCGGAGAACCGACATGCTGATCAACTTCTTCTACTCGCTGCGCGCGGCGAAGCTGCCGGTTTCGGTGAAGGAGTATCTGACGCTGCTCGAAGCGCTGAATGCGCAAGTCATCGAGCCGTCGCTCGACGAGTTCTACTACCTGTCGCGCATGACGCTCGTGAAAGATGAGCAGTACTTCGACAAGTTCGACCAGGCGTTCGCCGAGTACTTCAAGGGCATCGAACAGACCGCGTCGCTCGCGCTCGATCTGCCCGACGACTGGCTCGCGAAAAAGATGAAACGCGATCTGACGCCCGAGGAAAAGGCGCAGATCGAAGCGCTCGGCGGCCTCGACCAGTTGATGAAGCGCCTGAAGGAAGTCTTCGACGAGCAGAAAGGCCGTCATGAAGGCGGCGGCAAATGGATCGGCACGGGCGGCACGTCGCCGTTCGGCAACGGCGGCTACAACCCGGAAGGCATCCGCATCGGCGGCGACACGGCGGGCAACCGCAGCGCGGTCAAGGTCTGGGAAGCGCGTGCGTACCGCGACTACGACGATCAGGTGGAAATCGGCACACGCAATATCAAGGTCGCGCTGCGGCGCCTGCGCCGCTTCGCGCGTGAAGGCGCGGCCGAAGAACTCGATTTGCCCGACACGATCCGCAGCACGGCGGCAAATGCCGGCTGGCTCGACCTCAAGATGGTGCCGGAGCGGCACAACAACGTGAAGGTGCTGATGCTGCTAGACGTCGGCGGCTCGATGGATGACCACATCAAGCGCACGGAAGAGCTCTTTTCGGCCGCCAAGGCCGAATTCAAGCATCTCGAGTTCTACTACTTCCACAATTGCGTGTACGACTTCCTGTGGAAGAACAATCGCCGCCGCCACACCGAGCGCACGCCGACGTGGGATGTGCTGCACAGGTTTTCGGCGGACTACAAGCTGATCTTCGTCGGCGATGCGACGATGAGTCCGTACGAAGTGCTGCAGCCGGGCGGTTCGGTCGAGTACAACAATCACGAAGCGGGTGCCGTATGGTTGCGGCGTCTCGCCGATCATTTCCCGCACTTCGCGTGGCTCAATCCGGAACCGGAGGGGCTATGGGAGTACCGGCAGTCGGTGTCGGTGATTCGCGAAGTGCTCGGGCACCGGATGTACCCGCTTACGCTCGCGGGGCTCGAAGCGGCGATGCGCGTACTGAGCAAGTAGCGATAGCCGGCGCAAGGCTGCCCGTCCGGGACTGCCCGTGAGGGACCCGTCCGGGACTATCCCGGGGTCACAAACGCTGCAAAATGCGGCAGAATGCCGCACTGTTTCTGCGCGAATCCGTATCAATCGCGCAACAAAAACAACTACAGCCGGTATCCCGCATGAGTTCACCCTCGTCTTCCGACCTGTCGCCGGAAACCCCTACGCCGCTGAAACCGCTGAAGCCGTTCGCCGATACGTCCCTATCGGCGCTCGTCGCGGGCTTCGTCGCGATGATGACCGGCTACACAAGTTCGCTCGTGCTGATGTTCCAGGCCGGCCAGGCCGCGCACCTGAGCGACGCGCAAATTTCGTCGTGGATCTGGGCACTGTCGATCGGCATGGGGCTCTGCACGATCGGTCTTTCGCTACGCTATCGCGCGCCGATCGTCATCGCGTGGTCGACGCCCGGCGCAGCGCTGCTCGTGGCGTCGCTGCCGCATGTCGCCTATGGCGAGGCCATCGGCGCATTTGTCGCGTGCGCGCTGCTGCTGACCGCCGTCGGTTTGACCGGCTGGTTCGATGCGCTGATGGAAAAGATTCCGGCCGGCATCGCGTCGGCGCTGCTCGCGGGCATTCTGTTCGAGATCGGCATCGAAATTTTCCGCGCCGCGCAATATCAGACCGCCCTCGTGCTCCCGATGTTCTTCGCATACCTCGTCATGAAGCGCATCGCGCCTCGCTATGCGATCGTCACCACGCTCGTGGTCGGCACACTGGTGGCGGGCGGCCTGGGCCTGCTCGACTTCAGCCGCTTGCGCATCGCGCTCGCGCAACCCGTGCTGACAATGCCCGCGTTTTCGCTGTCCGCCATCGTGAGCATCGGCATTCCGCTGTTCGTCGTGGCGATGGCATCGCAAAACGTGCCGGGCATCGCGGTATTGCGCGCGGACGGCTATACGACGCCATCCTCGCCGCTGATCGCGACCACGGGCCTCGCATCGCTCGTGCTCGCGCCGTTCGGCTCGCACGGCATCAATCTCGCGGCGATCACGGCCGCGATCTGCACGGGCCGCGAGGCGCACGAAGACCGCACGAAGCGCTACACCGCGGCACTCTGGTGCGGCGTGTTTTACCTGATAGCCGGTGTCTTCGGCGCGACGATCGCCGCGCTGTTCGCGGCGCTGCCGAAGGCGCTCGTGGTGTCGGTGGCAGCGCTCGCGCTATTCGGCTCGATCATGAGCGGCCTGACGAACGCGATGCAGGACGCGAGGCAGCGTGAACCCGCGCTCGTTACGTTCATGGTGACGGCGTCGGGACTTACGTTGCTGTCGATCGGTTCGGCGTTCTGGGGACTGGTCGCCGGCCTGCTCACGCAGATCGTGCTGAACGCGCGCAAGCGATGAGACCGGTGCGAGGACGTGGCATGCGCCATGCGCTCCAGCGGTGACGTGCGCCGGCCGCTCGTGGGCCGCGAGGCGAGCACCGAGGGTCGATCGAACGCCCGCTGCACGCGGCCCGCACGATCAGTCGAACCATTGTTTGCCGTTCCGCCATAGAATGAAGGGATCGGGCGGCGTTCCGTGTGAGGTTTAGCGTCCATCAGGCGCTGACATCGAACACCGTACCGCCCCGGGCATTGCGGGACCCTGCGGGATGACCGGCTGCCGCCGGCCAGTCGGAATCAACCGGCACCGGCAGCGTCATCGTTTTCTGACCACGGCGCGCACGCGCCTCAAAGGCTCGATATGACTACTGCACTCGACCAGCTCAAGCAATTCACGAAGGTCGTCGCCGATACCGGCGACTTCCAGCAACTCGCGCAGTACAAGCCGCAAGACGCGACCACTAACCCATCGCTCGTGCTGAAGGCCGTGCAGAAGGACGACTACAAGCCTCTGCTCGAAAAAACCGTGCGCGATCATTCGTCGAAGCCGGTCTCCGCGATCATCGACCATCTGCTGATCGCGTTCGGCACCGAGATTTTGAAGATCGTCCCGGGCCGCGTCTCGACCGAAGTCGACGCACGGCTGTCGTTCGACACGAAGGGGTCGATCGATAAGGCACACGAGATCATCAAGCTGTACAAGGACGCCGGCATCGACCGCTCGCGCGTGCTGATCAAGCTTGCGTCGACGTGGGAAGGCATCCGCGCGGCGGAAGTGCTGCAAAAGGAAGGCATCCACTGCAACATGACGCTGCTGTTCTCGCTCGCGCAGGCCGTCGCCGCTGCCGAAGCGGGTGCGCAGCTGATCTCGCCGTTCGTCGGCCGCATCTACGACTGGTACAAGAAGAACGCAGGCAGCAACTGGGACGAAGCACGCGACGGCGGCGCGAATGATCCGGGCGTGCAGTCGGTGCGCCGCATTTACGCGTACTACAAGAAGTTCGGCTACCCGACCGAAGTAATGGGCGCGAGCTTCCGCACGACGAGCCAGATTCTCGAACTGGCCGGCTGCGATCTGCTGACGATCAGCCCCGACCTGCTGCAAAAGCTGCACGACAGCACCGACAAGGTCGAGCGCAAGCTGTCGCCCGATGCGAGCAAGAATACGGAAATCGCGCGCGTGCCCGTCGACGAGCCGTCGTTCCGCTTCCTCGTCAACGACGAAGCGATGGCCAGCGAAAAGCTCGCCGAAGGCATCCGCACATTCGCGGCCGACGCGATCAAGCTCGAGAAGCTCGTCGAAGCGCTGCGTTGAGTACGCGAAAGCAGCGCGGCAACCGCGGCGCTGCTTTCGGCGGCTCTTTTTAGCCGCGGTTTGCGGAGTTCGCTCGAGCGATCCGTTTCGCGCATCGGTTGCGCGTCTCGTATCACGGCGCGTGCGGCATTCGAGCCGCACGCGCCGTTTCCGTTTCTACGTGCTCCGTATCTTCCAGAACCGCCGTATGCCGTGCGGACAAACTTTCACAGTGTGGGCAGGCTCGCCGACTAGAATCGTTTGCAGGCAGGTTTCGCCTGCGAGATGAGGCGTGCGACATGAGGCGCACGGCATGCTGCGTCCGGCATGGCAAGCGCAAGCGTCACCGCGATGGCAACCGGCACGCCAACCGGCGTGTCCATTTCTGGGAGACAACGATGCTAGTCCAACCTTACCTGTTCTTTAACGGCCGCTGCGAAGAGGCGCTCAAGTTCTATCGCGAGAAGCTCGGCGCCGAAGTGCTGTTCCACACTTATTTCAAGGACGCGCCGCCGAATCCCGAGCGCCCGATCAAGCCCGGCAACGAAGACAAGATCATGCATTGCACGTTCCGCATCGGCACCACCGAACTGATGGGATCCGACGGTAACTGCGAGCCGGGACAGGATGCGCCGAGCGGCTTCAGCCTGTCGCTGACCGCCGACGACAAGGCCTCGGGAGAACGGCTTTTCAATGCACTTGCCGACGGCGGCAATGTGATGATGCCGTGGCAGCCGACCTTCTGGACCGAAGGTTTCGGCATGCTCGTCGACCGTTTTGGAATCATGTGGATGGTGACGATTCCGCACGACAAGGGCTATGCGAGCTGATGGACGGCCAGGCGCCCGAAGGGGCGCGCGAGGCCGCCGCTGCCACGCTTAGTGCTGCTGGCGTTCGTGACGATGCGCGATGCGCGTGCGGCGCTCGATATTCCACGCCGGCTCGGTCTCGACGAGTAGCGCGCGCAGTCGCTCGACCTGCTCGGCCACACGTTCGTTGAGCCAGCACGGTCCCTGCAACCCGGCGGCGGCGTTCGCGACCGCGGCCGGGTCCAGCAGCGCCGACGGCAACGCATCGGGCATGCGGAAGTGCGGCACATTTGTAAAACGCAGCGCGCGCGCCAGTTCGAGCAGCACCGAACGCACCACCGTGGCATCGCGTCCGCACTGTCCGGCAAAGCCGGCTCGCAGCGCCGGGTCGGCACGCGTCAACACGCCGTTCGACATGATTTCGAGCGCGCTCAACAGCATGCGGTGCAGTTGCTGAATCTGATCGAGCCGCCCCGGCGCGACTTCGATCTCCTTTGCAACCCACGGCATGACCGCGCGCAGTTGCACGAGCCGGCGCGCCATGCGCAAAAACACTGCATTCTGTTCTTCAGCGGAAAGCCAGTCGCCCTGCGCCATGCGTGTATAGATGCGCGCGCAGTCGCGCAGATTGTCGGAGAGCAGGTAGCGCCACGTGTACGTCGCGTGCAGCGGCAGCGCAAACGAAAACGCGAGCGCAATCGCCGTGCCGATCGCGACGTCGGCGGCGCGCCAGAGCCCTTCGGACACCTGGTTGTCGCCGAAGCCGCCGACGATGCACATCGTGATCGCCGTCAGCAGCGCCATATAGCCGTACGAACCGATCGCGAACGCGCCGCAGACACCCGCCACCACCGCCATCAGGAGCGCCGTCACCACGATCGAATCGAACAGGCTGTGCTGGACGATCATCGCAAGCCCGAGCCCGGCGCCGAGCAGTGTGCCGATGGTCCGCTCGAGCGCCTTGCGCCGGATATTGCCGTGGTGCTGCAAACCGCCGATCACGATCAGCACCGTGATCGATGCCCAGATGCCGTACGGCACGTCGAGCGCGCGGATCAACGCAACCGACACGAGCATCGCCGCGCCGACGCGTATGCCGTGCAGCACCTTGGCGTTCCGGTAGCGGTAGTACGGCGAGGTCACCGCGCGCAACAGCCGCGCGACGGACGAGCGGCGGCGCGCGGCGTACGTGCTGGCCGCGCCGCCGGCGGCGTGTTCCGAATCGTCCAGAGCCATAGGCGCCTCGCGGTCGTTTCGAGTTCAGGTTTCGCGTCAGGTCGGTGCGCGCTGTGCTGTGCGTGCTGTGCGCAGTATCGCGCACCTCGTCCGCACCCGGGCCGCCCGCGCAAAGAAAATCGCCCGGCGCGCGCGTCAACGGCGCGCCGGGCGACTGCAGATGCCGAGGCGGCGCGTCGCGAATGCAACGCGCATCGTCTCACTTCATCGACTGCTCTTGCGGATCTGCCGCACCTCGTCCGCATCGACCGCCGGCGCCCGATTGCCCCACGCGCCACGGATGAACGTGACGACGTCCGCCACCTGCTGGTCATCGAGCCGCTGTCCGAACGCGGGCATCGTGAACACGGTCGGCGCCTCGTGCGTGCCCGGCATCGACGCGCCGTGCAGCACGAGACTCACGAGCGACGTCGGATCCTGCGCGTTGACCGTCGCGCTCAGCGCAAGCCGAGGGAATACGCCGTCGTAGCCCTTGCCGTCCGATCGATGGCAAGCCGCGCAGTTGTCGAGGAAGGTCCGCGCGCCGCGCATGTCGGTATGTCCCGCGTGCAGCGCAAGCGCCGCCTTGTCGGAGTATGCGAGCGCGGCCTGCTGGCGCGCCGGCGCAAGCGACTGTAGATACGTCGCGATCGAGTTCAAGTCCGCATCGGTCATGTACTGCGTGCTGTCGAGCACGACATCGTGCATTCCGCCGAACGCGGCCGAATGCGCATTGCGGCCGGCCTTGAGGAACGTGACGATATCGTTGCGGGTCCAGTCGCCGAGGCCGTCCACGCGATCGTCGCGCAGACTGTTCGCGAACCACTGCTCGACCACGCCGCCTTGCAGGAAGGCAGGGCCGCCGCTGTCGGTCAGCGCCTTCTCCTGCAACAGCGCACCGCGTGACGTATGGCAGGCGCCGCAATGGCCAAGGCCTTCGACCAGATATCGGCCGCGCTCGAGCGACACCGTCTCGCTGTCCGCGGCTTGCGGACTCGCGCCGGCGGCGACCTCGGGCGCGAACGCGATGCGCCACAGCGCGAGCGGCCAGCGCATCGACAGCGGCCAGCGGATGCCGTTCGGCGTGCGCGGCTGCTGAACGGCCGCCACCCCATGCATGAAGTACGCGTACAGCGCCTTGACGTCGTCGGGCTGGATGCGCGCGTACGACGGATACGGCATCGCCGGATACAGCGTATAGCCGGCCTTCGACTTGCCGTGCCGCAGCGCGTTGTCGAAATCCGCGTACGTGTAGTCGCCGATGCCGCTCTGCGCATCCGGCGTGATGTTGGTCGAGTAGACGGTGCCAATCGGCGTTTGCAGCGGCAGTCCGCCCGCGAACGGTTTGCCGCCCTTCGCCGTATGGCATGCGGCGCAGTCGGCGACTCGCGCGAGGTATTCGCCTCGCTTGACGAGCGCCGCATCGCCGAAGCCGGCGCCATTCGACGAAGCTGCGGCTGACACGCCGCTCGCCGCAAACAGCGAGAATGCAGCGGCGAGCGCCGCGCAGGAACGGATTTTTCTGAGCGCGTTTCTCATGCTTGCACCATCGGGCCGGGGTTCTTCAAATACTGTTCGCGGATCGCGCGTGCCGACCAGTAGCTGAGCGCGCCGACCAGCCCGGTCGGGTTGTAGCCGAAATTCTGCGGGAACGCCGACGCGCCCACCACGAACACGTTGTGCACATCCCAGTTCTGCAGATAGCGGTTCACCACGCTCGTCTTCGGATCGGCGCCCATCACCGCGCCGCCGGTCGTATGCGTGCTTTGATAAGCGCGCGTGTCGAAGCGCGTACCGGTCTTGCGCACATTCACGTCGACGTGATCGCTGAGCACGCGCGCGATGCGGGCGGCCTGGCCGACCGTGTACTCGGTCATCTTGTGCTCGTTGTCGTGCCAGTCGAACGTCACGCGCAACAGCGGCTGCCCGTACGCATCCTTGTAGGTCGGATCGAGACTCAGGTAGGTGTCGCGATACGACATCACCGAGCCCTGCGCGACGACCGTCAGCATGCGCTGGTAGCTGTCCTGCACCGCGGCCTTCCATGCGCTGCCCCACGGCTTCGTGCCCTTCGGCACGCCCGCCTGACCGATCGGGCGTCCGCCGGTGCGCATATGCCGCACGTTCGCGCCGCCGATAAAGCCGAGCGGGCCGTGGTCGAAGTTGTCGCCGTTGAAGTCGTCGATCGCCTGGCCGGCCGCGCCCGCGCCGATAAACGGATTGAGCTGCGTGCCCTTGGGCAGGAAGGCATTCACGCCGCCGTTCATCTGATACGCGAAGTTGCGGCCGACCACGCCTTCGCCGGTGGCCGGATCGTACGGCTGGCTGATGCCGGAGAGCAGCAGCAGCCGCACGTTGTGCATCTGGAACGCGCTGAGCACGACGAGGTCGGCCGGCTGCTCGATCTCGCGTCCCTGCGCATCGATATACGTGACGCCGGTCGCGACCTTGCCGCTCGCGTCGCGATTGACGCGCAGCACCTGGCAGCGCGTGCGCAGCTCGAAGTTTTTCTTCTGGAACAGCGCGGGATGAATCGTGGTCTGCGGCGACGACTTCGAGTACATGTAGCAGCCGAAGTCCTCGCAGAATCCGCACAGGTTGCACGGACCGAGACGCACGCCATACGGATTCGTATACGGCGTGGACACGTTCGCGGCCGGGATCGGGAACGGCTCGTAGCCGAGTTCGCGCGCGGCACGCGAAAAGAGCTGCGCGCCGTAAATGTCCTTCAGCGGCGGCGTCGGATATTCCTTGCTGCGCCACGCCTCGTAACGATTGCCACCCGCCACGATATTGCCGTTCAGATTGCCGGCCTTGCCGGAAATGCCGGCGACTTCCTCGAAGTGCGTGAAATACGGTTCGAGTTCGTCGTAGGTCACGCCGAAATCCTGAATCGTCATGCCGTCCGGAATGAACGACTTGCCGTAGCGCTGCTCATAGTGGCTGCGCAATTGCAGGTCCGATGCCTGCGGGCGCCACGTGAGGCCGTTCCAGTGAAAGCCTGCGCCGCCGACGCCGTTGCCGAACAGCATCGCGCCATGCTGGCGATACGGCACGGCAAGGCCGTCCGGCGAATGGCGGAATGTCAGCGTTTCTTTCGACAGATCCTGATACAGCTTGCCGCGCACCGCATACGCGAGTTCGTCCGCGATGTTCGGATATTTCGCGGTATTCGCCGTGTCCTGCATTTCGCCGCGCTCGAGCGCCAGCACGTTGAGCCCTGCATCGGCCAGTTCCATCGCCATGATGGCGCCGGTCCAGCCGAATCCGACCATGACCGCATCGACTTTGTCTTTTTTGATCGCCATCGTTATGCCTGCTCCCCGAGAATCGATACGGGGCCGAGCGGGTACTTCGCACCCGGCTGTTCGACCCAATCCGCGAAGTCCGCCCGGGCGCCCGGGAAACCGATCATCTTCCAGCCGGACATGCCCTTGTTGCCGCCGTACATCGGGTCGGCGAAATAGCCTTCCCTGGTGTTCTTCAGCAGCGTGCTGAAGAACAGCTTCGGCGGCACGGCGTCGAGATGCAGCTTGCCGGCCTCGAGTTGTTCGAGCACCTCGACGCGCGTCGCGCGCGGCAATTCGGCGAACACCTTGCCGTGATCGCGCACGCATGCCGCGTTGCACGCCTCGATGCCATGCCGGTACACGTCGCGCGGCACGAGACCCAGCTGATAGCCGAGTTCGGGCACGGCTTCCGGATGAAACGGCCCGTGCATGTACCAGAGCCGCCCATACGCATACGGCGTTTCCATCTGGCGGTCGATAAATTCAGGCACGCCGGCTTCGAGCGCACCGGCGCCCGTGTCGTCGGCGGGAATCAGTTCGTCGACGGCCGCATGGATGAAGTCCCATTCGGCCGCGGTAAAAAAGGCCGGCGTGTATTTCGCGGCGGCCGACGCGGCGCCGGGCACCGTCGCGGCTGCGCCGGCGCCGTCAGTCGCATGTGACGGCGTGCAGCCTTCTTGCGTCACGATCACCGGTGCGATCGCCGTGGCGGGAAGAATAGTGAATACCTGGCGCAGAAATTTTCTGCGCGGCTGGTCGTCGTTTTTCATCGGGTAGCGTGGATCGTCAAATGGCAGCGAAAACGCAGCGGGATGTCGCCGGTGCGTTCGTGTTCACGGGAAGCGATTCGGTGAATCGCGGCGGTCGGACGCGCGCTGGGCGGCGGCCAGGTGAATGCAGCGCGCCGCTGTCCGCGCGCTGCAGGTGTGGTTAAAACGTGGTCCAGTCCTGATCGTCGCGCGCGGACCCGCTCGCGACGGGCTCGGCGGCCGCCGTCGCCGCCGCGGTTCCGGTTGCGGTTCCGGCTTCGGCGGAGACCGCGGGAACCGCACGGCGCGCGGGACGCGCCGCAGTCGTCGCGCGCGCCGCCGACGCAGCCGGCGCACTTGCCCTGGCGCGCGGCGGCGTCCCGGCAGCCGGGCGCGGCGCCGGGAGCGCCGCGGCTCCACCCTGCTCGACCTTGAAGCTGACCACGGCGGCGCGCAAACGACCCGCCTGCTCTTCGAGCGAAGCGGCTGCCGCCGCGGCCTCTTCGACGAGCGCGGCGTTCTGCTGCGTGACGTGGTCCATCTGCGAGACGGCCTGGTTGACCTGTTCGATGCCGCGGCTCTGTTCCTGGGATGCCGCCGCAATCTCGCCGACGATGTCGTGCACGCGCTCGATCGACTGACTGATCTGTTCCATCGTGCTGCCCGCGCGCGCCACGAGTTCGGTGCCCACACGCACGCGATCGACCGACGTGCCGATCAGATCCTTGATCTCCTTCGCGGCCGAACTCGAACGTTGCGCAAGCGAACGCACCTCCGCGGCGACGACGGCGAAGCCGCGGCCGTTCTCGCCCGCCCGCGCGGCTTCGACCGCCGCGTTCAGCGCAAGAATATTGGTCTGGAACGCGATGCCTTCGATGATGCTGGTGATCTCGGCAATCTTGCCGGAGCTGTCGCCGATACCGTTCATCGTCTCGACGACCTGGCTCACGATTTCATTGCCCTCCACGGTCACGTGCCGTGCGGTGGCGGCAAGCTGGCTCGCCTGCTGCGCATTGTCGGCGTTGTGCTTGACCGTCGAAGTCAGCTCTTCCATGCTTGCCGCGGTCTCCTGCAGCGACGCGGCCTGCTCTTCGGTACGCGCGGACAGGTCCACATTGCCCGCGGCCATCTGCCGCGTCGCGGTGGCGATCGCTTCGCTGCCGGTGCGCACGTTACGCACGGTCTGCAGCAGGCGCTCCTGCATGTTCGCCACACCCTGCAGCAATTGGCCCATTTCATCGCGCGACTTCACGCGAATCGAGCGCGTGAGATCGCCTTGCGCGATATCGTCGAAATGCGACAGCGCGTCGGCAAGCGGATTCGAAATGGCACGACGCAAGCTCAGGAAGCTGCCGATCGCGGTCAATACACCCAGCACCACCGACACGATCGTAATCGCACGGAACAGCGCAAACGTGTGCTCCTGCTCGTCGAAATTCTGCTTGGCGGCGGCGTACTGATAGGCGCGCAGCTTCGCGCTGGCGTTGTGGTACGCGGCGTACAGATCGTTATTCGAAAGCGCCGACTTCATGATCTGCGAGCTGTCGCCGCCGATCAGCGCGTCGCCGAATGCGTCGAGCCCGGCGTCCATTGCAGTGCGCCGTTCCATCATGTCGCGCGCCAACTGATCTTCTTCGGGCGAGCGCGGCAGTTTCATATAACTGGCGAGCGCCGTGCGCGCCTCGGTGCGATAGTCGCGCGAATGGGTAATGATGCCGCGCAGGTCCGCGGCGGCGGGATTGAGCGCCGCCCGGAACAGCGCCGAGCGCTCGCGCTGCAGATCGATTTCCGCGTCGCCGATCGCGGTCGCACCAGGCAGCTTGTTGCTATAGGTATCGCGATTCCCGTCGTTCGCGTTCGTCATACCCGCGATACCCAATGCACCAATGACGAGCAACAGCACGGAAAGCAGCGCCATCGCCAGAGCGAGACGCGATTTGATCGAGACATGCATGTGCTAAACCCCGAGGCCTTATCTGAATTTATGCGATGCATAGATTTACGGCGCATAAGGGTAATTCTTTAGCAAATGCTTCAAACTATGCGAAATACATTGAAATCGTAAGATTAGCGTTTGACTAATGTTTGGTTTTAGAAAGGTTGATGAGCAGAACCAGCGCACGAGGATGACGAGGGCCTCGTCATCGGCCAGAAAAAAAGCCCGCGGCAAGTGCCGAGGGCTTTCGCGCGTCGCGCGGGCCGTCACAGCAGAGGCACTTCCCGGTACCTCAACCTTCGACCGGGTCCAGATAATCTTCCGGCCGCGTGCGGTCCTCCGCGCCCTTCATGCCGAGCGCGCGCACGAGCACGCTAACCCCCACCGCGACCACGAGATTGACGACCAGCGACCACACCGCCGCATAGCCTGGAATCGCGTAGCCGCCGATATGAATCGTGTAGATCGAGCCCGCGAGCTTCAGCGAAACCGCCATCCACGTGCCGGTCGCGATGCCCACCGCCCAGCCGAGCAACAGGCCGCGGTAGTCGAGCATGCGCGTATAGAGGCCGAGCACGATAGCGGGCAGCGTCTGGATGATCCAGATGCCGCCGAGCAGCTGGAGCTGGATCGCGTACGTGAGCGGCAAGCCGAGAATGAACGCAACGGCGCCGACCTTCACGATCAGCGAGACCATCTTCGCGATGTTCGTCTCCTGCTCGTGCGTCATCTTGCGGTTGACGAATTCCTTGTGGATGTTGCGCGTGTACAGGTTGGCCGCCGCGATCGACATGATCGCCGCCGGCACGAGCGCGCCGATGCCGACCGCCGCGAACGCGACGCCGACGAACCACGACGGAAAATAGTGGAGAAAGAGCGCGGGCACCGCGAAGTTCGGGCCGAATGCCTTGAAGTAAGGCGCGAACTCGGGCATGTCCTTCACGCCGGCCGCAAGCGCCATGAACCCGAGCAGCGCGAGCAGGCCCAGCACGAGCGAATACGCGGGCAGCATCGCCATGTTGCGGCGGATCGTATTGCCCGATGACGACGACAGAATCGCGGTGACCGAGTGCGGGTACAGGAACAGCGCGAGCGCGGAGCCGACCGCGAGCGTCGCATACGCGCTGTAGCCATTGAGGCTCGACACGTCGGGCGCCTTCAGCAGCAGTTTCGCCGGCGGCACCGCGGCGAAGATATGTCCGAAGCCGCCCAGCTGCGGCGGAATCCAGACAATCGCGGCGGCGATCGTGATGTAGATCAGCACATCCTTGACCACTGCGATCATCGCCGGCGCGCGCAGCCCCGACGTGTACGTATAGGCGGCGAGAATCGCGAACGCGATGATGAGCGGCAGGTCGCCGACGAAGCCCGTCGTATCGAAGCCCAACGCGCCGATCACCACTTCGATGCCGACGAGCTGCAGCGCGATATACGGCATCGTCGCGACGATGCCGGTCACCGCGATGGCGAGCGCGAGCATGCGGCTGCCGTAACGCGCGCTGACGAAGTCGGCCGACGTCACATAACCGTGGCGCTTCGCGATGCTCCACAGCTTCGGAAACACGACGAACGCGAACGGATAGATGAGAATCGTATAAGGCAGTGCGAAGAAACCGGTCGCGCCGGCGCCGAACACGAGCGCCGGCACGGCGATAAACGTATAGGCCGTGTACAGGTCGCCGCCGAGCAGAAACCACGTGACGACCGTGCCGAAGCGGCGGCCGCCGAGGCCCCATTCTTCGAGATGCGCGAGATCGCCGCGGCGCCAGTGGGCCGCGACGAAACCGAGAATCGTCACGCCGATGAAAAACAGCACGAAGACGAAAGTTGCGATTGTATTCATCGTGCGCCCCCTTGCGGACGCGATGCCGACGAATTTGCCGATTTCGACGATTTCGACGATTTCGATTTGGTCTTGAAATAGACGAGCGCCGTGATGACCGCGCTGATCAGCACCCACAGCAACTGGTACCAGTAGAAGAACGGAAATTCGAACAGTTGCGGCTCGACCTTGTTATAGGACGGCACCCAGATCATCGCGATCCACGGCAGCAACAGCAGCCACAGCCAGTGCTTGCCGGATTGACCGGCGCCGGAGCGGGTTCTCGTGCTCATGCCGCCGTTGGCGTTGCCAGCTGCATCTTCTCTGGCGTTCTGTTTGTCGTGTGCTCTGGCGCCGGCGTCGTGAGCCATGACGTCTCTCCCCCTTGTCTATGCAGCGAGTCGATCCGGTTGCCGCCTTCGCGGTCAACTGCGGTCCCATGCGACGCGGTTGCTTTTGATTTGTCGTGCGGCCTGTGTTCGACAGGCGATCGTCCCGGGAAGACTGACCGTGCGTCCCAGGAAGCTCCGAAAGAGTATAAGAGCGTGGAATGACCGGTCAAGCCGGGCGGACCCGAAGCGGTCGTGCCGCCTCGCCGGTCATATCCGTTGCTTGCCGCCTAACCTTTCGGCTGGCGCTCATGCAAGCCGCTCATGCAACCGCTTATGCGGTCGTTCGATCGTTCAGATAGTGAACGCGTCGCCGTTCTGCCCCGTCGACGCTTGCAGGCCTTTGAGCCATTGGCGCGCCGGCAGGCCGAGTTCTTTTTCGATCAGCTTCGCGCGCTGCTGCAGCTCCGCGAAAGACACATGCAGCGGCGGCCCCGAAAAGGCGATCGCGATGCGATTGCCTTCATGCACTTCGGGTAATGCGAAGACACGTCCGTCAAAGGCTTCGTTCAGGCGCTTCATGTTGCGCACGAAGCTCGGATGATCGCCGAACAGATTGATCGTCGCGACACCCGCTTGCGCAAGACACGCGCGCGCCGCGCGATAGAACGCCACGCTATCGAGCACGGGGCCGCGCGCGGTCGCATCGTAGACGTCGATTTGCATCGCGCCCACCGTGCCGTGATTCGCTCGATCGTTGACGAAGTCCCAGGCGTCGGCTTCGCGAACGCTCAGGCGTGCGTCGTCGGGCGGCAGCTCGAACATCGTGCGTGCGGCGACGACGACCGCAGGGTTCAGCTCGATCGCTTCGACTTTTGCGCGCTTGAGGAAGCGATACGCGAACTTGGTCAGCGATGCGGCGCCGAGGCCGAGTTGCACGATGCGCCGCGGCGTTTCGAGGAACAGCAGCCAGGCCATCATCTGCTGCGCGTATTCGAGTTCGATGTGATCGGGCTTGCGCAGACGCATCGCGCCCTGCACCCACTCGGTGCCGAAATGCAGGTAGCGCACGCCGCCCTCTTCCGAGAACGTGACCGGAGCGAAACGCGGCTTGCGCGGCGCTTCGATTTGCGGGGCGTCGTCGAGATGCGCTTCGTTGCGCGACGGGTGGCGGTTCTTGCGATGCAGCTTTTGCCGCGACGCCAGTGCGTCGTCGCCGTGGTGGCGGAAGGCGCGCGCTTCGGCCGAAGCGCGTTTGATCAGTTTCGTCATTGATGAAGAGTGCGCGCGAGGCGCTGGGATTCAAGGCGAAGCGAAGGATAGCATTGGGCGGATCTCGCGCCACTGAACGAGCTTGGCCGCATACGGCAGCGAAGCATGCGCGGGGCTCGTCGACGGCAGCTTCAGTATCCGGTATCGACTCGCAAGTCCGCCCAGCGCCCGCTCGCCGATCTTCGCCGCCGTGCCGCCGTTGAACGCGATCGCGACCAGCGCGGGCAACGTTTCGACGAGCGCGACGAGATCGTTGCTCGCATGATCGCGTATCTGGCTGTCGAGGCTACCGGTGCGCCGCGCCTGCGCGACCACATCCCAAAGACCGATCCGGTGATCGAGCAGCGTGCGCAAACGGTCGGCGTACTCCATGGCAGGCAGGTTTTCGCCGATGACTTCGCCGACCAGCGTCCAGAACCGGTTCTGCTTGTGAGCGTAGTACTGGTTGTGTGCGAGCGACGCTTCGCCGGGCAGGCTGCCGAGTATCAATACTCTCGTGTTCTGGTCCACCACGGGCGGAAAACACCGCTTGAGCGTCATGACGTCCTCGCTTCGCTTCAGCACTTCAATGCTTCAACGCTTCAGCACTTCCGTGCTTGCGATGCTTCGCTCGGGACAGGGCGATCTGCGTCACGCGCCGCTTGCGCCCCGCCCTGATGCGAGCGCGCCGCCGTGTGCTCGAGCGAACGCCCATGTTCACGCGGGATCAGCCGACGCTGCGCCGCCGGCATACCCGCGCGCGCGGCGAGATGCGACCACAGCGCGGGCAACATGCATTCCGTGACCATTAGCGGCGCGCCGTAACGTTCGAACACCGAACGCCTTGCCACGAGCGCATGCGGGCAACGCGCGTCGAGTTCATCGACCTCGCGCGCCGCAAGCCGGAACAACGGATGCCGCGCGGTCAAACGGCGGCTGACCAGCGGCGAGCGCGCGACGCTGCTGTCGCTGTACAACAACTCGGCCAACGGGCGTGTCCGCAAACGCCGCATCGCCTGCCAGACGCCGGTGCTCGCCGCGACCGGCGCAATGCTATGCGCGGCAACGAACGGCACGCCATCGACCGACAACACGACTTCGCGCACCCACACCGGCGCGCGCGGTGCGACGCCGAGCGCACGATGCTCGTCATCCCACGGCAGCGCTACCGCTTCGCGCGTCACACGCACCACGACCGCGCCGAGCGTGCGCAAGTGCGCAGTCAGCGAACCGCCGCGCGTCAGCCAGTCTTTCTGGTCGGGGGAAAAGCCGGGAAGCGGTTCGACACGCCAGTGCGCGTCCGCAGGATCGAAACGAGTAGGCATGCGCCGCATTATAGGGTGCGCGGCGGGCCCGCGCAGCGACGCGGGCCGTGCTATCGAGCATGCCGGGGCCGTTCGCCAAAGCCCTCGTTGAGCCCTTCTGCGAGCCGCTGCGCTACGCGCTCGACGACGGGCGCCCATTCTCCCGCAGACGGCTGCCGGAACAGTTCGACCGACCGGTACCAGCGCTGCGACTCGGCGACACCCCAGCACCAGTGCGACACATGGTCGAGCATCGCGAGCACCGGACGCCCGAGCGCACCGGCCAGATGCAGCGGCGCGCTGTCGATCGTCACGAGCACATCGAGTGCGGCGACATGCGCGGCGACGTCATCGAAGCCCTGTCGATAGCGCGCAGTCAGGTTACAAACGTGGAAGCCGAGTTGCGCGAGCGTTTCGGTTTCCGCTTCCTTGCCCGGCGTCAACGGATGAAACACCACATGCCGGAGCGCACGAAGCGGCAGCAATGCTTCTAGCGGAATCGAACGCTGCATATCGCGCCGGTGCGTCGGACTACCCGACCATACGAGCCCCGCATGCAGCACCGGATGGCCCGACGGTTTGCGTTGCGATCGAGATGGAGCTTGCGATTGCGCATGCGCTTGCCCTTCGACCCGCACGAACTGACGCCATACGGTGCACAGGTCTTCGTCGGCTTGCAGGTACGCGGCGCCGTCCACCCGCTCGGGCTGCAAGCCGATGGCGAACGGCACGCTCATCATCGGCAGCGCGTAGTGCGCGTCGCGGGGCAAGCCGTCTTCGATCGCGATGCAACGCTCGACGATTCTTGCAAACAACGGTTGCAACGGGCGCCGGCAGGCCAGCACGAGCCGCCCGCCCTCGTCGCGTATGCGGGCGGCGAGCCACGGCAGAAAGCGCACCATCTGGATATCGTCGCCGTTGCCCTGCTCGCTGTGCACGACCAGCGTCTTGCCGTTCAGCGCTTCGCCGCGCCAGCGCGGATAGTGCCGCTCGACGACCTTGACGATATTGCGCGCGTCGCGGTCCGCGCGCGTGAGCCGCGCCTCGTAGCGCGGCCATGCGGATGCCCAGTCGTCGCGCCGCAATTCGAGCTCCGCGAGATCGACGGCGGCCTCCACACACGATGCATCGAGCGCGAGCGCCGCATGCAAGGTCGCTTCGCTGTCGCGATAGCGCGCCTGCTCCAGCTGATACGTGCCGGCCGCGGCGAGCACGGCCGCGTTGCCGGGCGCGGCCGCATCGACCGCACGCATCGTCGCTTCGGCCGCCCGCGCGTCGCCCAGTTGCCATTGCGCGTGGCTCAGTTGCCATGCGAGTTCCGCATCGACGGGATTGCGCGACAGCCCACGGCGCGCGACCTGCATCACCGCGTCCCAGTCACGCATCGCGCGAAAGCCAAGCGCGACGTGCAATGCCAACGCGGGGTGCAAGTCCGGATCGAGCGCATAAGCGCGCATCAACGCTTCACGGCGTTCTTCGACCGTGCTTTCGTCATGCACCGCCAGCAACTGCGCGAGCCACCACGGCGCGCGCGCATCGTTCGGCACACGCTTTTCGTAAGCACGCAACAGATCAATGGCCGCCGGCGGTGCGCCGCATTCGTCGATTATCCAAGCGATCCATGCGATTGCCCGGTCCGGCGCGAATATCTCGATTGCCTGTTCGCACGCCGCAGCCGCCGCGGCCCGATTGCCGATCGCATCGGCAAATAGCGCAAGCCGCACGAAACGTTCGCCCGGGTCTGCGTCCCGATGCGCAGCCGATGCGCTGTGATAGGCGCGCTCGAACTGCCCCGCGCTTGCGCATAGATCAGCGTAGATTTGCGGCGATGCGCCGTTTGCGACCAACCCGTTCGCGAACGCTTCGGCCGCATCGAAACCCCGCTCGCGCAACACCGCCCAGATCGCCCGCAAAGGCCCGCCCGCGAGCGCCGATACCGAATGCAACATCCAACACCCCTTGCTTCAGCTCACTTCGATTTACTTCGCTTTACGATTTACCTCGATTTACAGCGCATGACGCCAACCAGATAGCCATGGCGATTAACATCGAGCGCCACAGTTTCGTTGAAAATTTTTAGTTAGTAAACCATACTTAATCGGCTTTCATTCTGGCCAATTGAATGCACTCGTTTTAGATCAAGAATAATCTCAAAGGAGTATAAATTGCTTAAGAATTCGAAAGAAACATCCGAGAGGATCGCGCATCTCGCCGCGGTCGTACTCGCAAAACTGAATGCATCGCCGATCGAGAAAGAACTCGCGGGTTCCGCCCTCTCACAGCATCACACGTTCAAGCACACAAGCGCGGCAATCGGAAAAATAGCGGGCAAGGTGCTGGCCGATCCACATGCATGCGAGCATGCGAAAGAACTGGCGGGGTCGGTGCTCGCGCAGGTTCGCAATATGCATGAGCGCGCGCCGGAACGTTAGCATCCGAGGCACTCGCTGGAAGGCGGCAGCGAAACGAAAAGAAACGAAACAAGACAACAGGCAAAAAAAAGCGCTGCCGTTCTTTCACGGCAGCGCATTTCAAATCGAATCAACAGTTACCAACCGCGGTCATCAACCGCGGCAGTCATCAACGGCGGCGGTCGTCAACAGCGCGACACGATCCGTCGCAACTGTATCGCCCGCAGGTTACGCCGCGCGCGTCAGCAGCAGCGCATTGGTCCGCTTCACGAAGCTCGCCGGATCTTCGAGCGAGCCGCCTTCCGCCAGCAACGCCTGGTCGAACAGCAGATGCGCCCAATCGTCGAAGTTCGCGCTATCGGTATGCAAGCCCTTTACAAGCGGGTGCTCGGGGTTCACTTCGAGAATCGGCTGCATCGTCGGCGCCTTCTGACCCGCCGCCTTCAGCATCCGCTGCAGGTAGCCGCTCATATCGCCTTCGTCGGCCACGAGGCACGACGGCGAATCGGTGAGGCGGAACGTCAGGCGTACGTCCTTTGCCTTGTCCTTCAGCGCTTCCTTCATGCGTTCGACAAGCGGCTTCAGTTCTTCGCCAACCTTCTCCTGGGCCTGCTTTTCCTCGTCGTTGAGTTCACCGAGGTCGAGGTCGCCACGCGCGACGCTCGCGAGCGGCTTGCCGTCGAATTCGTTGAGGAACGACAGCATCCATTCGTCGACACGGTCCGTCAGCAACAGCACTTCGACGCCCTTCTTGCGAAACACCTCGAGATGCGGGCTGTTCTTCGCGGCCTGCCACGTATCGGCGGTCACGTAGTAAATCTTCGACTGCTCGGGCTTCATCCGCTCGACATAGGCGGCCAGCGACACGTTCTGTTCGTCCGTATCGTTCTGCGTCGAGGCGAAACGCAGCAGCTTGGCGATGCGGTCCTTGTTCGTGAAGTCTTCGCCGATGCCTTCCTTCAGCACCTGCCCGAATTCCTTCCAGAACGACGCGTATTTTTGCTTGTCGGCGTCGGTTTCCGCTTCGGTTTCGAGGTTAGCCAGTTCTTCGAGCATCGACAGCGCGCGCTTCGTCACGCCCTCGCGGATCGCTTTTACATCGCGGCTTTCCTGCAGCAAGTCGGAGGCCAAGCGGTCTTAGGAAGACAAAACATTCTACCAACTCCTTGGCTCACAGAACGACATGGCTA
>NZ_JAVHZD010000017.1:0-180432 GCF_031119615.1 Paraburkholderia sp. SARCC-3016 | reverse complement strand
TAGCCATGTCGTTCTGTGAGCCAAGGAGTTGGTAGAATGTTTTGTCTTCCTAAGACCGCTTGGCCTCCGACTTGAAAATCGAAGGGGCTTGGCAGCGCTGGTTTATCTTCTCCGTCGAGATTCCAATAGTCGATACCCTGATTCCTTGCCGAAGAGATTGATCAGATTGACTGCGGCTGAAAGCACGAACAGTCCGGTGAGCAGCGCAAAGACGACTATCGACATGAAATCGAGCGATCAATAGTTGCCCGGCTACACGAACGCTTCGAATCCATCGAGACAGAGGTTGTCGACGCGCACGAGAAGGAGCCGGTAGCAATGACCTGCCTCACTCGCGCCGTTGAACCGAAGAACGGAACGGCATTTCCGCGTCGGCAAAACGCAGCCGAATTTCGTCGCCGGTCTTTACGAAACGCCGCTGCCCAAACGTGTAATACGACAGCAACAGACCTACACGAGCTTCGTGTTTGTCGTTATACAAGTAGCTGTTCTTCGGAAAAGCGACTTTGCCTGCTTCATTCTCCACGACAGCAAGGCATGACGAGAGCAGACCGGGTAATTGAAGAAAGCTCACGCAAGGCGTCTTTCCGACATTACGAACCGGTAGCAAAAAACACCTGAATGCAAAAATAGCTACCGAGAAGACCAACAAATGCAGCCACGATCACAGGTTTTGTGCGTAGGAAATCAAGCGGGCTCGGTGGATAAGGCGTCTCTTCTTCCCCGTCCAGGTTCCAGTAGTCAATACCAGCTCCCGGCCCGCAAAGATTGATCAATATCAGCACTGCGGACACGATGAACACTCCAACCAGCACGAAGTACAGGACTGTCAACATGGAGCCACTCGATCACTGACTAAGCCAACATCTAAAGGCATCCAACTCGTCTTGATAAACATCGTTAAAGCCTTCGGCGGCAATCCCACCTAAATTGCTTCCGATGAGAACAAGTGCCAATGCGCAGACTGGTTCGGCCGGACCGCATATGAAGGAAACAGTCATACCGGCCGCGGCCCCACCGAGCATGCCGCCGGCGATGATGCTTCCCTGTCGCGCCGCCTCCCGGATCTTGTCCTTTGCGTTCAGGATTTTATTGATAGCCAGGACAACTGTACCAAGAATCGCAGCCTTGGCGATGATCTGCAACCTACGCACAGTCGCAGTCACATCAGTATTGCCATCGCCGGCCTTACTTAATACTTTGAAGTAGACGGCGTGTCGTTGCTCAGCAGTTAAATCAATAAAGTCACGCCTAAACTGTGACTGCGCGTACTTGTTGAGATAGAAGTCGAAGCCTCGAGTGCGGAGCTTCAGCTTCTCTGCGATCGCCACGCCAAGCGCGGATGTATATCTGCGATACTCGACAAACAGCTTATCTCGCAACTGACTGCAATACTCTGCGCCTTCTTTGACCGTCATGTTGCCGCTCGCGACTTCCCGTCTTACCTGCTCGGAAATCTCTTTGATATGGGCAATGTATTGCTGGCGAACGCTGTGGTCGCTAATCATGTCGACCGCAAACGTGGTTGCCACCGACTCATAGGAAGCGATCGCCCCTTCAAGGATGCCGCCTCTGACGGCATGATCGCGCTGCGTGTCGAACGATCCTTGCGCGATGGTTTGAGCGTTTGTATCGTTAGCCATCTATACCCCCATCGCCGCAAGAATGCTGCCTAAAGCCGACTTTCCTAATGAGCGAGGCGGTTCGAAAATCGCTTCCAATCTGTGGCACGGGGAGGTGTTTGGTCGATCGAAATGGATAGTGTTGCTTGCGTCTGCCCGTCTGTCTTCGACCGAGCCGTCCGCGAAGTACGCCCGGCATCGCAGCCCTTGGCAACTGCCGGTCTCGGTAAGCAGAAATCGAACCCAGTGTTCATTCGATGCGTATTTTGCCGACGGCCGATCATCGCCTGCATTGCCCATGTCCGCCAACTGACCCGCACTAAACTTATGAAAGCTCCTGTTCTGCGACGCAATCATGACGGGCGGCGGGTTGCACTTGCAAAGGCAGATGTCGCCTTCAAGCGCCTGTTCCTTTCCGAACATGCTGTCGGGCCATCGTGGCCCTTTCGCTGCAATAGTCCCGACCGTTTTGCAGGCGGGGCAGTGAACCTTGGCGCCGATGTACGTCGATGCACGGCCGAATTCCATGCAGCGTTCTTCGCCTTCCAGCACCACGCCGTCCGCTGAGGACTTGTCGCCCTTCCTCAATGTAAATCGCCGCACCTATCCCGCTCCTTATGATTTGTCGATCAATAGAGATATGGAGTCTTGTGGGATTGCTAAATAAAGTCCATAGACCACATGGAGCTTTGACAAAACATAACAATTGGCAATGTCCTTTAAGACGTACTCAGGCGATTCATTAAGCAAGTTCTGCAAGAGTCTTGGAAATCTCCTTGCCATTAGGACTCAAGCATTGAGTCATTTTGACGTCAGCGTTAACTCATTCAATGATGCGCCGCTCACTTATGCGACAAAGCTGCCGCGTATACATCAAAGAGGATTAAATGGTGTCACCGAAGTCAGCGGCGCTTATCCGCAATTTTGGCAAGCTCGCGACATCTACTCGGTCTTGCGCGAAGCCCCCGCCTTCCTCTGGTACGCAGTGCGCCCATTTCCCTGAGATACTTGCTCACTCGCCCTTGCATAGCGCAAGACAGCAGCGCGCCGGAGCACCGCCATGATCCCCGCCGTCCCCCCGAACCTGATCGCCACGCTACGCGCCGCCAACCACATCGTCTTCCTAACCGGCGCGGGCGTCTCTGCCGAAAGCGGCATCCCCACCTTCCGCGACGCGATGACCGGCCTCTGGCAGCGCTACAGCGCGGAGCAGCTGGCGACCGCCGACGCCTTCACGCGAGATCGCGACCTCGTCTGGGGCTGGTACGAATGGCGACGCATGCAAGTGATGAAGGCCGACCCAAACGCAGCGCATCGAGCGATCGCCGCTTTCGCATCGAAAGGCCCGCGCGTCGACGTAATTACACAGAACGTCGACGACCTGCACGAACGCGCGGGCAGCGACCGTGTGCTACATCTTCACGGGCGACTGAACCGCCCATTTTGCTTCGAATGCAGGCAACCCCACGCGCTGCCGCTCGAAACGCCCGACGAACCGGACGGTGGCCGACGCCTCGCGCCGCCACGATGCCACCGATGCAACGGCTTTATACGTCCCGGTGTCGTCTGGTTCGGCGAAATGCTGCCGGAGTTCGAATGGCAAGCCGCCGTGGAAGCGTGCGAGGTATGTGACGTGCTGTTCAGCGTCGGCACGTCGTCGCTTGTCCATCCTGCCGCCGGTTTGCCTCTGCTCGCTGCGAAACACCTGGCGACCATCGTGCAAATCAATCCGAACCCAACGTCGCTCGACGGCATCGCGCAATTCAATCTTGTTGGCGCCGCTGGCGTAATCATGCCGGCGCTCCTCGATGCAATCTGGTAACCGGTTAAATTCAAAAATTGAAGAATTACGAAAATTTAACGAAGCAAGCTTCGACGCCGGCCCGGCAGACAACATCCCACATCACTCCACCTGACCACTAGCGAATCCACGTTGCCCCGCCAACCACTGCGTCGGCGTGAGCCCCACACCATGCGTGAACGCGCGCGTCAGCGCACTAGCACTGCCGTACCCGACTTCAAGCGCGACGAGCTTTACCGCAAGCCCTCGCCGCAACAACCTCTTAGCCAACCCGATACGCCATTGCGCAAGATATTCGCCAGGCGGAATTCCTACCGTGTTCGAGAATGCCGCCGCGAAACGCGAGCGCGACATTCCCGCAATTCCTGCCATGAGTTCAAGTGTCCATTCCTGTGACGGATCGGAATGCATCGCCGTCAGCGCTTTAGAAAGCCTCGCGTCGGCCAGCCCGGCAAGCGATCCGCTCTCGACAAGCTGACGCCGGATGGCAAAGCGAAGCAATTGAATCACCAGCACCTCGGCGAGTCTGTCGACCACCGCCGCGTGGCCGCACGCGCGCTCATGGCATTCCGCGAACAGCGCTTCCTGCACGGCCTCGAGCGACGGCACACAGGAAAATGGAATCGAAAGAATTCCGGGCAGACTGCGCAGCAGCGGATTTTCATCTCCCGTGCCCAATTCGAAAGCGGCGGAAACCACATCGGCGGTCTGGCCTTCGCCCGAATCGAGCCGGTAAGATCCGGGACGCCGCAAGAACACGGCACCCGGCATCGCGATAACGTGTTCGCCTAGCGGAGCGCTGGTCAGCACAATCGAGCCGCCGCGTACAAGATGCAGATGGCATTCCTCGGCGTCGCCTTCGAAGCTTTCGTAGCCGCGCAGGCCGCCTCCTCGAAATACGCGCGCTCGCAGTTCAAAACGGCTGAGCAGGCTGGACAGACGGTCGATCATGGGACGGATGGTTTAAAGATCAGGACTATTAGTCACTTATTGTCCTACCTGCTGCGATACATTGGCAACCTCGCCAGTACGTTGTACATCGCAAAGAGGAGGCCACGTGATCAAGTTTTTCTACCACCCTTCACCGAATCCCGCGAAGGTCGCGCTATTTCTCGAAGAAGCGGAACTGCCCTACGAAGTGGTCCCCGTCGACACTCGCAAGGGCGAGCAGCATACGGACGCGTTCAGAGCCATCAACCCGAACGGCAAGACGCCGGCCCTCGTCGACGGCGATGCGGTGATTTTT
Source organism: Paraburkholderia sp. SARCC-3016 (assembly GCF_031119615.1). NCBI lineage: Bacteria > Pseudomonadati > Pseudomonadota > Betaproteobacteria > Burkholderiales > Burkholderiaceae > Paraburkholderia > Paraburkholderia sp. SARCC-3016. Next base: position 175,763 of record NZ_JAVHZD010000017.1, on the reverse strand, counting down.
GACAGCAATGCCATTCTTCTCTATCTCGCGGAGAAGACCGGACGGTTTCTCCCGGAGAACACGCCAGCTGCACGCGCGGAGATGTATTCGTGGCTGATGTTCGTTGCCACCGGCGTGGGTCCGTACTCGGGGCAAGCCGTCCACTTCAGGCATTTCGCGCCGGAGCCGAAGACCTACGCGCTCAATCGCTATGACTTCGAGGCCTGGCGTCACTGGAACATCATCAACAATCGTCTCGCGCAGCGCCGTTACATGCTCGGCGACACCTACACGCTGGTGGACATGGCGGTGTGGGGCTGGGCCGGCGTCGTGCCATTCCTGACGGGAGATGCCGACGCATGGGAGAAGCTGCCCCACCTGAAGCGTCTGTTCGATGAGATCAACGCGCGGCCTGCTGCGCAGCGCGCCGGCGCGTTGAAAACGCGCCATACATTCAAGGCCGAAATGGATGAAGCGGCGCGTCGTGAAATGTTTCCGCAGAATGCGCGACTAGGTGCTGCAGCATCTTAGGGTTGACGTGTTTCGCATATGACACACGAACTCTATTCGTCGGCATAAGGGTGATGCCGGAACAGCGCGACCACTGCCTTCAACTCGCCGAGAACTTCCCCTCCCGTCCATTCCCCGCGGTCGCGCTCACGTTCTTGATCGACGAGCCCACCGGCAAAGGCCCTTGTACGCTGAGCGAAAACTCGTAGTTCTCGGGGCGGATATAAAAAGTCGTCCGCTCGCGCAAGGCTCCGTCGCCCGCAAACGACTCGCGCTCCAACACCAGCAGCGCGGCGCGCGGCGGAAGGCCCAATAGCTGTCCAACCGATGTGCCCGCCGAACGCGCGCGGATTCGCATCTCCGCTCTTGTTACGGAAAGACCGAGGAGATTCTCGAGCAATACATAAATGGGGTTGCGATTGACCTGCTCCCATGTCAATCCGCTGGCCTCGGGCGGCAGCGTGGAAATGACGAGCGCAATCGGTTCTTCGTCAACGAGGTAAAGGCGCTTGAGCTGAAAGCAATCGTCGCCGGGAGAACCGAAAGCCTGCCGGACGTTTTCCGGCGCCGACGCGGGCTTGAACTCAAGCAGCTTCGTTTTCGGTTCCACGCCTTGCGCGACGAGCGCGTCATAGAAGCCGCGCATGGGCTTCAGGTCATGCAAGAACTTCTGGCGAGACACGAACGTGCCCTTGCCTTGCTTGCTGACCACATAGCCCTCAGCCAGCAATTGCGCGATCGCCTGACGCACAGTCACGCGGCTCACGTCGAAACGGCGCGTCAACTCGTTTTCGGCAGGCAGCTTGCTGTCGGCGGCAAATACGCCCGCGTCGATATCGGAACGCAGCCGGTCCGCAATCTGCATGTATAGCGCGACGGCGCTTTCGCGATTGAGCAGCGGCGCATCTTCAGCCGCCGTTTGCGTGGCGGCCGGTGTCGTCGAATCGTCGTCGCGGTTCGCTCGCGCGGTGGCGGAACGGACAGTCGCCCGCTTGCGCGGCGACGCGTTTTTCGCAGAGTTTGCTTGCATCTATGACAGTCCAGAGGAGAGCGTTGCCTTCATTGCTTGTAACAATAAAATAATACATCTACATACAAGCTGCAAAGCAACGCGCAACTCCTTTGGCTATCGAGCGGCGTAGTGGCCGATACCGTTCGTCGCGTCAGCTACGCGGTACGACGCGCACCGGCGCAGTATCCGATTGGCCGTGCGCGAATGCCGCCGGCGCAGTCTCGCCCGTGGCAGGTCGCAGCACGCGCAGCGTCTTCGCTGCCGGATCCACTTCGACGAACGAGCCGTGCGGCACGGCTTCCGTAATGTCCGTATCGAAGCCCGCGAGCATCGAAATATCGCCCAATGCCGCTCCCTGCGCGAGGATCGGATTCACGGTATTGAACACGATCGCGACCGGCGCCATATGGCGCGACTGCATTTCATGGAGCATCCATGCGCTGGCTACGCCCCCCTTGGCGGTGTCCAGCACGAGAATGCGCCCGACGTAGGATTGGCCGACAAGCCGATGAGCGGGCCGCGAGAACACACCCTCGAGGCGGTTGAGGTCGTATCGCGCCGAGAAGCCGTCTTTCGCGACGAGCGCCTGCGCCGACACCTTTTTGCCAAGCGCATGACGCGCGTTCAGAACGAGTTCCTTCATGCCAGCTCTCCCGTTTCAGCGGCTTTGACGCATTCTTCCATCGACGCGAGCATGGGCGTATAGCCATATCCGCCGAGGATGTTGACGAGTTTCGCGCTGTTCGTGGCCAGCACTTTCCACCCCTTGGCTTCCGCCATTTCGCGCGCATACGACTGGTAGAAGCACATGCCAACCAGGACCGTGCCGCCGGCGCGCTCGATTCTGCGCGTATAACCGAAGCGCTCGGCGTCCGGCGCGACCTGCGGACTCGTGACCGCCAGCATCGGCACCTTGAAGGTCCGGCTATCGCAGATCTCGGCCAGCGCGCGCAGTTCGTACAGGCTTAGCTGCGGTGCGGAGAACACCACGACGTCGACCTTTTTCGTTACTGCATAGCTTGCGGCAAGGGCTTCGATCTCGGCCCGGCCCACGCGATGATGAACCGGCAACCGGTGGCCCCCGACATCATCGATTCGCGTCGCCTCCGGCGTAATGCCAGTCATATGAAAGAGCGCTATCGAACCGAAGCTGGCCATGGCGGCGCCGAAGTGCTTCAGTTCGTCCGACGTCGGCGCGCCTTCGATGCCCTCGATCACAGGCACCTGCCAGTAGTTGCCGGCGAGGCGGCCGATCACGCCTCCGAGTGCGCCCCACTCGTTGAGCGTGCGCGGCGTGTAGTCGACGCGAAAGCGCAGCGTTGCCTGGCGCTTTTCGTCGAGGTGAAAACCGTAACGCGGCGTGCGGCCGGTCAGCCCCGCCGATAAGGCCGACGGGCCGCCTTCGAAGTTCGAGCGCGCTCCGCTGACTGAATTCGAGAATATGACCACGCCCGTGTCGCCGAACGCCACGTGTTCGCCGCGCGTGGCGGCAAGCACCGTCTGATAGTTAATGCATGTGTCGGTCATGCTGACACCGAGTCGCTCGAACGCGCGAATTGCACGACGCTCGAGATCGACCATCCAGTCGCGCTGGCCGAGATCGTTAGCGTGTTTGAAATCCGTGCCGCGCGGGTCGGTAATGGTCGGGATGCGGACGGCGTGGCGGTCGTCGCCGGCCTCGGACAGTTGCTCGAGCCACATCACGCCAGCCTGGCCGAGACTCTCCGTATCCGCCATGACGTGTGCCTGCGTTACCGGTACAAAGTCGCGCGCGCCAAAGAAATCGCCCACCGCGACCTGATGGCGCATCGCCATTTGCAGGACTTTTCCACGTTCGCCGTTGAGCATCGCGGTTTCTTCGTCGTTAAGAAGCATTCGCTATCTCCAGTCATGTTTCCACGCCCTCGGGCGCCGGCGACAGCACACCACCGGCTCCGATCTGATCGATGCCCCGGCGGGGCTCGCCTTCAAATCAGCTTGATTCTTGTATTATCTTGTATTAATACAATGAAGACAGATGCTAGTCAGAGATCGGGCCGATGTCAACAGGCGAGTGTGCAGAGCCGATGGAGCTCCGATGATGCGGCGCTTGGTTCTATGCCGGCAGTTAGCAACATTACCTGGTTGACATGTGGAGAAGCGAGCATATAGCATGAATTGAGATGTCCTAATACAAGTAAATACAAAAGACCCCTGAAGCTTGGTAAGGAGACGCGCCAATGGCTTTTCGTCGATGGAGGCCCGCACCGGCGGACCTTGTACTGCTGCTTATCTGTCTCTTGTACCTGATTCAGTACTCCGACCGCGTGAACATCGCGACGGCGGCCAGTGCGATCCGTCAGGACCTGCATCTGTCGAACACGGAGCTTGGCTTTGCCTTCTCGGCATTTGCTTACCCGTATGCGGTCGTGCAACTGTTCGGCGGCTGGCTCGGCGACAAGATCGGCGCGCGCCGCATCCTGACGTGGTTCGGACTGACCGTGGCGCTGGCGTCGGTTCTCACCGCGTTTGCCGGCGGCTTGTGGTCGCTAGCTGCCTGCCGCTTTCTGCTTGGCGTTGGCGAAGCGCCTTCACTCTCGACTGCGACATCCGCGATGTCGCGCTGGCTGCCGGTCGAGCGGCGCGGCTTCGCGCAGGGCATCACGCATGCATGCTCGCGAGTGGGCAGCGCGCTCACGCCGCCCGTCATCGCGCTGCTCATGGCGCTTTGGGACTGGCGAGCGGCGTTTGTACTTGCCGGCGTGGTCGGCGTGATCTGGGTCGTCGCATGGTTCTGGTATTTCCGCGACGAACCGGCGCAGCACAGTAGCGTGTCGAGCGCGCAGCTGGCCGCGCTGCCCGTGCCGCGCGACCGCACAGAAAAAGTGAAGGTGCCCGTGCGCGCGCTGTTCGTGCGAATGCTGCCCGTCACCGTCGTCGACTTCTGCTATGCGTGGACGCTGTGGGTCTTCCTCACGTGGCTTCCGTCGTTCTTCCTTCACTACTACCACATGAACCTGAAGAGTTCGGCGTTTTTCACGTCGGGGGTGTTCGTCGCGGGGACTCTCGGCGACACGCTGGGCGGCACGATCAGCGACCGCATCTATAGAAACAGCGGGAGCCTCAAAAAGGCACGGCGCAACGTAATCATCGCCGGCATGGCGGGTGCCCTCGTGTTCCTGATGCCTGTCCTTTTCGTAAAGGAACTGACGATCGTAGCGGCGAGCTTGTGCTGTGCGTTCTTCTGCATGGAGCTCGTTATCGCGCCGCTGTGGTCGGTGCCGATGGATATCGCGCCTCGCTTTGCAGGCACCGCCAGCAGTTTTATGAACGTTGGCTTCGGGATTGCGGGCGTGCTGTCGCCGCTCACATTCGGGTTCGTCATCGACCAGACCGGGAACTGGACGTTTCCATTTCTGCTCTCCATTACGACGCTGGTCGTCGGAATTGTCTTTACGTTCTGGATGCGCCCTGAACAGCCGCTCACCGTCGACGAAGCGCCGAAACGGGAGCCCGCGTCTTCGACCGCCTAGCGGCGCGGCCGAAGCGCCTGCTGCATTTGCGCGGGCACGACGGCCGCGCTAACACCGATGCGCCCGTTCGAGCGAGACACGAATTGTCCCGAACGTGGATTGGATTGCCGTGAGACGCTTCGCTGCTGCCGTAGCGTCTTCGCCGTCGCAACATGCGGTGCCTTCCAGTCTGAACGCTAACGGAGCTTCGATGGTCCCAAACAAGTCTCCACTGGAATCGCTCGCGGCTTTCGCGATTGTCTTCGGATGCCTTACCACCCGTCTGCCGCTGTTTTCGCCGCGAGTATCCCTGCCTTCGTGATCAGCGAACGGACGAAAACTCGTTCGATGCAGGCGCCGATAGCGACAGCACGCAGGCTTTGCAAGTGGCATTGCGGCCGTGCGGATTTGATGAACGTGAAGTGCGGTCGTGGCTCGACGGTTTGCCGTCGCTCGGTGGCAGGCTGGCTTGGACCATCGCTCGCGACCGTGCCGCGGAAGACGCCGCGCTTGTCGTGCACCTGGTCAAGCCGTGTCGCCGCGCTGCACGCTTCGTCGCCCGGTCCAAACTTGCTATGCTGTGCCATCTCTTCTCACGAAGCAGGAAGCCCCGTGCGAGTCGGCCGTCCCGTCAAAGCTCTTCCCCAACCGCATTGCGACTACTGCGGCGCGCGTGCGCAACTTGCGCAAGCTGGCGACGCGGACTATCCATACCGCGACGACCACGGCGCCGTGTGGATGTGCACACCGTGCGCGGCCTGGATCGGCGTGCGCCCGCGCAGCAAGCATAACGTGCCTTTGGGCCGCCTTGCCGATGCGCCGTTACGCGAAGCAAAAAGCCGTCTGCACGATATGCTCGAGCCGCTCGCTGACGCGAAGGTGCGGCGCGATAAGGTCAGCGTCTTCGAAGCGCGCGCCAAGGCCGTTCGCTGGGTCGCGCTGGAACTGGGATTCGATCCGATGCCGTCGAGTCTTCATGCGTTCACGCTCGATCAGTGCGAGCAGGCGCTGCGTTATGTGGAAGCGTGGAAGGCGCATCGGAACGCCGGCTAGCGGCATTGAAGCGATGCGAGCTGCGCATGTCAGCAAGGGTATTGGTCTCTGATGTAGTGGTTGTAATAGGTGCCCTTCGACGACGCGTCCATCAAACCTTGATAGACGTGCGCGGGAACGCGGCAAAAGTCATAGGCATGTCCCTGTTCGAACAGAATGCGCATGTGCATGCGGCGGGGATCGTAACCGACCGCGCGAATCGCGCTTGATCTGACCGGGATCATCTCCATGCATTCTCCTGTTCCTCGGTCTCGAGTCCGAACCGAGTGTTCGCCATCGTCATTCGCTTTGAACGCGCGGGCACATCAGGTTTCATTTTATGCCTCGCGGACCGCGGGGACGGCGCCGTGCTAGTCGAGAGTCGGCGCGCTTGCCCTCGGCGTTTGCTGGCCGTTCGGCTAGCTTACGAGTAAGCGATGCTGCCTGTATGGTGGTACCCGTTAAGCCGCACGACGCTCCGCGCACATAGCGCGGATGGGCGCGCGCCCATCCCGGTGGAATCGGTTGAAAGGCTTGAATCGTCGAAACTGGCTGAGCCACCCGCGACAACCCGCTTGACGTATTACGTTTAGCATTATACGATATCCATAATGATCAAGTCGTTCCGATGCAAGGATACCGAGGCTCTTTACAAGGGCGAGTCGCCCAAGCGCTTCCGGGCGATTGAAACCGTGGCTGTGCGCAAGCTCCAGATGCTCGAAGCGGCCCATCAGCTGCGAGACTTGCGCTCGCCGCCCGGCAATCGGCTCGAACCGATGCATTGGGATCGGCCGGATCAGCACAGTATCCGCATCGACGGACAATGGCGCCTCTGTTTCGTCTGGACGAACGATGGCGTCACTGAGGTCGAAATCGTCGACTATCACTGAAAGGGAATTACGTATGGCCAAGAACGGAATGCGTCCGGTCCATCCGGGCGAAGTCTTGCGGGAAGAATTCCTCATCCCGCTGGAAATGAGCGTGAACGCGCTGTCTCTGGCGCTGAGCGTGCCGGCTACGCGCATACACGAGATCGCGAACGAACGGCGCGGCATCACCGCCGACACCGCCTATCGCCTCGCGCGCTATTTCGATACGACGCCCGAGTTCTGGATGAACCTGCAGACAGCGTACGACCTGAAGACGTTGCCGACGCGCGCGGAGATCGATCGCAAGGTTGAGCCGCGCGAAGCATCGCGTGCCTGATACGGGACCAGGTTCGGTCGGGCAAAGGCGACCGACGCGCCCTCACTCCCCGTATCGTCTCCATTTAAGCGCTTCCCATTGCGTCGATCGCTGAACACTAAGCAACCAGTCAAGCGCAGCGCGTCCGCGCACGGTGATAAGAACATTCCGATGCGCGCCCGCGATACTTGACGGCGGGCATGGCGGACAACTAGAAAAGTCCCTTGCGCAACGGAAACCGCTCATTCATGACGCGCGATCCAATATAGAACGTCCGCATCCTTTCGCAATGCTCGACAAGTTCCTGCCGCCGCGTCAGTCGCGCGACCGTCGTCAGATTTTTGTAGATGTCGCTAACTGCAGAGTCGAACCGCAGATGTACCTTCGATAGCTCGACCAAAATCTGCTCCGCGTCATCCTTATCGTTGAAACGCGTCGACAACAGTTCCAGATAGTCCTGCAAATCCTCGGGCTCGAGCCTGGTCCGCGAGACGAGCGCCGGCGCGATCGTTTCATCGCAAATCGACGGGTCACTGAAAATCGACGAGTAGTGCGGGTTTGGAATGTCCGCGTACTGAAAATCCAGGCTCAGAATCCGGCGATTGTCCGAAGTGAGGTTTAGGGCGGAGTGCGGCAGCGTCGACTCGAGTATCCAGATATCCCCCTTCCGCATTCTGAACACACCGAACCTTTCCTCTGTGTGATACGAGTCGATGCACGTTTCGAGCGGAATCAGAATGCGAACATACCGGTCCTTGTCCTCGGACAGTTCGAGAAAATCGGTGTGCGGAATGACCAATCCGTTGACGAGGTTCCGAACCCGCGCCATCCGCAGATGTTCCAGGTCGAAGTATTGTTCGATGATGCCGCTCAGGTACGACGTTGCGGTTCCCACCTGTGTGCGGATAGCTGGATGGTTATAGTCGGAGTACCGGGTGTCGGTCCATTCGCCGGTCCGGTTCCACAGCGAATGATTGATCCACGTCCCTGACCCGAACTCGTCGTATTGCTCTTTCAGACTCGGCAATTCAGACAGTACCTTCAGGTCCTTTTTGAGCGAGGCGTCGTCGAACTTGATCCGTCCTACAAGGCGTGTTGCGGTCAGCATCTCATCTCCTCCTGTTATAAAAGTCTAAAACGATGTTTCCGACATCCAGCGAGCCAGCGCATGATGGTCAAGCCCATTACCGTCGTCGGTCAGAAGTGAGCTGCCAATCGTGATAACCCACCTGGTCCCGGTCGATATGGCTGATGCGCCCGATCGCTTTCGATGTGGTCTGTGGTGCAAACTGCTCAGGTGCGTTCCGATTGAACCGCGGAGACGGTCGCCGCCGCTTCATTCGATTGCTTTGCGGAACGCCGAAACGGCCTTTTCGCGAGAACAAGCGAGAAAGCAATACCGGCGACGAGCCCCCAAAGCGCTGATCCAAGACCCAGAAAGGACATACCCGAAACCGTCACCACGAAAGTGATAACCGACGATTCCCGATGCGCTTCATTTGCGAGCGCGGAGGCGAGGCTCGTGACGAGCGTGCCGAGCAGCGCGAGACCGGCCAGCGTGGTCGTGAGGCCTTCGGGCAAGCGGGCAAACAACGCGACGACCGAGGCGCCAAACGCGCCGATGCATAGATAGCCGATGCCGCAGACGACGCCCGATATGTATCGTCGTTGCGGATTTTCATGGCATTCCGGGCTCGCGCACATCGCACCGACGATGGCGGCCGGGTTGATGCCCGAGTTGCCGAACAGCGCAAGCGGAATGGACATCAGCCCGCTTGCGCCCACCACCGATCGCGGCGAGATCGCATATCCCGCGCTGCGGAGAATATGGACCGACGTCGCGTATTGCGTGAGAGCGAGCAAAAGCAGCGGTAAGCCCAAGCCGATCAGCGACGCGGCAGAAAAGCCCGGCAATGTCATTTCAGGCGTGACGATGCGCAGATCGAGACCGTGCATATTGAGATTCGCACCCGGAAGCGCGACGATCACGCCGGCCAGCAGCGCGAGCGCCACGGCATAGCGCGCAATGACGCGCCGACAGACGACATACACGACGACGACAGGCAAGACCACGGCAGGCGCTGCTTCCAGCGATCGGAAAATGCCTGCGCAGAACTCGAATAGCACACCCGCGATCATCGCGGAAAGCAGATGCGCAGGCAGATGCTGGATCAGACGGGTAAAGAGACCGGACAGCCCGAGTGCAGCGACGATGATCGACACCACGAGATAACAGCCGACCACATCGCTGAACGGGTAATGCGCAAGACCGGTAATCAGAAGCGCGACGCCTGGCGTAGACCACGCCCCGAGGACGGGCATTTTGTGCCGCAGGCTAAGCCAAAGTCCGAGGGCGCCGGCGCCAATCGAAACCGCCCAGATCCAGGTGGACAGCAGGCTATGCGAGAGATGTCCAGCCTGTGCTGCCTGCACGACGATCAGTACCGGACCACTGTAAGTCGCAACGAGTGCGATAAGTCCTGCAATGGCGGCGGACGCTGAGAAATCTGCACGCAATCTGACGAACATCCTATCCCTCCGCGCGGACAGGGCGCGTGATTCGCTGACCCATGTCCTGCTCATTTAAGACACCAGCGATTTGACGCCGGACTTTTTTGAGATCTCTCAGATCGACGGGCAGCGACCTACGCCGATATGCGCAGCGCGATATCGAAATGTCTGTAGGAGCCCGGATTGACGAGAGTCTTCGTCAGGAACGACGAAGTGGGTTTGCAGCAATTGAAGCTGCGACGATTAGAACCGAGATGTATTTCGAGATACATCTCGCAACCAGACAGGTTGTTTAGAGATACCAATGTGATAAGGGACGGCGGATCAAACGTGATCGCCGCCCCTCGACAATGCCGAATACTCGCTTGCCTTTCGCCGTGATCCCGGCTTATTCCGCGTCGGCGGGCACAGCAAATCCGGCTAACAATCCGCTCGCCCGTTGGACCTTCGCCGTCACCGCCTCGTCGAGCACCGCATTGCCTTCCGGCACCGCCAGCGTCAAGTAGGCGCGAGCCCTCGTCACGCCGGTATAAACAAGCTCTCGCGTCAAAATCGGGCTAAACCGATCCGGCAACACGAGCGCCGCGTGCGCGAACTCCGACCCTTGCGACTTATGCACGGTCAACGCGAACACCGTTTCGACGGCTTGCAGTCGACTCGGCAACACCCACTTGATCTCGCCCGACCCATCCGCTGCCGGAAACGCGACACGCAATGCACCGCGTCCGTCGTGGCTAACCGGATAGGAAAGCGTGATGCCGATATCGCCATTCATGAGCCCGAGTTCGTAGTCGTTGCGCGTAACAAGCACAGGCCGGCCCGGATACCACTCGCCGCGCGCATCGATCAAGCCTTCCTCGTGCAGAAGCCGCGCGATGCGTCTATTGAGCCCATCGACACCCCAGGGCCCGCGCCGCACTGCACACAGCAACTGGAACGCATCGTGAGCCTCGAGCACTTCGGCGGCCCATCTATCCAGTGCAGCGGAATCGGCATCATGAGCGGGCTGGCGCTGATGCATCGTCTCGAGATAATGCCGATAGCCATGTCGAAGCACCGACGCCGATACCGATGCATCCGCGCTTGCCACGTCACGGCCACCCACCTCTCCATCGACAACCAGCGCCTTGAACAAGGCATCATGACCCGCCGAGCAAGTCAGCAACGCAAGGTCGGCGCGGTCTTCATCGAGCACACGCTGAACGCCGGCCGCATCGCCGTCGTTCACGCGCAGCGCCAGCGCACCGATGCCGCTCGCGGCCGAGAATCGGTGACTTTCCCGCAGCATCGCAATCGCCTGATCCAGCGCGGAGCCGTTCTCATCGATCATCGCGTCGTCGACACGCTCACCGGTCGCCGCCTGCAGCCAGTCACGCGTCTGCGGCGTGTAGTGCCCGCGAGCGGCGCGTTCGCACAACTCGCCGAGCACGGCGCCCGCCTCGACGGATGCAAGCTGATCCTTATCGCCGAGCAGAACGAGCCGCGCCGACGGCGGCAGCGCATCGAGCACCGCGGCCATCATCTCCAGATCGACCATCGACGCTTCGTCGATCACGAGCACATCGACGGGCAGCGGATTGCTCGCATCGTGTCGAAAACGCCGGCTGTCGGGACGCGTGCCGAGCACACGATGCAATGTGGTCACAACGGTTGGAATCGCTTCGCGCACATCCGTGCCGTTAGCGAGGCTCTCGATCGGCAAGCTCGCTACCGCGCCCGCAATCGATTCGTTGAGTCGAGCGGCGGCTTTTCCGGTCGGTGCGGCAAGCTTGATCCTCAACGGCCGCACGCGGCGCCCGACGGCGCCAGCCCTGGCAGCAACGCCGTCGCGTACACCGCCGCCACCTTGGTTCAACGCAATCGCTTGCAGCAAAGCCAGCAATTTGACGACCGTCGTCGTCTTCCCCGTCCCCGGGCCGCCGGTAATGATGCTGAACGCGCTACGCGCAGCCACAGCACACGCGAGCTTTTGCCAGTCAGCGCCCTGCTTTCCCGTGCCGCGCTTCGAGGGCGCAAACAGCACGTCGAGCGTCGCGTGCACCGCATCGATATCGAGCGCCGCTGCATGCTCCTGCGACGCGCGCAGTCGTCGCTCAATACCGGCGCAAACGTCCTGCTCATACTGCCAGTACCGCCGCAGATAAAGACGTGTGCCGACCAGAACCAGCGGCGTGTTCCCCGCACCGTGGCTCACGAGCGCAGCATGATCGAGCGCGTCGAGCCACTGCGCGAGCGTCACATTCTTAAGGAGATCCGTAGGTGCATGCGTCGGCGCATCGACCATGCGATCGATCGCATCGTCGGGCGGCAGCGACAGCACGAGGGTCGGATCGTCTAGCGCGGCTTGCAATTCGAGGCACGCGTGACCACGCCCCAGCTGATGGCTTGCCAGTGCCGCCGCCAGAACTAGCAACGGCGCGACGCCCGATGACGCCTCGCGAGCAAGGAATCGCGCAAACGCCGCATCGAGCGGACGCAACCAGCCGCGCTCGACCCATTCGTCGAGCACGCCGAGCATCGAGCCAGCGTCGGAGATTATCGCCGCGGCAGAAACCGCAGCTTCGGCAGCAGCTGGGGAAACCGCAGTACCGACAGCCACCGCATCGTCCCTGTGAAGCGCGGGCGGCATCGGCTGCGCGGGCGGTGTCGGCGTCGGCGGCAAATCCGCAAACAGATCGCCGGTTTGCGAGTCGGTGACACGCCGCTTCGTCATGCAATATCTCCCGCCAGTTCTTCCCCATCGACACGCTTCGCAAAGAGCGCATCGAGCTGTTCGATCAACTCGCGCGGCGGCCGATCGACGAACACGCCCTGGCTCTCGGCATGGCTGCCGCGCAAAAACAGATACACGGCGCCTCCGACATGCCGGTCATAGTCGTAATCGGGCAGACGCGCCTTCAACAAGCGATGCAATGCGAACAGATACAACACGTACTGCAGCTCATAACGCGAATGCAGGATCTGCGCGCGCATTTTCGCCATCGTGTACGCCGCGTCATCGGGTCCGAGCCAATTCGACTTATAGTCCGCGACGTAGAAGCGGCCCTCATGTTCGAAGACAAGGTCGATAAAGCCTTTGAGCATCCCGTTGAGTTGCGCGGGTTCGAGCGCGGGGCGCACGGCGCCGTCGAGCGTCATGTCGCAGACCAGCCGATCGAGCGCCTGGGCATCGACGTCATGCGTGGCGACCCAGAACTCCATTTCGGGCACATACGTCGCCAATGCGGACAGCGTAACCGGAGTAACAACCGCCTGCGCCGAAGACATCGGAATCGAAGGAATCCGCAGCGGCTCTTTCAGCAGTCTCAAAAGCCATCCGGTAAGCGGCTCGATCCAGCGAGTCCAACCACGCACGCTGCAGCGGCGCGCAACGGTATCCCGCACCGCGTCACGGTTCTCGATGACCTCGGCAAAGCCTTCAGTCGCCGCCCACTCCATCAATTCGTGGATGAACGTGCCGGCATCCGCGCCTCGCGGAAGCCCATGCAGCGAGGAATCGACTTGCACGTCCGCATAGCCGCTCGCCCGATCGGCCCGCTGCCACGCCACGGCATCGGCGGAGTCGACCGGCGGTTCGGCGCCTGCGAGTTCCTGATACACATCCTGGCCACGCGTATCCGGCGCCGGGTGCTCTTCACCGGTGCCGGTCGCTGCGAGCGGACTTGGCGCGGTCTCATGCGCGAAAGCGCCGCCGATCACACCATCGACCTTGCGCAAGCTCGAGTAGCTGGCAATCCACCAGTGCTCGCGCACGGCACGCGACAGAGTCCGCGCCGCACCGCGCCCGGTCTGCGAGTCGCGCGACGTGAAAAGCTCGGAGCCCGCAACCGGCGCCTTCGCCACGCGAATGTCCGCATGTTCCAGACGCAGTCGCTCGAGCAGCTGACCGAGCTCATCCGGCACGATCGCCTTGCCGCCCGAAAGCAGATACCCGAGCGCGCTCAACTCGATTCCGGCGATCGGCGCGACCCCCACCCACGTTGCGTAGCGCGCACGCGTGAGCGCCACGTAAAGCTTGCGCAAATCCTCACCGAGCCGCTCGCGATCGACTTGCGGCAAGACGGACACGTCATCGAGCGTCACATGGAGCCGGCCATCATCGTCGTGCCACTTGAGCGGCATATCCGTCGCCTTGGCCGGCCGATAATTGCCCGCGAACGGCAAAAACACGAGCGGATATTCGAGCCCCTTCGACTTGTGAATCGTCACGACCTGCACGAGACCCGCATCGCTTTCAAGCCGAATCTGCTTCGCATCGCCACCCGCGCCGGCACTGGCCTGATCCGCAAGCTCTTCGTCGACGTAGCGAATCAGCGCATGCTCTCCATCGAGTTGCGTGCTCGTCTGTTGCAACAACTCGGCCAGATGCAGCAGATTCGTCAGCACGCGTTCGCCATTCACGGGCGCACCCGCCGTTCGCCCGATCAGCCGCTGCGGCACCTGAAAATCGTGCAGCAGTTGACGCAGCATCGGCAGCACGCCTTTCGTGCGCCAACTGTCGCGATACCCGCGGAATTGCATCACGCGCGTTTCCCACGCGATTTCGTCGTGCGTGAGCGCATCGAGATCGGCGAAATCGAGCCCAAGCGTCGCGGTCGCAAGCGCGGCACGCACGAGACGTCCGTCGTCGGGCTCGGCGCATGCCGCGAGCCAATGACGCAACTCGACGGCCTGCTCGGTTTGAAACACCGAATCGCGGTCGGACAGATATACGCTTCGCACGCCACGTTCCGCGAGCGCCGAACGGATCGCGCGCGCTTCTTCGCCGTTGTTGACGAGCACCGCCATATGCGCCGGTTGCAGCGGCTTTATGGGTGATGTGCCGGCGTCGACAAAGCCTGCTTTTTTCGCCTGCCCCAGATTCAGCAGACGCACCATCTCCGACGCGCAACTCGCAGCCATGCCGCGCATGTACGCATCTTTCGAAAGCGAAACGCCGCTCTCGATCGGTGGCATCCACCACGCAGTCAGCGCCGCGGGCGCTTCATCGTCCGCGATCTGCAACGCGTCGCGGCGACCCGCTGCCTCGGCCGCAACGAACGGCAGCTGATTTTCTCCCGAACGCTGATCGCGAAACAGAAAAGCGCCTGGACCGTCCGGCCGTTCCTCGGCCGCTTCAAAGCAGCGGTTCACAGCGCCCACCATGGCACGCGTCGACCGGAAGTTTTTCTTCAGCGTAAAGAGCCGCCCCGCGCAGGCGCGGCGCGCTTCGAGATACGTGTAGATATCGGCACCGCGAAACGCGTAGATCGCCTGCTTCGGATCGCCGATCAGGATGATCGCCGTGTCCGCATCGTTGCATTCGATTCGATAGATTCGATCGAAGATCTCGTACTGCACCGGGTCCGTGTCCTGGAACTCATCGATCAGCGCGACCGGATACTGCTTGCGGATGATGCCGGCGAGTCGCTCGCCATTCGGCGAGCGCAGTGCATCGCGAAGACGCGTCAGCAGGTCGTCGAAGCCCATCTGCGAACGCTTCTTTTCCTCGGCGGCGAAGCGCTGCGAGACCCAGTGCGCGGCGTGGCACAGCAAGTCGTAGTACGCGGTCGGCTGTGCGGCGAGCGCGTCGCGCAGCGTTTCCATGGCGTCCAATGCAGGGTGATCGGGCGGATCGCCGTCCTTCCAGATTTCCGCGAGTCCCGCGCGCGTGAGGCGTGTCCAAACCGCAGCCTTGTCGTCGAACGCGGGTCGGGCCATCAGCGGATCGGCCGCCCATGCGCGCAGTTTTTCGAGCCATGTCTGACAGTTCGCGCGATTGAGCTTCTGCGCGTTGAACTGCTTTTTGTCGCGCGCTTCATCGAGAAGCGTTTGCAGCTCGGCGCACCATGATGTCCAGTTTTCTTTCAGGCGAGCGAGGTGCGCGCGTTGCTTTTCGCGTGCGTCCTTCAGCGTCGACTCCGGAGCTTCAGCGTGCGGCAGCAGATCCGCATGAGCGAGCAATCTGCTCACGACGCGCTGCAAATCGAGCGGGCTCGCGAACCATTGACGCACATCGTGCGCCGACTCCGCATCGAGCGGCGTCAGAAAGGTTCGCCAATAGTCGCGCACGACCTCGGCTTGCAGCGTGCTTTGATCGGTCTCGAGCGTTTGCGAAAACAGGCTGTCGCTATCGAAAGCGTGCTCGCTGAGCATGCGGTTGCACCAGCCGTGGATCGTTGACACGGCTGCTTCGTCCATCCATTCAGCCGCGAGTTGCAGACGGCGTGCGCATCCAGCCCAGTGTTCGCGCGCATATTCGGCGCGCAAGTCATGCAGCAAGTCGTCGCCCGGCGGACAGGCGGTCGCCTCGACCTCATCCGGTTCCGCACGAAAACATCCGGCTGCGTCGACGAGCCGTGCACGAATCCGCTCGCGAAGCTCCTTCGTCGCGGCATCGGTAAACGTGACGACGAGAATTTCGGGCGGCGTCAGTGCACGCGCAGCGGCGTCATCGCCGCCGCTGTGTCCGAGCACCAGACGCACATACAGCATCGCGATCGTGAATGTCTTACCGGTACCGGCGCTTGCTTCGATCAGACTGCTGCCGCGCAACGGAAACCGCAGCGGATCGAGTGCGGTAACCGCTGCGGACGATGTGGTTACGTTCGCGTGTTCGCTCATTGCGCGTCTCCATCACCATTTGTGCTGGCTTTTTGCCTTGTCGACGACGGGATCGCAAGCTGCAGCGGCAGCAGCAGTTCGGTCGCGAGCCGCTCGAAATCGCCGCTTCCGGCGAGCGCATCGAAGTCCGGATACACGCGCCGCAAATAAGCGTTCATATCGCGCTCGCCCGGTTGCCACGACGTGCCGTCGTAGGCGGCGCGAGCCGCATCGCGTGCCGGCGTTCGATCGGACGGTGCTTCGGGCGACCACTTTCCGAGCCATGCAAACGCCGCATTGACTGCGAGCGGCAGCGGCCGGCGCATGCCTTCGTCCCACGCGCGCAGCAGAGCGGCCAGATGGGCGCGGGCTTTTTCTTCCGTCAAAGGCGCGAGTTCGACGCTGCCGATCTTGCTGACTACGACCGTCGTCAACGGTCCGATCGCAGCGTGCGCAGCCAGGTGCGCGACCCAATGCGCAATGAGCCGGTCGCGGCGATACTTGTTGTCCTTGATCAGCGTGCTTGCCTCGAGAATCACGCGGCCATGCTCGCCGTTCGCGTTCGCGCGAATATCGCCGACCCAGTCGTCGATCGAACGTGCGCGCCCATCGATCGTCTCTTCGACAAGCAGCTCGTGTTGCTGCTCATCGAGCATCTGCGGCCAGCGGGCGAGCGCAATCCGGTAGCGCTCGAAGAGATCGGGCATCGGCTCCATCAATTCGTCGCCGAGCAGTTCGCCGAAACCGCCGGTCGCCAGGTCGCCGCTGCGATGCATGCGCGCAAGGCGGGCTTGCGCGGCGGGCAGCAAATCGTCGTCGCCGCGCTCGAGCGCCGCGATCTGCGCGCGAATCAGTTCGTTTTGCAGCTGCCAGGACCGGAGGCCGTCGAGGTCGAACGGTTCGTCGTTTTCGCTTGCCATCACGTCGGTCTCGAACGCGACGCGCAGGCGCTGGCGAAAGAAGGACTTGACGGTATCTCGCAAAAAGTCGGCGAGTTCGCGTATCGATAGCGGTTCGTCGCGCTCTATCGGCGGCAGCAGCGTGTCCGGGGCATCGGCAGCATGCTTCGTTGCAGCCGCAACGATCGGCATTACCGTCGACGCTGCGCGCCATTCGCCGGCGAACGTGAACAGCTTCGATGCTGCGCCCGGATCGGGATTGGCCGGAAAGTAATCGGCACTGAACGGCTGGAGCCGGTGAACGATCGTCAGTTCGTTGCCCAGCGCGTGCGGGTCGCCGCTTTCGTCCCCGGCAAGACGCCAGCCCGCCGATAGATGTTCGAGCAACTGCCCGACCAGCACCGACGGCGGTCGCGGCGTGTTATCGGTCACGCTGCGCCCGACCCACGACACATGCAGATGCTCGCGCGCCGACAATAGCGCTTCGAGAAACAGATAGCGGTCGTCTTCGCGGCGCGACCGGTCGCCGGGCCGGTAGTTTTGCCGCATCAGATCGAAGTCGAGCGGCGTACGCGTGCGCGGATAGTCGCCGTCGTTCATGCCGAGCAGACAGACGCGGCGAAACGGAATCGCGCGCATCGGCATCAGCGTCGCGAACGTGACGGCGCCCGCGAAGAAGCGCTGCGACAGGCTGCCTTCTTCGAGTTGCGCGAGCCAGTGGTCCGCCACGATCGACAGCGGCAGTTCGCCCGTTAGCGCCGCATCGACGCATGCATCGCGCCACGCTTCGAGCGCGGCATCGAGACGGCCGAGCGTGTACGCGTCGTCACTGTCGACGGGGGCGAAGAATGTGTTCTTGAGGCCGCGCAACCGCTCGCACCAAGCGTCGACGGTGGCGGGCTCGCGCAAGGTCTTCCATGTGTGTTCCAGCGCATCGATCAGATGCGTCAACGGCCCGAGCAGCGCTGCGTCGAGGCCGCCGATTTCGGCGTACGGCTCGATTTCGCGCCACGCGTCCGACTTATCGCCGACCGCATAGCCAAGCATCATGCGGCGTAGGCCAAAGGCCCACGTATTCGGCGCATCGTGGCTGCCGGCCTTCGGCAAGTCGAGACTTGCGCGCTGCTCGCCGTGCAGTCCCCAGCGAATATTCGCGCCGCCGATCCAGTTGTGCAGCTTCGAGAGATCGTCTTCGGCAATGTCGAAGCGCGCGCGCAACGCGGGCACTTCGAGCAGATCGAGCACGTCGCTGACGGTCACGCGCGATTGCGGCAGCGCGAGCAGCGTCTCGAGCGCGCCGAGCAGCGGATCGAAATCGCGTTGCCCACGGTCCGCGACGCTAAACGGAATAAAGCGCGGATCTTCCTTGTCGAGCAGGCCGAATACAGCCTGGATATGCGGCGCGTACGCTTCGATGTCGGGCACCATCACGATCACGTCGCGCGGGCGCAGCGAAGGATCGTCAGCGAAGGCGGCGAGCAACTGGTCGTGCAGGATTTCGACCTCGCGCTGCGGACTATGCGCGATATGAAAGCGGATCGAGTGGTCTTTGCGCGGATCGACTGCGTGCCATTTCGCGCGTGATTCCTTGATTGGGCGCAAGTCGCGGATATCGTCCTGCAACTGCTGCAGCATGGTCGACGTGCTTTCGGCTTCGAACAGATCGATGCGCTGGCCGATATTCGCAAAGCGCGATGAATAGGCGGCGCGCGCGGAATCGCTGTCGAATTCGTCGAGCAGGCCGATGAAGTCGCGCCCTTGCTTGCCCCATGCGGCGAGCAAAGGATGCGCATACAGATGCAGCTCTTCTTTATCGACGATGACGGGCGCGCCTTGGCGACGCCGCTGACGCGAGCGTTCGGCACGCAACAGGTCCTGATCGGCGACGATATCGGCCCAGTAGTGCGCGCATGGGTTATGCACGCACATAAGCACCTGCGTGAAGCGGGCAAGCGCGGCGAGCACCTCGAGCGATTGCCGCGGCAGACTCGAGATGCCGAACACGATAACGCGTCGCGGCAGCCCTTTGGGGCGCTCGTCGTCGCGCAGCGCGGCGGCACGTTGGATGAATGCTTCGTGCACCGCTGCGCGGCCGGCGGTCGATGCATCGCTGCCTTTCTGCGCGGGCGCGTTCATGGCTACGTCATCGAGCAGCGCGCGCCAGAGCGCCGCTTGCCAGCGATGCTCGTCGGGCAGTGGCGCCTGCTTGTCGCGCGCATCGATGATCACGTCTTCGCCGGCTGCCCAACGTGCGAGCCAGTCCGCGCGATAAAGCTGATACTGATCGAAGAGATCGGCGACGCGCTGTGCGAGCTGGAACCGTTTGCGCTGATCGTCGTCGTGTGCCATGAAACGCTTGAGCGGCGCGTAGTCCGGCCGATCGAGCAGTTCGGGCAGCAAGCGGGTAAGCCGCCAGACGAGGCGCGACTTATCGAATGGCGAGACAGCCGGCACCGCGTCGGCGCCGAGCACCGCGCGGTAGACCTGCCACAGAAACCGCGCGGGCAGCGAAAGATCGAGCGCGGCGGAAATGCCGCAACCGCCATCGACGAAATCGGCTGCGAACGCGAGCTTCAGCCATTGCGCAATGCCGTTGCTCTGCACGAGGATCACCTCGTTTTCGAGTGGCGCGAGCGGGTATTGCCTGATCCATTCGATCATCAGATCGCGCAGGCGCTCGGGCTGATTGCCGTGCACGAGCATCAGCCCGGCGGGTAGCGGTTGGGGTGTCAAGCTCAAACGAAGCTCCATCGAGGATGGCATGTACTCGGTTGTCGCGAATGCGGTTGGCGAAAGGGAAAGGGCCTGTCGCGCATTTTGGGGTGGAGGGGGACAGGGGCGTCCCGATGCTGATTGCTCAATGATACAAGGACCCATTGATGGCACCGCCGCCGCCTGCCTTGTCAATTTCTTCCAATCTTTTGGGCGGCGCCCGCGCGAGCATATCGCTCTGTCGCATTCGAACGAGCAGCGCCAAGGAATTCACTGCATGAGCCCCGCAACCAATGGCTTCCTACTCTCCCTTTCGCTATGCCTCGACATCGGCGTCGTCAATATCGCGATGATGACGGCCGCGATGCAACGCGGCTACTGGACCGGCTTCTGGCTCGGAATGGGCTCATGTATCGGCGATCTGATCTACGCGATTCTCGCCTTGGCGGGCATGACAGCGTTATTGCAGTTTTCCGCAGTCAGATGGGGGATGTGGCTCGGCGGGACGGTCGTTCTCGTGATCCTCGCGGTAAAAATGGGGATCAGCGCGTTCCGATCCGTTCGCTGCGCATCGCCCGGCAAACCCGACATCAGCGGCACGCATTGTCAGCAACTGTTAAAGGGGGCATTGCTAGCGCTGTCCTCGCCCTCGGCGATCGTCTGGTTTGCCGCGGTCGGTGGTGCGTTGATCGCGCAATCGGGAATGCAGGGTTGGAAGTCGACCGGTCCGTTTCTCGCAGGCTTCTTTGTCGCGGGCGTCGTATGGACTTGCGCGCTATGCTCGATCGCGAGGGCGGGCGGAAAGGCCTTCGGCACCAAAGCGTTATCGTTCTGCTATTTCGCCTCAGCCACATTGTTCGTGTTTTTTGCGTGGCAGGTCGTTTCCTCGGGTTATCGCACGCTCATTCTCGGTTTGCCGGTTTGACGAAGCGCGCGGGTTCGGCAAACCGCAGCGGACTCACGCCGAGCACTTTCCTGAACGCGTTGATGAAGTGGCTTTGTTCAAAAAAGCCCAATTCAAACGCGACGTCCTGTGCGGGGACACCGCGACGCAATCGATTCCGGGCTTCCATCAACCGAAGCTGCATGTGGTACTTCGCCGGCGTCATCCCCATCGCAACTTTAAAACTGCGGATCAGTTGATACTTGTTCACGTTCGCGACGCAGGACAGCGTGTCCAGCGCGACCGGTGCGGCAAGATGCGATTTCATGTACTCGAGCACCGGTCTCAATTCGCCAGCAAGGAGCGAGGGTCGAGCCGCATCGGCAACATTAGCGTGGCCGTCTGACATCAACAGCGCCGCTACGAGTTCAATCATCGCCGCTTCAAACCCGGCTCCGCCTTCGTCGCGTATCGCCTGAAAGGCAGCGAGAATATGCCGATACAAGCTCGGGCAGGAAATCACTCCCTGCGCCAAGACCGGAGGCGACGATCGCGAGAGCCACCCGTTCTCGTGTCCGATTCCGACCAGTTTTTCGCAATCGATATAGATGGAAATAAACTCGGCGTCGCCCGCATCGCGATCGAAGCTCGAAGACTGCAGCGCTGGCGGGTTATAAACCGTGACCATGCGTTCGGTCACACGTAGCTTCTTGCCGTCGAGGCAGATATTTTCGCAGCCCGACAGATTTGCGCTAACAACGTATTCGGCGTGAGTGTGAAGAGGAAAGGACGCGTGAACACTGGCGCGCATTCGCGCCAGTTCCACGCCGTTAGACCGATAGAACTCTTCCATTGCAAGCGTCATAGGTATGCGTGGGCCACGGTGTCGCGTGTGTCGACTAACGAAGTTATGGATCCAAGGATACCGACGAATTTTTTTGGGACGGCGCTTTGTTCGGCGAGGGCGGGCGTACGTCAGATGAAGTCGGCGGCATCGCGCCTCAATCACACCAAATACTCCAAATCAATGCGTAATTTCATTTACCGTTCCGCAATGCAATTCCAATAAATCCGCTCTGATTTGCATTGATTTAAGCGGCATAACGTAAAGATTTAGAGAAATAATTTGTAACTGAACGTTGACACGCTAACGTTTGCCCAACTAATCTACCGCCATCGTAAGCTGACAGTTATCAGAGGATAGGCGCGTTAGGGTTCGCACGCGCCCATAAGCAGCATACGAGTCCACAAGCACGCAGCGCTCGCGGCGTGCTGAGCCGTCACGTCGTAGCAATTCTTGAGTTCATCGTTTTAAAGCGTTCATATCGGTATTAAAAGCCGAGGATTGCGTGCGCCTTTTAATAGCGATTTTTCATTCGCCATCTGGCGCGTGAGGAAGACCTTTTTTCAAAAATTATTCAATAAAAAATAACTGGCCACACATTTTAAAGAAATTTTTTCCGGACAGGGACGAACAATGCGTACACATTCTGGGTTAAAGATGGCGTGTCTGCTGCTAGCGGGCACGCTGGCGTTGAGCGCATGCGGGGGAGGAGACGATGCCTCCGGCATTGCGTCGAACAACGCGCAGGTAAACGGTGCGGCAGCTTCGACAGCCGCCTCGCAGCCCGCTTTGCCGGCACCGGCGGCGCCCGTCGCCGCAGACAAGACAATCAAGAAAACCGTGAAGCCGGTCGAGTTGCCCAACACCGTGCAGCCGGTCAACTACCGGCTCTGGTTCCGCCCGAATCCCGAGCTGTCCACGTTCGACGGCCGTGCGGACGTCGACATCCAGGTCAAGAAAAAGGTCAACTACATCGAAGTGGCCGGCCATCGCATCAAGTTCGTCAACGGCAAGACCATTCTGCAGCCGGGCAATATCGAGCTGATCGCCACGCCGCAAGACGACGGCGACTTCTACCAGCTGCGCCCCGCGAGCGGCCAGATTCCCGCCGGCGAATACTCGCTGCATATGGAGTGGTCGGGCATTATCAACTTCAAGACCTACGACGATCCCGCGACCGAAACCGGCGGAAGCTGCGGCAACGACAAGTACCCCGGCTGCTCCGCGGCGGAAGGCGTGTTCCGCGTCGACCTGAAGGCAACCGACGGCTCGACGAGCGGCGCAATTCTCACGCAGGGCGAAAGCAACCTCGCGCGGCAATGGTTCCCCGGATGGGACGAGCCCGCGTTCCGGCCGACCTACGAAGTGTCGGCGGAAGTGCCGCAGAACTGGCGCGTCGTGTCGAACGCGGCCGAGCTGCCGTCCGTCAACGTCGATAGCGGCTACAAGCGCGTGTCGTTCGAGAAGACGCCGCCGATGCCGTCGTATCTGCTGTTCTTCGGCGGCGGCCAGTTCGACATCCTCGAAGACGACTTCGCGAACCCGCTCGCGAACGGCAAGAATCTGCACCTGCGCATCTTCGCGCCGCCGGGCATGCGCGACTGGGCCGTGCCCGCGATGCAGCAGACGAAGCAGGCCCTCGACTTCTACTATCGCTACACGGGCATCTCGCTGCCGCTGACCAAGTTCGACACGGTTGCCGCCAACGATGCGTTCAAGGAGCAGAAGGACCTGAACTTCGGCGGCATGGAGAACTGGGGCGCCATTCTCGAATTCGCCGACGACATCCTGCCGCCCCCCGGCACACCGATGTCCGACTACGGCGTCACGGTGCTCACGCACGAAGCCGCGCACCAGTGGTTCGGCGACCTCGTCACGCTCGACTGGTGGGACGACGTCTGGATGAACGAATCGTTCGCCACGTTCTTCGAGAACAAGACGAAGATCCTGTTCTTCCCGGATCGCTTCAACTGGGTCGACGAAGTGAGGACGAAGTACGCCGTGATGTCGCGCGACCTTGGCGCGAACGCGTTCCCGGTGCAGCCGAACTTCAACGACTGGGCATCGAACGACTTCGTGCTGAGCGCGAGCCCGTTCACGTACGACAAGGGCGGCATCGTGCTGAAGATGCTCGAGAACTACCTCGGCGAAGGCGTAATGCGCAAAGGGCTGCAGTCGTACCTGACCGACTATTCGTTCGGCAACACGACGCCCAGGCGTCTGTGGAACGAGTTGTCGAAGGCGAGCGGCCAGTCGATGGTCGATATCGGCGACAGCTTCGTGCGTCAGACGGGCGTCCCGCTGATCACGCTCGATACGCAGTGCGACCTGACCAGCAATCAGACGGTCGTGTCGCTCAAGCAGGCGCCGTATCCGAACAAGAACCAGTATCCGGGCATTCAATGGACCGTGCCGCTGACGCTCGCTTACGGTGACGGCCTGATGCGGCGCAAGACGGTTGCATTGAAGGACGCGCAGATGCAGGTGCGCCTGAACGGCTGCTCGGCCGTCGTCGCGGATCCGAGCGGGCTCGACTACTACGTGACGAACTACGGCGATAACGCGTGGAGCCAGTTGCTCGCGCAGAGCAGCGCGTTGACCGACCCGGTGCTGCTGACCAACCTGCAGATGGAAGCGAAGATGCTTGTGAACTCGGGCCTCGCGAATCCGACGCGCGCGACGACGATCGGTTCGATCACGCCGCCTGCAACCGCAACCGCGCGTAGCCTGATGCTGAAGGTGCCGCAAGCGCAACCGCAAGTCGAACGTCCGCTGCTGCGCTACCAGGGCAAACTCAAGCCGCGTATCGAGACGGAGTAAGAGCAAGGCAGCGCGGCGCCGCCGTTTCGATCGTCATGCACGTGTGTGCGGATCGGAACGGCGGCGCGTTCGCGTCCGTCGCTGCGTCCGCGCAGCAAACACCGGCAGCTTTTCCTCGATCCACCTGACCAGTTCCAACGGACCTGCCGCAAGCGGCCGTCCTTGCTTGACGATCAGTCTCGCGTGCGTCGCCTCGAACAGCGGATGCCTGATTGGCAGCGCCGTCAATTCGCCGCCGGCAATCTCGCGATACGCGGCAAACTCGCCGATCAAGGTGACGAACTCTCCTGCCGTTACGACGCGTTTCAACGCGGTCAGCGAGTTGGTCGCCAGCGCCGGCCGAAGTTCGATGTTCTCCGCGACTTCGAGCATCTTCACGACGTGCCCGATGCCGAACGTCGACGGCATGACCGCAAGTGGCCACGCGCGCAAATCGTCGACGGTCGCCGCGCGCTTTTGCAACGCAAGCGGATGATCGCTGCGCAGCAACAGCACCACCGGTTGCGCCGAACTCGCGCGATACGCGATCTGCGCATGCGGCGGCGGATTGTAGGCAAGCCCGATATGCACGCGGCTCTGCGCGACCTCTTCGAGAATCGCATCGACGGCAAGCATGTTCATCGCGATGTCGAGCTTTGGGTATTGCGCGCAAAAAGGAATCAGCACCTCGTCGACGAGCGTATCGACGAACCCCTCGCTGACGGCGATCTCGATGTGCCCCGTCTGCAGCCCTTTCAACGCATGCAGCCGATCTTCGAGCTTCTCCTGTTGCGACCGGTATCCATGCCAGAACTCGAGCAGGTGCGCGGCCGCTTCGGTCGGCCGCACGCCGCGCGCTTGCCGCTCGAACAGCAGCGTGCCTAGCTCTTCTTCGAGCAGCCTGATTTGCCGCGTGATCACCGACGGCGACGTGTTCAAATAATCGGCCGCGCCTCGAATCGTGCCGTGGGTCAGCACTTCATTGAAATAGCGCAGCCGTTGCTGGTTGATCTCTCGCATCGAACGTCCCCCGAATTCAGGTAAAGCTTCCCATTATGTGCGTTGCTCGCAAAGCAACGATATGTGAACTTTGTTGCTCTTGCTAGTCGTCGTTCAGGCTGGGAAGATCCGTCTCTAGCGGTGACGGCCAGTTTCGGTTCCGTTTGTGTCGGAAGATTGCGCCGATACATTGGGAAATAAACCCGGCGTTCCATTTGGCTATAAACACAGCATTTCTGGTTCCGGCTCAATGGTCTTCGGCGATCATCGAACCGGTTCCGCCGAGCAGCCGATTCTTTAACGAAATCCGGGACGCACCACTCGCTGCACGCGGCGCTTCCCGAACACCCCTTATAAGAGGAATGGTCATGTCCGATACCGTGAATGTTCGCCGCCGCCGGCTGCTTGGCACCACACTCGGCACCACACTCGCGGGCTTGAGCCTGCTCGAGCTCGGTCTCGGCGACCTCGCTCATGCCGCGCAGCCGAAGCATGCTGCCGTGAGCAACGCATCGTTCGATTCGATCCAGCAGATCGATGCAGGTGTGCTGAATATCGGCTACGTTGACGCCGGGCCGAAGGACGGCCCCGCCGTTTTCCTGCTGCACGGCTGGCCGTACGACATTTACAGCTTCGTCGACGTGGCGCCGATTCTGACGGCGCGCGGTTATCGCGTGATCATTCCTTATCTGCGTGGCTACGGCACGACGCGCTTCCTCGCTGCCGATACGCCGCGCAACGGTCAGCAGGCGGTCGTCGCAGTGGACATCATTGCGTTGATGGACGCGCTCAAAATCGATCAAGCCGTGTTTGGCGGCTACGACTGGGGCGGCCGCACCTGCGACGTCATTGCAGCGCTGTGGCCGGAGCGCTGCAAGGCGCTCGTTTCCGTGAGCGGCTATCTGATCGGCAGCCAGGAAGCGAACCGCAAACCGCTTCCGCCAAAGGCCGAACTCGCATGGTGGTATCAGTTCTATTTCACGACCGAGCGTGGCCAGGCGGGCTACGCCGCGAATACGCACGACTTCAACAAGCTGATCTGGCAACTCGCGTCGCCGAAATGGCGCTTCAGCGATGCGACGTACGACCGCTCGGCGAAGGCTTTCGACAATCCGGACCACGTCGCGATCGTGATTCACAACTACCGTTGGCGTCTGGGTCTCGCGCAGGGCGAGGCGAAATACGACGACCTCGAAAAGCGCCTCGCGGCGTTCCCGACCATCTCCGTGCCGACTATCACGATGGAAGGCGACGCGAATGGTGCGCCGCATCCGGAGCCGTCCGCGTACGCAAAGAGGTTCACGGGCAAGTATCAGCACCGCACGATTAGCGGCGGCATCGGGCACAACCTGCCGCAGGAGGCGCCGAAGGCGTTTGCCGATGCGATTTTGCAGGTGCAGCACATTTGATGCCGATGTGAATGGCCAGACTAGCCAGGCGCGATGCGGCGGCGCGGGATGCGTGAAATCACGTGTGTTCCGCCCCCGCGCTGGCGAGTTGCGACGGCGGAAAACCGAGCGCATTCCTGAACATCGTCGTGAACGCGGGCGGGTTGGCGTAGCCGACTTCGATCGCCACATCGGCCAACGGCACGCCACGGCCGATCAGATCAAGCGCACGGGCAAGCCGCAGTTGCCGACGCCATGTCCCGAAGCTCGTATCGAGCTCTGTATGAAACAGCCGCGCAAGCGTGCGCGCGCTAGCGCCGACGAGCGGCGCCCATTCGGCGAGTGTCCGGTCGGCACCGGGCTCCTCCATCATCGCGACGCATAGGGCTCTAAGCCGCCGCTCCGTCGGCAATGACAAACCGAGCGGCAACGTAGGCGCCTCGCGTATTTCTTCGACAAGCAATCTCATCGCGGCGTGGCGCCGCCTCTGCTGACGGACGGCATCGTCTGCAAGCGCATTGGCGAGCTCGCGCATCAACGGACTGACTTCGATCACCGCGCACGCATCGAGCGGCAGCGATAGCGCGCGAGGTTCGACGTACATCACATGGAAATCCACATCGCCGAGCATCACTACTTGATGTTCGATCCCAGGCGGAATCCAGACGGCGCGGGAGCGCGGCACGATCCACATCATGCCGGGCACACTGACGCGCACGCTGCCTTTGTGAGGACACACGAGCTGCCCCCACGCGTGCGTGTGCCACTCGATCACGCCATCCGCGGGCGGAACGCGCAGATGGACGACCACCGGCTCGGCGGGCGTTGGCTTGTGCTTCGGATAGGGATCGTACGCAGTTCGCTGGCGTGGCATGAAAACGTAAGTTTTTGGCCTGGAAACGATTTGATGCCATTCTAAATCGGTCTACGATGGGCAGATCGAATATAAAGCGGGAGACCTCCATGCGCGACGCGCAAAGGGCCGTCGTCGAAAACAGGCGATGGAACGGCGAACGCATCGGCACAGCCGTCGTGCTGCTTGTGCTGATTGCGGCGCTGGGAGCGACGCGGTACGTGTCGCCCATTCACGGCTTTACGCCCGCCACTTTCCGCGCAGCGGTGCTGGTGGTCTTTACCGTGACGAGCTGGGCGCTCGGTCTCTTCAAGGAGCCGGTCACAACGCTGTTGTTCTTTCTGTTCGGCGTGCTATTTGCCGTCGCGCCGCCGGAAACGCTGTTTAGCGGCTTTACGTCGCCGGCATGGTGGCTCGTGTTCGGCGGCAGCATCACGGGTGTCGCGGTGCGCACGACAGGGCTCGCGCAGCGCCTGAGCGACAAGCTGTTGTCGATGCGCGCGGACACGTATCGGCACTACGTTGCAGTCGTCGTTCTGGCCTCAGTGGGCCTTGCGTTCGTGATGCCGTCGACGACCGGCCGCATTCTGATCCTCACGCCGATCGCGCTCGTGCTGGCCGATCGCCTCGGCTTGGGTTACGGCCGCCGAGGCCGTGCCGGCATCGTGATGGGCGTCGCGGCGGGGAGTTACATGCCGTCCACTGCCGTGCTTCCCGCCAATGTTCCGAACTCGGTGTTGCTCGGCGCGGCCGAACAGCTCTATGGCGTGAAGCTTCAATACGCGCCGTATCTGCTGCTTCATTTCCCGCTGCTCGGCGCGGTCAAAACCGTGTTGATTATCGTGTTGATCTGCTGGCTGTATCCCGACACGATCGATAAGACCGCGCTCGCCGAACGGTCGGCGAAGCCGTTTTCATCTTCGGAAAAGATGCTGAGCGCGGTGCTCGCGCT
Organism: Paraburkholderia sp. SARCC-3016; assembly: GCF_031119615.1. Classification (NCBI taxonomy): domain Bacteria; kingdom Pseudomonadati; phylum Pseudomonadota; class Betaproteobacteria; order Burkholderiales; family Burkholderiaceae; genus Paraburkholderia; species Paraburkholderia sp. SARCC-3016. The sequence continues at coordinate 147,132 of NZ_JAVHZD010000017.1, read as the reverse complement.
GTCGCTGCTGTTTTACGCGACCGATTTCTGGCACGGCATTTCACCGGCATGGGTCAGCCTTGCGGCGGGGGTCGCATGTCTGCTGCCGCAAACCCGCGTCATGTCGACGCAACAGTTCAATCAGGGTATGCATATCGCGCCGCTGGTCTACGTCGCGGGATTTCTTGGTCTTGGCGCGTTGATTACGCAAAGCGGGTTAGGGCAGTGGGCCGCGCATCTGCTGCTCGACGCGACGCATATGGAGCCCGGACACCCGATCGAAAACGTCGCGCTGATCGTCGCGATCGGCTCCGCGATCTCGATGCTCACGACCTTGCCCGCACTACCCGCGGTGCTCACCCCATTAGCGGGCCAGTTCGCCCATGCAAGCGGACTTTCGCTGTACACCGTCCTGATGTTGCAGGTGCCGGCATTCTCGACGGTGTTCTTGCCATACCAGTCGCCGCCGATGATGATCGCGATGCATATGGGCGGCGTGTCGCTAAAGGATGGCGCGCGCCTATGTCTTGTACTTGCGGCTATCACGATCGCTGTGTTGCTGCCGCTGGATCTTTTGTGGTGGCGCGTGCTCGGCGCGCTGCCGTAATGCTTTCAGATTGAAAGCGTCTCTTCGATGCGCATGAGCAAGTTTCATGCGCTACAGATAGCACCTCATGTTTTCCCGCATGAAACCGTCGATCGCACTTCTATCGCAAGCATTCAAAGAGTAGTCTCCTGCTAAAGGCATCCCCACTCGATCCCAATTCGGAGGAGACACCGATGGATCTTGAAGCTCGCACCATGAAGCGCGTGATGTCCCGGCTCGTGCCGTTCCTGATCGTATGCTATTTCGTTGCGTATCTGGATCGCGTAAACGTTGGGTTTGCAGCATTGCAGATGAACAAGGATCTCGGTTTTTCGGCGTCACAATTCGGCTTTGGCGCTGGCGTTTTCTTCATCGCCTATTTTTTCTTCGAAGTCCCATCGAATCTTCTGCTCGAGCGTTTCGGCGCGCGGCGATGGATTGCACGCATCATGTTCACGTGGGGCATCGTGGCGGCGGCCATGGCCTTTATCCCGCACATTTCCCAATATACGGGCATGTCCAACACCAGCGTGTTCTACGGACTGCGCGTGCTGCTAGGTATTGCCGAAGCGGGCTTCTTCCCCGGCATTATTTTCCTGCTGACGCTATGGTTTCCCGCTGTCTATCGAGGTCGGGTGGTCGGCTACTTCATGGCGGCGATTCCGCTTTCCACCGTGATCGGTGCGCCGATTTCGGGCGCGCTGCTGTCGCTCGATGGGCACGCGGGTCTCGCGGGCTGGCAATGGCTGTATCTGCTCGAAGCTTTGCCCGCGCTGCTGCTCGCGTTCGTCGTGTATTTCTATCTGACCGACAAACCATCGGACGCGCATTGGCTTGCCGCCGACGAGCGCGATTGGCTCGTCACGCGCCAGGCCGAGGAGCGCAAGCATCGTGAGGCTGCGCGTGCGTTCAGCGTGACGCAGGCGCTGTTCAATCCGCGTGTGCTGGCCATCGCGCTGATCTATTTCGGTGCGAATGCAACGAACTATGGCTTGAGTTTTTTTCTGCCGCAGATCGTCAAGTCGTTTGGCCTTAGCAATGTGCAAACGGGTTTTGTCACGTCGCTGCCGTACGTCGTCGGCGTGATCAGCATGATCGTGTGGGGACGTCATTCGGACCGCAAGCTCGAGCGCAAACGTCACGTCGGCATCGCGCTGCTTGTTGCGGCCGCCGGCATCGCCGCATCCGCGGGGCTCGACAATCCGGTGCTGAAAATGATCGCGTTGTCGATTGCGGGGTTTGGCATTTTCGGTTGTCTGCCCGTCATCTGGACCTTGCCTGCGGCGTTCCTGTCGGGCGCAGCCGCGGCTGGGGGTATCGCTGCGATCAATTCGCTGGGCAACCTCGCCGGCTTCTTCGGCCCGTATGCGATGGGCTGGATCAAGGACAGCACCGGCGGTTTCGGCGCGGGCCTGATTTGCCTTGCGGGCGCGGGGCTCGTCGGGATGGCCGCGGCGCTGCTGCTCCATCACGATCGGGCGCTCGAAGCCGCGACGAACGGCGAGCTCGATGCGCACGAGGAAGGCAGCGTCGTGCGGCCCTGACATGTGACGACATGATCGCATGCGATAGCGCCGTGACGGCGCTGTCGCATCGCTGTCCGACATAGCCGCAAATCAGTCCTTGCGCTTGCGCTCGAGCCGCAACGTGCAATGCAGTTAGTCGGTGCGCACGAACCGGTATTCAAAGTCGACCGGCTCATTGGGCGCGTAATACGTGAGGCGCTCGATCTTGAGCAGGGGCCTGCCGTCATGCATGTCGAGCATGTCGAGCATCTCGCGCATCGCTGCGTCCGGAACCTTCAACACGAGCCCATCCGTCTGCATTGCGCGAGCGCCCCGGCGCACCGTGATGCGGCTCACGCCCAAGCAATCCATCAATGCGCTTTCCCGCGGCAACGGTGCGCTCCCGATGCAGCTGTCATACACATGTTATAACATGTTATAATAGCGTTGCTGCCGTAGGTCAGCTGCTTCTGCTGCGCTGGCTCGCGCAGCGCCTCCATCGTCGTTCACCTACCGTCAACCCATTGCAGCGCACGATGAGTCTCACCACTACACTCTGGCTGTTTTTCGCGGGCCTCGGCTCAAGCGCGCTCGGCGGCATGCTCGGCATGGCAAGCGGGCTCTTTATCGTGCCGATGCTCGTCGTGTTGTTCCACTTCGACCTGCACGTGGCGGTCGGCGCGAGCATCGTGTCGGTTATCGCGTGTTCATGCGGCGGCGCTGCCGACTTCCTGCGGCACGGCCTGACCAATGTGCGTCTTGCGCTGGTGCTCGAAACCGGCACGACGCTCGGCGCTTTGACCGGCGTGCTGGTAGCGGGCCTGATTCCGGTAGTCGCGCTCGATTTCCTGTTCGCGATTGTTCTGCTGGTGTCCGCATGGCAGATGTATCTGCGCCGCACGGATCCGGTGGCGGGCGCAACGCCGGTGTCGCGCGGCAGTCTCGCTGCCGCGCTCGATCTGCATTCGAGCTATCGCGATCCGCGTCTGAATCGCGACGTCGCCTACGAAGTGCGGCGCGTGCCAGCCGGGCTTTCGCTGATGTACGTCGCGGGCCTCGTGTCCGCGCTGCTGGGCATCGGCAGCGGCATCCTGAAGATTCCTGCGATGGACCACGCGCTGCGGCTGCCGATCAAGGTGTCCACCGCCACGTCGAACTTCATGATCGGCGTAACTGCGGCCGCGAGTGCGGGTGCGTACTTTCTGCGCGGGGAAATCGTCAGCGCGATCGCGGGGCCGGTTGCGCTGGGCTCCGTCATCGGTGCCGTGATCGGCGCACGCGTGCTGATGAAAGTATCGAACGAAAAACTGCGGCTGCTGTTTCTGACCGTACTCGTGCTTGTTGCATGCGCGATGCTGCTGCAGGGATTCGGCATCGATCTCACGGCCCGGGTCGAACGATGAACGCGCCGCGATGGGCCCTTCCCGTGCTGGATCGTTGGCTCGCGATGCTGCTTCAGTACGGTACGTGGATCGCGTGCGCGGTGATCGGCGCCGGACTCGTGCTGAATGCGGCGACCAGCGCCGGGATGTTGCAGGCGCAATATGCGCCGCGGGGCGCCAACGTCATCACGGCGGGCGTCGGCCTGTTCGTGCTGCTGCCGGTTTCGCGCGTCACGCTGATGCTCGTGGCGTTCGCACGGCAGCGTAACCGTCGATATGTGGCGATCGCGGCAACCGTTCTTGCGATTATCGCGGCGGGCTGCGTGCTCGGTATCCGCCTCGGGCCCGTCGGCGGATAGTCGCAGAAGGCGGCCGCGTAACGTAACATCGCGTATGCGTAGTACTCGAAGTCGTTGCCGTTGCACGTCATCGTGCGCTCACCTTCCCTTACGATCCGCATTCGACCCATGAATCCAGATACCGTACGTTCTGCTTTCGCGCCCAAAGGAAAACTGCGCGCGTCGATCAACCTGGGCAATCCGATTCTTGCGAACCGCCACCCGCAGACGGGTGAGCCAGGCGGCGTGTCCGTCGATCTTGCTCGCGCACTTGCCGAGCGGCTTGGCGTGGAGATCGAACTCGTCGTGTTCGATACGGCTGGCAAGTCCGTCGAGGCCGTGTCCGACGAACGCGCCGACGTCGGCTTCTTCGCGATCGATCCGCTGCGCGGCGCGAGCATCGCATTCACGGCGCCTTATGTGCTGATCGAAGGCTATTACCTCGTGCGCGACGCTTCGCCGATTCGTCGCAACGACGAAGTCGATGTACCGACGAATCGCGTCGCGGTAGGCCTCGGCAGCGCGTATGACCTGTTCCTCACACGCGAACTGAAGCAGGCGACGATCGTACGCGCGCCGAGTTCGCCGGCCGTCGTGCAAACCTTCCTCGATCAGGAACTCGAAGTGGCCGCTGGCGTGAAGCAGCAACTCGAAGCCGACGCCGCGCGCACGTCGGGCCTGCGGCTGCTCAACGAGCGCTTCATGGTGATTCAGCAGGCGATGGGCGTGCCGAAGAGTCGCGGCGACGCCGCCGCCGCTTTCCTTCGCGCCTATGTCGAGGACCAGAAGCGCAGCGGCTTCGTGGCACAGGCACTCGCGCGTCACGGTATTAACGGCGCATCGGTGGCACCGGCTGCCTGAGCAGATTTGCCGATTTTCGATAACACCCGGATTTGTGACTGCCTAGCATCGGCTGATGCGTGCGCGTCTGCGGTTCGCCGTCCGAACCGCGACGGACGCCCATCTCAGGGAGCCCATGATGAAATCCGAGTCGAAATCGCAGCATGCCGGCGCCGTTACGCATCACGAACTGAAGCAGACTTTAGGGACCTGGCAGCTATGGGGCATTGCGGTCGGCCTCGTGATCTCGGGTGAATACTTCGGCTGGAGCTATGGCTGGGCGAGCGCCGGCACGCTCGGTTTCGTGATTACCGCGATCTTTATCGCGGCGATGTACACGACGTTCATCTTCAGCTTTACCGAACTCACCACATCGATTCCGCATGCCGGCGGCCCGTTCGCCTATGCGCGGCATGCGTTCGGACCGACGGGCGGCTTTCTGGCGGGCGCGGCCACGCTCGTCGAATTCGTCTTTGCACCGCCGGCCATTGCGCTTGCGATCGGCGCGTATCTGCACGTTCAATTTCCTGGGCTCGAGCCGAAGCATGCGGCAATGGGCGCGTATCTCGTGTTTATGGCGCTGAACATCGCCGGCGTGCAGGTCGCGGCGACGTTCGAGCTATGCGTGACGCTGCTTGCGATCTTCGAGTTGCTCGTGTTCATGGGCGTCGTGTCGCCGGGATTTCAATGGGCGAACTTCGCGAAGGGCGGCTGGGCAGGCGCCGATCACTTTTCGCCTGGCGCGTTCCATGGCATGTTCGCCGCGATTCCGTTTGCGATCTGGTTCTTCCTCGCAATCGAAGGCGTCGCGATGGCGGCCGAAGAAGCGAAAAACCCGAAGCGTTCGATTCCGATCGCGTACGTGACCGGCATTCTGACGCTCGTCGCGCTCGCTGTCGGTGTGATGGTTTTTGCAGGCGCGGCCGGCGACTGGACCAAACTTGCGAATATCAACGATCCGCTGCCGCAAGCGATGAAATACATCGTCGGCGCGAACAGCGGCTGGCTGCATATGCTCGTATGGCTCGGCCTGTTCGGACTGGTCGCGTCGTTTCATGGAATCATCCTCGGCTACTCGCGGCAAATCTTTGCGCTTGCGCGAGCCGGATATCTGCCCGAATGGCTTGCGAAAGTGCACCCGCGTTTCAAGACGCCGCACCGCGCGATTCTCGCGGGCGGCGTGGTCGGCATCGCGGCGATCTATAGCGACGAGCTGATTCAGTTCGGCGGCCAGACGCTAACGGCGAACATCGTGACGATGTCGGTGTTCGGCGCAATCGTGATGTACATCGTCAGCATGCTGGCGCTCTTCAAGCTGCGGCGCGTCGAACCGGACATGGAGCGGCCGTTTCGCGCCCCGCTGTTTCCGTATTTCCCGGCATTCGCGCTGCTTGCCGCGGTCATTTCGCTCGCGACGATGGTGTATTTCAATCTGCTCGTCGCGGTCGTGTTCGTCGCTTTTCTGCTGCTGGGGTACGGGTATTTCCTCATGACACGGCATCAGCGGGAAGCGGCCCCTGTCGATGCGTTGCTCGAGGAGTGATCGGGCTGCATCTGCGGCGCGCTGCCCGCCCGCACTGGCTTGCCGGCGAACCGCGTGACGCCCCCGGCATTTGGCGCTATCGTGGGGATATCGCCGTCATGGACGCGGCAGATCGCGCGGCGGCGGCCGATGCCAGAGAGGGAATGCAACGATGAGCTATACGGAGACGATCGGCGCGCGCACCTACCGCTTCGCCGACCTGAAGATCTTGCTCGCGAAAGCGAGCCCGCTGCGCTCCGGCGACCAGCTCGCCGGCGTGGCGGCGGCGAGCGAAGAGGAACGCGTCGCCGCGAGAATGGCGCTTGCCGACGTGCCGCTGCGCACGTTTCTCAACGAAGCGCTGATCCCCTACGAAAGCGACGAAGTTACGCGCCTGATCGTCGATACGCATTCGCCCCATGCCTTCGCCGAGATCTCGCATCTGACTGTCGGCGACTTTCGCAACTGGCTGCTCGCGACGAGCACGGATTCGAATGCGCTCGAACGCGTCACTGCGGGCCTCACTCCCGAAATGGTCGCTGCGGTGTCGAAGCTGATGCGCAACCAGGATCTGATCGTCGCGGCGCGCAAACGGCCGGTCGTCACGCGTTTTCGCAGCACGATCGGCCTACCCGGTCATCTGTCCGTGCGTCTTCAGCCGAACCATCCGACCGACGACGTCAAAGGCATCGCCGCTTCGATGCTCGACGGCCTGATGTACGGCTGCGGCGATGCGGTGATCGGCATCAACCCGGCGTCGGACAGTCTCGCCGCGATCACGAAGCTACTGCAGATGATCGACGACTTCCGTCAGCGTTATCAGGTGCCGACGCAATCGTGCGTGCTGACTCACGTGACGAACACGGTTGCGGCGATCGAAAGGGGTGCGCCGGTCGACCTTGTTTTCCAGTCGATCGCGGGCACTGAAAAAGCCAACGCGAGCTTCGGCATTTCGCTTGCGCTGCTGCAGGAAGCGTACGAAGCCGCGCTTTCGCTCAGGCGCGGCACGGTCGGCGACAACGTGATGTATTTCGAAACGGGACAGGGCAGTGCGCTTTCCGCGAACGCGCATCACGGCATCGACCAGCAGACCTGCGAAGTGCGCGCGTATGCGGTTGCGCGCAAGTTCAAGCCGCTTCTGACGAACACGGTGGTCGGCTTTATCGGACCCGAGTATCTGTACGACGGCAAGCAGATCACGCGCGCAGGTCTTGAAGACCACTTCTGCGGCAAGCTGCTCGGCGTGCCGATGGGCTGCGATATCTGTTACACGAACCACGCCGAAGCCGATCAGGACGACATGGACAACCTGCTGACGCTGCTCGGCGCCGCCGGCGTCAACTTCATCATGGGTATTCCAGGTGCGGACGATGTGATGCTCAACTATCAGAGCACGTCGTTTCACGATTCGCTGTATCTGCGCGAAGTGCTCGGCTTGCGGCGCGCGCCGGAGTTCGAAGCATGGCTCGAGTCGATGCAGATCACGGACGCGCGCGGCGCGCTGCTAAACAGCGCCGCTGCGCGGCAGCCGCTGCTCGAAGGCGCGCGCGAATGGGTAGGGGCTGCGCCATGAGCGATTCGGTCGAGAAAAATCCGTGGGACGCATTGCGCGCCTTCACCAATGCACGCATCGCATTGGGCCGCGCCGGCAACAGCGTGCCGACGGCGCCGCTGCTCGCGTTCAACCTGTCGCATGCGCAAGCACGCGATGCGGTTCATCATCCGCTCGACGCCGCCGCGCTGCATCGGCAATTGCGCGAGCATGGCTTCGCTGCGACGCTCGACGTTCACAGTGCGGCGCCGGATCGTGAACACTATTTGCGACGGCCCGATCTCGGGCGCAGGCTGTCCGACGAGAGTCGCGATCTGTTGGCGAAGGCTGCGTCCGCATCGCAGCCCGATGTCGTGTTCGTGGTCGCCGATGGACTTTCCGCAGTTGCGGCGGCGAAGCAATCCGTTCCGATGCTGCATGCGATTCAGGCGAGGCTGCAGCAGGACTGGGAGATGGGCCCGGTCGTGGTGGCCCGTCAGGCGCGCGTTGCTTTGGGCGATGAAATCGGCGAAATGCTGCGCGCGCGCATCGTCGTGATGTTGATCGGCGAGCGTCCCGGCCTTAGCTCGCCGGACAGTCTGGGCATTTATCTGACCTACGCGCCGAAGGTCGGCTGCAGCGACGCGCAGCGCAACTGCATTTCCAACGTGCGCCCCGAAGGGCTGAATTTCGACGCGGCTGCGCACAAGCTCCACTATCTGCTCACGCATGCGCGTCGTCTGGGATTAACCGGTGTCGGACTAAAAGACGAAAGCGACGCGTTGCTCGAAGCCACTGCGGCGGCCGGCAATGCCTCGCTTGCCGGCGGTAGCGTTAGCGCGAGCGGTGACAACCCATCCGACATGCGATAAAAGAGACGCCTTGCTCAAGCGTCGGCGCGTTGTACCGGATGCGCCGCGAGCCATTCGTTTTCCGCATCGTCGTAGAGCCGCGAACGCGTCAGGAATCTGAGGCCAGTCGGGCGTTCAAGCGAAAACATTCCGCCGTTGCCGGGCACCACGTCGATAATCAGCTGCGTATGCTGCCAGTACTCGAACTGAGATCCGCTCATATAGAACGGCACGCCCGCGATCGCGCCGAGCCGCACGTCGGACGCACCTACCATGAATTCTCCGGCCGGAAAACACATCGGCGCACTGCCGTCGCAGCATCCACCCGATTGATGAAACAGAATCGAGCCGTGTTCGGCGGCCAGTTTATTAATCAGCGAAACGGCGGCATCCGTCGCGACTACACGTTCAACAGACATTCGGTTCCCCGGCAAAAGGAAGCAGGCCGCCACCGCGGCGACCTGCCTATGGACAAGCAAGCAGACGGACAAACACGAACCCATCAAGCGGGACGACAAAACACTCGTCGAGCGAGCCGATTGGCGCTTAAAAGAAGCCGAGCGGCTTGTCGCTATAACTGACGAGCAGGTTCTTCGTCTGCTGATAGTGGTCGAGCATCATCTTGTGCGTTTCGCGGCCGATACCCGATTGCTTGTAACCACCGAACGCGGCATGCGCCGGATACGCGTGATAGCAGTTCGTCCAGACGCGCCCGGCCTGAATCTGCCGGCCGAAGCGATACGCACGCGTGCCGTCGCGCGTCCATACGCCGGCGCCGAGCCCATACAGCGTGTCGTTTGCGATATCGAGCGCTTCGTCTTCGTTCCTGAACGTCGTCACGGCAACGACCGGCCCGAAAATCTCTTCCTGGAAGATGCGCATTTTATTGTTGCCGCGAAACACGGTCGGTTTCACGTAGTAGCCTTTGCTGAGTTCGCCGCTAAGCGAATTGCGCTCGCCGCCGATCAGGCATTGCGCACCTTCCTGCTTGCCGAGATCGATGTACGAGAGGATCTTTTCGAGCTGTTCCTGCGACGCCTGCGCACCGATCATCGTCTGCGTATCGAGCGGGTGTCCTTGCGAAATGGCTGCGACGCGCTTGACTGCGCGCTCGATGAACCGGTCGTAGATCTTCTCTTCGATCAGCACGCGCGACGGACACGTGCATACCTCGCCCTGATTCAGCGCAAACATCGCAAAGCCCTCGAGCGCTTTATCGAAGAAGCTGTCGTCACGGTCCATTACGTCGGCAAAGAAGATGTTCGGGCTCTTGCCGCCGAGCTCGAGCGTGACGGGAATGAGGTTCTGGCTTGCATACTGCATGATGAGGCGGCCCGTGGTCGTCTCGCCGGTGAACGCGATCTTCGCGATGCGCTGGTTCGAAGCGAGCGGCTTGCCCGCTTCGAGGCCGAAGCCGTTCACCACGTTCACCACGCCGGGCGGCAGCAGATCCTGAATCAGTTCCATCAGCACGAGGATGGAAGCGGGCGTTTGCTCCGCGGGCTTCAGTACGACGCAATTGCCGGCGGCGAGCGCGGGGGCGAGCTTCCACACGGCCATCAGGATCGGGAAATTCCACGGAATGATCTGACCGACCACGCCCAGCGGCTCATGAAAGTGATACGCGACGGTGTCTTCATCGATCTGCGAGATCGAGCCTTCCTGCGCGCGGATGCAGCTCGCAAAATAGCGGAAGTGGTCGATCGCGAGCGGGATATCGGCAGCCGTCGACTCGCGCAGCGGCTTGCCGTTGTCGATCGTCTCCGCGACCGCGATACGCGCGAGATTCGCTTCCATACGGTCGGCGATCTTGCTGAGGATATTCGCGCGCTCGGTGGCCGAGGTCTTGCCCCAGCTCGCTTTCGCGCGATGCGCGGCGTCGAGCGCGAGTTCGATGTCCGCTTCCCGCGAGCGCGGAATCGACGTGAACGCTTCGCCCGTGATCGGCGAGATATTGTCGAAATACTCGCCGCCGGCCGGCTTCACCCATTCTCCGCCGATAAAATTCGCGTACTGCTTTTTGTACGGGTAGTCGGTGCTTAGAAACTGCATTTCCGCGTGATTCATCTGAATGCTCCTCACATGTGTCGGGTCGTTCGAGTCGGCAGCCTTACCGCATTAGCCGCGCGCTCGTTATGCCAGATCCATGCCAGTCGCCGCAAACCGCGTTTGATCGCGGTGCATCGGGCACCGTTGCAATGCATAGTCGTTTCGCATACCTGGATGTGTGCTTCCGGGGCGCATCGATACTGAACAGGTGTCTCAGCCGCTGTTCATGAACTGAACAACGGGTGCGCGTGAGTTGGCTGAAACGGCTTGCGCACAGCGCTTTTTTGAGCAGCTAGAGTGTCGAGGGCATCCATTGCGCGACATTTGCTCCCCGGTGATCTCCATGACGACCGACACCGACCTTCCCGATGCCGCCGAGTCCGAGGCAGCGGCACCTGTGCAGCGGCACGAGTTGTATCGCGTGCAGACGCGCATCGCACACGACGCCGACGAACAGGCGCGCAATCTTCACGGCTGGCGGCAGACCTACGATCAACTGACGTCGGGCCGCTTTATCGGCCAACTCACGGGCTTGCACGCCGACGACATGCACGTGTTCCGCGAAACGACGAGCGAGACGCTGCGCCAGACCTGCGAGGTCCAGTCCGACGCGTACTGGTTCGGCATTCCCGTGAAACGCGGCGCAACAGGGCGCATCGACGGCGCTCTGATCGATGGCGAAACGGTTGCGTTGAGAGCGGGCGGTATCGAGTTCGAACTGGTGACGCCGGCCGGCTATGAAATCTTCGGTGTGGTCGTGCATGGCGACATCTTGCGTCGACATGCAGCGTCGGCGGGGCACGGTGATGCGCTGATCGATCGCGCGTCGCTTTGGCGCGTGCTGCGGATCGATCCTGCGCGCAAGGCGCAGCTCTGCGCACGCCTTGCGCACATTCTGGCCGAAGGCGACGCCGCGCTTGCGACGTGCGCGCGGCCCCAGTTGCATGCATCGGTGCTCGACGTATTGCTCGACGCGTGCGCCACGACGACGGATGGCGAGCCGATAGAGGCGCCGTCGTCGCGGCCGCGCCGGCGCCGCATCGTCGGCGAATCGCGCGATTATGTGCTGGCGAACCGCGACCGTCCGGTAAGCGTGCCCGAACTCTGCGAGCACCTGCACGTGAGCCGGCGCACGTTGCAGTACTGCTTCGAGGACGTGCTCGGCATGGCGCCCGCGAGCTATCTGCGCGTGATCCGGTTGAACGGCGCGCGCCGCGAACTCTGCGATGCATCGCGCGGCGGCGCGCTTTCCGTGCAGAATGTGGCGGCCGCGTGGGGCTTCTGGCATCTGAGCCAGTTTGCGACCGACTACAGGAAGCTGTTCGGCATGCGGCCGTCGGATACGCTCAAAGCCGCGCAGATGCTGCACGGCGAACTCCGCTTTGCCCACTGACGCCGCACCGGCCTTGCCCGTTGCTGCGGCTTGCTACCGGCTGCCGGCCCACGCGGTTGCGCAAGCTTTTCCTCCCGGTACGCGCGGTCCGCGATCGCCCATCCGCTAAAATCGCCCGATATCGAACGCATCTACCTGAGGAATCACCGTGTTTATCTGCAGAAACCAGTCCTGCGGCGCTGAGTGGGAGCTATCGGACGTCGTCATCAAGAACGAGGGTCAGGGGCTGCTGTTCCGCTGTCCGATGTGCGGCGCGCGCAATTACGTCGAACGCTTCGAGTCGGACGACGGTGCCGTGGTCTACGAGCAGCTCGATGGCCGTCCTTACCAGGATTGAACATGAATAGCCCGACGTCTTCCACCGCCTTCAGCACGCTGCCGCTGTCGCCCGCCACGCTCGCGAATCTCGCGCAACTGGGCTATGTCGACATGACGCCGATCCAGGCGGCCAGCTTGCCGCTCGCTCTGGCCGGCCGCGATCTGATCGCGCAGGCGAAAACAGGCAGCGGCAAGACCGCGGCCTTCGCCCTGGCGCTGCTCGCGCGGCTCGACGCGCGCAAGTTCGACGTGCAGGCGATGGTGCTGTGCCCGACACGCGAGCTCGCCGACCAGGTCGCGCAGGAAATCCGGCGCCTTGCGCGCGCCGAGGAAAACATCAAGGTGCTGACCTTGTGCGGCGGCACGCCGATGCGCCCGCAGACCGCGAGCCTCGAACACGGCGCGCATATCGTCGTCGGCACGCCGGGACGCATCATCGATCATCTCGAGCGCGGCAGCTTGCCTTTGCAGGTGCTGAACACGCTCGTGCTCGACGAAGCCGATCGCATGCTCGACATGGGCTTCTTCGACGATATTGCGACCGTCGCGCGTCAATGTCCGAAGGAACGCCAGACGCTGCTTTTTTCGGCGACTTACCCTGACGGTATTGCGAAACTGAGCCAGCAGTTCCTGCGCAACCCGAAGCAGATCACACTCGAAGAGCGCCACGACGACAGCAAGATCCGTCAGCGTTTTTATGAAGTGACCGAAGACGAGCGGCTGCATGCGGTCGGCCTGCTGCTCGATCACTATCGGCCTGTCAGCACGCTCGCGTTCTGCAATACGAAACAGCAGTGCCGCGATCTGCTCGACGTGCTGCGCGCGCAGGGTTTTCACGCGCTTGCGCTGCATGGCGAACTCGATCAGCGTGAGCGCGATCAGGTGCTGATCCAGTTCGCGAACCGCAGCTGCTCGGTGCTCGTCGCAACCGATGTCGCCGCGCGCGGACTCGATATCGCGCAGCTCGAAGCAGTCATCAACGTCGACGTGACGCCGGATCCCGAAGTGCACGTGCACCGGATCGGCCGCACGGGCCGCGCCGATCAGGACGGCTGGGCGCTGAGCCTCGCGAGCATGGACGAAATGGGCCGCGTCGGCAGCATCGAGAAAGCGCAGGGGCGCGAAGTGGAGTGGCATCCGCTCGCGGAGCTCGAGCCAAGCGGCACGAACGGCAGCACGCAACACTTGCTGCCGCCGATGGAAACGCTGCAGATTCTCGGCGGCCGCAAGGAAAAGATTCGTCCCGGCGATGTGCTCGGCGCCTTGACTGGCGATGCGGGCTTCGACGGCGCGCAGATCGGCAAGATCAATGTGACCGAGTTCTCGACCTATGTCGCGGTGGAGCGCGGCATTGCGCGCGAGGCGCTGCGCAAGCTCAACGCCGGTAAGCTGAAGGGTAAGAAGGTCAAGGTGCGGCTGATGGACGAATAAACCCCAGCGAATAAACCCGAGCGGATAAAAGCGAACGCATAAAAGCAGACGAACAAAGCAGACGAGTACAAGCGGAGACACCCCATGCAAAGCGCGATGCAAACCCGCTCGAAACTGCCCGATGTCGGCACGACGATTTTCACCGTGATCGCTCAACTGGCTGCCGAACACGACGCGTTGAATTTGTCCCAAGGCGCGCCGAATTTCATGCCGGACGCCACGCTGATCGAAGACGTCGCGCAAGCGATGCGCGACGGTCACAACCAGTACGCGCCGATGACCGGTATCGGCGCGTTGCGCGAAGCGCTCGCACGGAAGGTCGAGACGCTGTACGGCGTGCGATACGATGCATCGTCGGAAGTCACGGTAACCGCGAGCGCGAGCGAAGGGCTTTACGCGACGATCAGCGCGCTCGTGCATGCCGGCGACGAGGTGATCTACTTCGAGCCGTCGTTCGACAGCTATGCGCCGATCGTCCGCCTGCAAGGCGCCACGCCGGTGCCGATCAAGCTGTCGCTGCCCGATTTCCGCGTGAACTGGGACGAAGTGTCCGCGGCCGTCACGGCGAAAACGCGGATGATCATCGTCAATACGCCGCACAATCCGACGGCCACGGTTTTCCGGGACCACGACATCGAACGCCTGAAGGCCGTCACGCGCAAGACGGACATCGTGATCCTGTCCGACGAAGTCTATGAGCACGTCATATTCGACGGTGCGAAGCACTACAGCATGGCATGCGATCAGGAACTGGCCGGGCGCAGCGTGATCGTGTCGTCGTTCGGCAAGTCGTATCACGTGACAGGTTGGCGCGTGGGCTTCTGCGTCGCGCCCGCGGCGCTGATGGACGAGATCCGCAAGGTGCATCAGTTCATGATGTTTTCGGCCGATACGCCGATGCAATACGCGTTTGCCGCCGCGCTCGCACAACCGCAGAGCTATCTCGGCCTTGCCGCCTTTTATCAGCAAAAGCGCGATCTGCTCGCGAACGCGCTGCGCGAGTCGCGTTTCGAACTGCTGCCGAGCGAGGGCAGCTTCTTTATGCTCGCGCGCTTTCGCGGTTTCTCCGACGAAAGCGACAACGACTTTGTGCTGCGCCTGATCCGCGACGCGCAAGTTGCGACGATCCCGTTATCCGCGTTCTATACGGACGGTACCGATTCCGGGCTGATCCGCTTAAGCTTCTCGAAAGACGACGCGACGCTGCTCGAAGGCGCGCGTCGTTTGTGCGCGATCTGACGCATCGACTTCATGCTGTCTCGTCTGAATATTCATATCAAAAGGAAGAAGGTCGAAATGAAGCTGCCAGGAAACCGGTTATCGGGCGCATTGCTGCTGGCGTGCGCACTCTCGTTGTTCACCGCGGCGGTTGCATCGCTGCCGGCGCAAGCCGCCGACGTGAAGACGCTGCGCTACGGCCTCGAGGCGCAATATCCGCCGTTTGAATCGAAGGGGCCGAACGGCGAGCTGCAGGGCTTCGATATCGACGTCGGCAACGCCGTCTGCAAGGTTGCGAAGCTCAAGTGCAGCTGGGTCGAGACGTCGTTCGACGGGCTGATTCCCGCGCTGCAGGGCCGCAAGTTCGACGCGATTAATTCGGCGATGAACGCGACCGACAAGCGCCGCGAGGCGATCGACTTCACGAATATCATTTACCGCGTGCCGACCGTGCTGATCGCGCGCAAGGACAGCGGCCTGCTGCCGACGCCCGAAACGCTGAAGGGCAAGCGCGTCGGCGTGCTGCAGGCGTCGATTCAGGAGACCTTCGCAAAGGCGCACTGGGAACCCGCCGGCGTGATGGTCGTGCCGTATCAGGATCAGAATCAGGTGTACGCGGACCTGCGCTCGGGGCGCCTCGATGCGACGCTGGTGCTCGCGCCGGCCGGCCTGACCGGCTTTCTGTCGCGGCACGAAGGCAAGGATTTCTCGTTTGTCGGACAGCCGGTTCGCGACGACAAGATTCTTGGCAGCGGAATTGCCTTCGGCATCCGCAAAGGCGACGATGCGCTGCGCGAGCAGCTGAATGCGGCGATCGCCGCGGTGCAGGCCGACGGCACCGTGAAGGCCCTCGCGCGGAAGTACTTCGGGAACATCGACGTATCGGCGAAATAAGCCGCGTTCGGTGGCGCCCCGCGCCGCCGTCCGCAACAGTGGCGTTCGCCGCACGTCGGGATCGGGAATAAAGCGGCTCGCGATGCTGTTTGCGCAGGGGAAGAGGCAACTTTTTCCACGCTCAGATCATGGCGCATAGCGATTTCACCACCGACTCACCGCTGACCGAAGCGGACATCCAGGCGTTTGCCGACGGGTCGCTGTCGCCTGAGCGTGCCGCGCGCGTGCAACGCTACCTTGGCGCGATGCCGGGCGAGGCGAGCCGGATCGCGTTCTATCGTCGGTTGAATGCGCAGATGCAGCGTTCGTTCATGCCGTACGCCTCGGCTCAGGCCGCCATGGGCCATTCGACGGAGTTCGGCCGGCGCAACAGCGCGGCGCGCGGCTGGCGGGCGACGCTGCATGTCGCGTGGCGCGCCGTGTCGGGCTCCGTTGCGCAGCGCATCGCCTTGCTCGTGCTGGCATTGTGCGGCTGGGCGGCTACCGCTTTCGTCTCCGATCGTCAGTTGAACGCCGCGGCGGTGATGAGCTACGCCCAGTGCGCAGCGGCGTCGTCGCAGACCGCGGCGCGGCAACCCGTTCCGGCGACTCGCGAGCCGTTTTCGACCGAGTTCGCGCAGCTGGGCTGGCGGCTCGAATCGGCGAGGACGCTGCGGCTCGGCCTGATCGCCGACGCGCAGGAGTTCGACTATCGCAATGCGGAAGGCCAGCCGGTCGTGCTGCTGACGACGAGCGCGCCGTTCGTCTTCGACCGGCCGCACTGGATGGGCCATCGCGTGGGCGAATGGCGGCTTCTCACGTGGACCGAAAACGGCACGCGCTATGTGCTGGCGGGCCGCGCCGACACGCATGGCCTGATGCGCGCGGCCGACGCGGCGACCTTCCGCTGAACGCTTGCTCGCGGCGTCCGGCCTCGCGACGGCATGAATCCTACCCTTTTACGAAAGTTACATGGGCGGGGAATAGAATCGCTGGAATATTGTTCGCAGTGGTAGAACCGTCGTGCGCCGGGCAGGTGCGCGGCCCGCGATCCCTGACGGGTATAGAGAATGGACATCCGTGACGAACTGATGGAACACGTACCGCGTCTGCGCCGCTATGCGCGGGCGTTGGTCAACAACCGGGACTTTTCGGACGACCTCGTTCAGGACACGCTCGAACGCGCGCTGTCGCGGACCGAGAAATTCAAGGAGGGCAGCGACCTGCGCGCGTGGCTCTTCACGATCATGCACAACGTGTTTATCAATCAGGTTCGCAAGGCGTCGACCAAGGCCGTGCACGTCTCGGTCGACGACGAGAGCGTCGTCGAAAGTGAGTTTGCGGTGTCGCCGAACCAGACGCAGTCGCTCGAGGTGCGCGACCTCGACTACGCGCTGCAGCGGTTGCCGGCGGAACAGCGCGAAGTCGTGCTGCTGGTCGGCCTCGAGGAGATGAGCTATACGGAGGTCGCGCTTGCGCTGGACATTCCGGTGGGTACCGTGATGTCGCGGCTGTCGCGCGGCCGCGAGCGGCTCAGGGCATTGATGGCGGGCGCGCAGCCCGGCGCGAAATTACAGGTGGTGCGATGAGCGAACAGCAAACCCCGATCAGCGAAGAGGATCTCCACGCCTACGTGGACGGCGCGCTTTCCGAAGAGCGTCGCGAGCAGGTGGAGCGTGCACTCGAGCAGAATCCGGCGCTCGCGTCGAAGGTCAGCGATTACTTCTCGCTGAACAGCATGTTCCACGATCGGTACGACCGTGTGCTCGCCGAGCCGGTGCCGGCGCGTCTGCGACCGCGCAAGACGCGCAACTGGCGCGAGGCGATGAACTGGCCGCAATTCGCGGGGATGGCGGCGGCGCTCGTGCTCGGCGTCGGGATCGGCGTCGGCACGAATATGGGCAAGAGCGTGCCGGGCGGCGCCTGGATGGGGATGGGCGCGTCGACCTCGGACACGCGGCCGGTCAGCGCGGACAGCACCGAAACGTTCGCGCGCAGGGTGGCCATCGCGCATGTCGTGTACATGCCCGCGGTGACGCGGCCATCGGACCTGATGGGGCAAGGCCACGAGGAAGACTTCGTGCAGATCCTCGCGAGCCGCCTCGGCACCGACGTGCATCCGCCGATGCTGACGAAAAGCGGCTTTCAGCTCGACGGCGGCCGGATGCTGCCGGGCAAGGACGGCCCGATGGCGCAGTTCATGTACCGCAATGCGCAGGGCGAGCGCGTGACGCTCGTGATTTCGCACCGGAATGCGAGCGCGAATACCACCGCGTTCAAGCTGTATCAGGATGGCCCGGTGAATGTGTTTTATTGGGTGGACGGCAATTTCGGCTATGCGGTGTCGGGCGGGCTCGATCGCAATGTGATGCTGCAGCTTGCGCACGACGTCTATGCGCAATTAACCGGGTCGACTGGGGGTTAAAGCGCGGCGTAAATGTAATTCGACGCGCGGTTTGCTTGTCGATAAACGCCGATCGGTGCGAGCCGGTCGGCTTTTTGTTTTGTTGTCGGAAAACGGGTAATAGCTTATTGCGCGAATTAAAAAATATTCTCCGGGTACACTCGCGAGCCGGTTGCTTTACCCGATTAAACGTTTCTCCATAACGGACTCACGGATTGCCATGAAGACCACCCACACTACTGATATTTCTCTGCGGAATAGCCGCGTCGTCATCGCTGGCGGCACGTCGGGCATTGGCCTCGCGGTCGCGCAGGCGGCGGCGCGTGCCGGTGCCGAGGTGACGATTGCGTCGAGCAATATGCGGCGCGTGCAGGACGCACTCGAACTGCTGCCGAAGGGCACGCGCGGCGAGACCGTCGACTTCACCGACGAAACGCGCGTCAATGCCTTCTTCGAGCGCGTCGGCGCGTTCGACCATCTTGTCTATACCGCAGGCGAATCGCTGTTTCTGCAGACGCTCGCCGAACTCAGCATCGAAGAGGCACGCAAGGCCTTCGACGTGCGCTACTGGGGCGCGGTGACCACCGTGAAGTACGCGGCGCCTTATCTGCGTACCGGCGGTTCGATTACGCTGACGAGTGGCGTGGCGTCGTCGCGGCCGTTATCGACATGGGTGATTCCGTCGAGCATTCTCGGTGCGATGGAATCGCTGACGCGCGCGCTGGCCGTCGAACTCGCGCCGCTGCGTGTGAACGCGGTGAAGCCGGGCGTGTTGCGCACGAACCTGTGGAGCAACATGACCGAGGACGACCGCAACGGCCTTTATGAGGTCGTCGGGAACAAGCTGCCCGTGCAGCGGGTCGGTGAAGCGAGCGAGGTCGCCAATGCGTATCTGTATCTGATGCAGCAGGGATACAGCACGGGGCAGGTCATTGTCGTCGACGGTGGACATATGCTTGTGTAGTGCGACGCGGGCGTCGCTGCGGGCCGGCGCGGGTTCCGGTATTTTTTCGTATTGCAGTTCGCCTTACACCTCTGGCGACCGATCCATGTCGGATTCCGTCCTGGGCCGCCTGACCCCGGCGTCCTACACTGCATCGCAATGACATTCACCGATGGGAGCAATCAATGAGCATAAAGGACAAACTGCCGGCCGGAACGAAGCTCGGTTTCGGCACCGCGCCGCTTGGCAACATGTTCCGTGCGATTCCTGAAGAAGAAGCGGCCGCGACCGTCGAAGCGGCATGGCAGCACGGGATCCGCTACTTCGATACGGCGCCGTTTTATGGCGCGGGCCTTGCTGAAATCCGGCTCGGCGATATTCTCGCGAAGCACAAGCGCAGCGAATATGTGTTGAGCTCGAAGGTCGGCCGCGTGATTCTCGATGAAATCGAAGACGTCAGTGCGCGCGAGCAGGGGGAAAAAGGCGGCGTGTTCGCGCATGGGCGTCCGAACAAGATCGTCAACGACTATTCTGCCGACGGCACGTTGCGTTCGATCGAAGATAGCTTGAAGCGGCTCAAGACCGATCACATCGAGATTGTCTGGGTGCACGACATCGCACAGGATTTTTACGGCGACGATTGGCTGTCGGTGTTCGAAACGGCGCGCAAAGGCGCGTTTCGCGCGCTGACGCGGCTGCGCGAAGAAGGCGTGATCAAGGCGTGGGGCATTGGCGTGAATCGCGTCGAGCCGTGCGAGCTTGCGCTCGATCTCAGCGAAACGAAGCCCGATGGCTTTCTGCTGGCGGGGCGTTATACGCTGCTCGACCACGAGCGCGCGTTGCAGCGTTTGATGCCGTCCGCCGCGAAGCATGGGGCCGAGATCGTGGTCGGCGGTCCGTACAGCTCGGGCATCCTCGCCGGCGGTGCGCACTTCGAATATCAGAAGGCATCGCCGGACATTGTCGCGAAGGTCGAGAAGATCAAGGCGATCGCGAAACGTCATGGCGTCAGCGTGAAGGCGGCCGCGGTGCAGTTTGGACTTGCGAATCCGGTGGTGGCGGCGGTGATTCCGGGGGCGAGCAAGCCGGAGCGGATTGCCGAAGATCAGGCTGCCGTCAATGAAGTCATTCCGGCGGATTTCTGGCGTGAGATGCGGCAGGAGAAGCTCGTGGCGGAGAATGCGCCGTTGCCGATCGATCGATAAAGCCTGATCGCCTGGCGGGTGGTTTCCAACTTCTGCGGGCGTGCCTGGCGGTCGGTCCGCGTAGGCGCGGGCGTGCGGCGGTCGGCGCTTCGAGTGCGTTGTTGCGTCGACCGGCACACCGTGCGTGTCGCGGTCAAGCCGCGCTGCTTCACCGATTTATTGACCGCCGCATGCGGTGTCGCCTTCCTGACAGTGCAACTGGCTATCGAGCAGTTTCGTTTGGGCCTTCGTGAGGTCGTCGAGACACGACGCGAGGACCATGCCGTGAATGCTGCCATCGCTCGAGCCCGACGCGTTGAAATTGCACTGCGCATCGCGCCATGCGATCCACGCGCGCTGCGCTTTCTGTAGTTTGTCCTTGCCCGGCTTGCTGACCTTCACCTGTAGTGCGCGGAAGGTCTGGTTGAGCTTTGCGTCCGAGGCCTTCAGGCTGTTGTTCGCGCATTGGGTTAGCGTGGCCTGGTCCGTCGCGTTGGCGCAGTCGGGCTGGGCGGCGAAGGCGGGATGGGCGGTGAGCAGGAGTGCTGCTACGGTATAGGGGATCAAGGCGCGCATTGGATGGGTCTCTTGCTGGTTTGGCTAATTGGGGGTTTCGGCAATTGAGCGAGCCGTTGAAAGGTACCGTGGTTAGCGCTTGATTGGCGCTATCTCAGCCTGTTTTGAAGCTTGATGGCATGAATGCGCATTAGCGATTATCTGCGAGGCAGATATGTGCGGGCGAGCATTCTGGTTTTTGAGGGCAGCCCGGTTTGGAGAATAGATTCAGGGAATACGTCGAGGGTTTGTTTGATTCACCTAACGGCGGAATTCGAACCGCCGCACGCAGGATGAACCACGACAGGTCGGGTTGTCCTCAGGTGACGCGACAAAGCAAAAAGCCCGGCCAATAGACCGGGCTTTTTGCTTGAATTCACTGGTGGGGCGTGAGTGACTCGAACACTCGACCTACGGATTAAGAGTCCGCTGCTCTACCAACTGAGCTAACGCCCCAACGAAGAGCGCGATTATGCAGCATTTTTCCGCACTTGCCTAGCCCTTCCAAGGTCGCAAAAGCGAAAAAAACCCGCGAAACGCGCCTTCACTGCAGCGAAGCCCCATCCGAAGCGGGCTCAGCCCTTAAAAACGCGCGTGCAGAATCGTCCCGGTATCATTTGCCACTCGCGTTGCGCCGCACGCACTGCGTATCTCCTAGGGCCGGACCAAGGACGAAAGATGGACGAAAGCGCAGTTCAGGAATTGCTCAACCGGGTCCTCGCGCCCTGGGTGCGCGCAGTCGGTCTCGCGCCCGTGAACGCCAATGACGTAAGCGCGACGCTGCGCTTGCCGTTCTCCGGTGAATTGCGTCACAGTGGCGGCGTGATTTGCGGTCAGGTTTTCATGGCGGCCGCCGACGCCGCGATGGTCGTCGCCATCTCGGCGGCGCTCGGCGGCTTCAAGCCGATGACCACCGTGTCGCTCAACATCAGCTTCATGCGCGCGGTACGCAAAGGCGATGTGCTCGTCACCGCGCGCGTGCTCAAACTCGGCCGCAATCTCGTGTTCGGTGAAGTCGAACTCGTCGACGAAGACGGCAAAATGGCGGTCCATGCAACGACGACGCACGCATTGCCCGATTGATGCGACAGATCGAAGTTAGGCGCAGTTTCGGTTGATTCCGCGCACGAGACCACAACCAGACCGATGTTCGATCAAGTCGAATTTTGCAGGCGGCGGCAATCGCTGCTGGTGGCAAGCCGGTTTCTGGGACATCGTTCAACCCGAGCTGAACATCCGTCCGCGCGTGATCGCGGGCATTTCCGCGGGCGCGGCCACCGCGTGCATGCTGTACACGCGCGACGCGAATGGGTCTGCGCTACCACGAGCACGCGCTGTGCGACAACACGAAGAACGCCTATCGGGCCAATCTGTTGCGCGGCCGATCGGTGTTCCCTCGCTACCGCATCTATCGACAGGCACTGCTCGACATCTACGGCGAAAATTTCGGCAAGCTTGCGCACGTGCCCGAGATTCATGTCGGCGTATCGCATCTGCCGCGCTGGCTCGGTGCGCGCAGCGCCGTCGCCGCAGGATTGATCGCGTACAACGTCGAGAAATACGTGCAAACGTCGCTTACTTGCGCCGCACGAGCTGCAACGCTTCCGGATTCGCGACACTCGACGTGTCGCCTTGATCGAACGCAAGTATGTTCTTGAAGGCTGCGCTGAAGTACAGCTCATAGCTCTCGCGCTCCACGTAGCCGATGTGCGGCGAGCAGATCACGTTCTCCATTCGCAGCAGGCTATAGCCCTGCAAGATAGGCTCGCTTTCGTAGACGTCGATCGCGACCATCCCCGGCCGGTTGTGCGCCAGCGCGCCCACGAGCGCGTTTTCCTCGAGCAGTTCCGAGCGGCTCGTATTGACGAGCAGCGACGTCGGCTTCATGCGCATCAGGTCTTCCTGCTTGACGATGCCGCGCGTCTCGTCATGCAGACGCAGATGCAGCGAGAGCACATCGCTTTGTTCGAAGAACGCCTCGCGGCTTTCCGCGACGTTGTAGCCGTCCGCTTTCGCAGCCTCGCGCGTATGCTCGCGGCCCCAGATCAGCACGTTCATTCCGAACGCCTTGCCGTAACCTGCAACGAGCCGCCCGATCTTTCCATAGCCCCAGATGCCGAGCGTCTGCCCACGCAGCACCTGGCCCAGGCCGAAATTCGGCGGCATCGCCGACGTCTTGAGCCCCGACTGTTGCCATGCACCCTGCTTCAGATTCGCGACGTACTGCGGAATGCGGCGCTGTGCAGCCATGATCAGCGCCCACGTCAGTTCAGCGGGGGCGATCGGCGAACCGACGCCTTCGAGCACCGCGATGCCGCGTTCGGTACACGCATCGAGATCGATATGGCTCGACGCCTTGCCCGTCTGACTGATCATGCGCAGATGCGGCAGTTTGTCGAGCAGTTGCGAGTTGACGCGCGTGCGTTCGCGAATCAGCACGAGCGCATCGACTTCCGAGAGGCGGCTCGCGAGTTGACCGAGCCCGCGCACCGTGTTGTTGAAGACCTTGACATCGTGGTCGGCGAGCAATTGAAAACAGTCGAGTTTACGGACAGCGTCCTGGTAATCGTCGAGGATGGCAATCTTCATGGCGAGAGTGTTTTGCGGCGCACCATCGGGGTGCGGAACGGAAACCGGCGCTTGCATGTCCCACATGTGCTGTAGGGAACATGCCGGGCTTGATAGATGCTTTACCGTACAGACGCCGCCCTTTTGCACGATCGCATCACGCGCGTCGTGACGTTCGTCGTGCAACTCAACGGCAGCTTCGTATGACGGAAAACATAACTGACCTCGTTTTTAACAGTTTGTTGCATGTCCGCGCAAGCCGCTTTACAACCCGTTTCATCGCGGCCAGGCGATGGCGGATCGACAGCGGACCACACGCGGTGCAACACGCTGCTGGCCTTTGCGACCTGCGGGATCGCGCGCACGCATGACGCGCTGATGCGCCGGTGTCATGCGTGATCGATGCGCCGATCGCGCTCCGGTATTGCGCCGTTTCGAACATGGCGCAATGCGGTGTCGCTGGGCTTGTACCGTTTCAATTACTTTTCTAAAACGGAGACAGCTCAATGAATCATCCCGCGTTCAAGGCAGGCCAACCCACCCAGATCGACGTGCATGCGCCTGCATGGGTTAGAAACCGCAAACTGATCGAATGGGTGCAGCGCATCGCCGCGTTGACGAAGCCGGCGCGCATTGAGTGGTGCGACGGCTCGCAGGAGGAATACGACCGGCTCTGCGCACAGATGGTCGAAGCGGGCATGCTGCGCAAGCTCGA
Organism: Paraburkholderia sp. SARCC-3016; assembly: GCF_031119615.1. Lineage (NCBI taxonomy): Bacteria > Pseudomonadati > Pseudomonadota > Betaproteobacteria > Burkholderiales > Burkholderiaceae > Paraburkholderia > Paraburkholderia sp. SARCC-3016. The sequence goes on along the minus strand of NZ_JAVHZD010000017.1, from coordinate 122,947 downwards.
TCCCGCGAAACGTCCGAATTCCTATCTCGCGTGTTCGGACCCATCGGATGTCGCGCGTGTCGAAGATCGCACGTTTATCTGCTCGAAGCGTCGCGAAGACGCGGGCCCGACCAACAACTGGATCGACCCTGGCGAAATGCGTACGACGCTCGACGGTTTGTTCGACGGCGCGATGCGCGGCCGCACGATGTACGTCGTGCCGTTTTCGATGGGACCGCTCGGCTCGCCGATCGCGCATATCGGCGTTGAACTCAGCGATAGCCCGTACGTGGTCGCCAATATGCGCATCATGACGCGCATGGGACGCAAGGTCTACGACGTGCTCGGCGAAGACGGCGAGTTCGTCCCATGCGTGCATTCGGTTGGCGCGCCGCTCGCGGATGGCGCGCAGGACGTGCGCTGGCCGTGCAACGATACGAAGTACATCGTCCATTTTCCCGAGGCGCGCGAGATCTGGAGCTATGGCTCCGGTTACGGCGGCAACGCGCTGCTCGGCAAGAAATGTTTTGCATTGCGCATCGCTTCGACGATGGGCCGCGACGAGGGATGGCTTGCCGAACATATGCTGATCCTCGGCGTCACGTCGCCGGAGGGCCGCAAGCACTACATCGCCGCCGCGTTTCCGTCCGCGTGCGGCAAGACCAATTTCGCGATGCTGATTCCGCCCGAGGGACTCGACGGATGGAAGATTTCGACGATCGGCGACGACATCGCGTGGATCAAACCCGGCACCGATGGACGTCTATACGCGATCAACCCTGAGGCCGGCTATTTCGGCGTCGCACCGGGCACGAGCGAGAAGACGAACTTCAATGCGATGGCGACGCTGAAGGAGAACGTCATTTTCACCAACGTCGCGCTGACCGATGACGGCGACGTCTGGTGGGAAGGCATGACCGACACGCCGCCCGCGCATCTGATCGACTGGCAAGGCAACGACTGGACGCCTGAACTCGCGAAGGAATCGGGCCGCAAGGCCGCACATCCGAATGCGCGGTTTACCGCGCCCGCCTCGCAGTGTCCATCGGTCGATGCCGATTGGGAGAATCCGGCGGGCGTGCCGATCGATGCGTTCGTCTTCGGCGGCCGGCGCTCGACGACGGTGCCCCTCGTAACGGAAGCGCGGGACTGGGTCGAAGGCGTTTATATGGCCGCGACGATGGGCTCCGAGACGACCGCGGCCGCGGCCGGCAAGCAGGGCGTCGTACGGCGCGATCCGTTCGCGATGCTGCCGTTCTGCGGCTACAACATGAGCGACTACTTCGACCACTGGCTCAAAACCGGCGCGCGCCTCGCGAAGCTCAACACGCCGATGCCGAAGATCTTCTGCGTGAACTGGTTCCGCAAGGGACCGGACGGCAAATTCGTCTGGCCAGGCTTCGGCGAAAACATGCGTGTGCTGCAATGGATGGTCGGCCGTATCGAAGGCAGCGCGGCCGCGGTCGAGCATGCATTCGGGTTCTCGCCGCGTTACGAGGACATCGACTGGAGCGGTCTCGATTTCACGCGCGAGCAGTTCGAGCAGGTGATTTCACTCGACGACGACGCCTGGAAAGCCGAACTCGCGCTGCACTCGGACCTCTTCGAGACGCTGCACCACGGCTTGCCGGTCGCACTCAAAGACACGCGATCGGCATTGGAACGGAAATTCATCGCGTAGGCCGCGATCGTTTTGGTGCATGACGAGCGACCGCGAGTCGTCAAAGCCGCCCTCGGGCGGCTTTTTTCGCGTCCGCGAGACTTCTCTGTTTTCTTTGCGCTTTCGTGGAACAAAGCAGCCGCTTTCGCTGTTCACGTCTATGCAACCCGCTTCGATGCATCGCAGCAAATTGTTTCGAATCGCGGAACAATCCCTCACCCTGCATTCCGCTTACGAATATGATGGTGCGAATTTTCATTAAAAATGGTCGAAGTTGGGCAACTTCTGCACGTTTTCCCTAGTCGTAGGAGAATTCCAAATGTGCTTCCGGCCTCACCTTCGGATGGAAGCGGCAACACAGCAGGAGAGTCGTCAATGGATCATTTGCAGTCGATGAGAGTATTCGTCAGAGTGGCGGATCTCGGCAGTTTCGCCCGCGCGGCCAGCGCGATGGATATTTCGAACGCAGTCGCCACCCGTCATGTCGCGGATCTCGAAGGCCGTCTAGGCACGCGGCTGCTCAACCGCACGACGCGCAGCCTGTCGCTGACCGAGTCGGGTCAGGTCTACCTCGAGCGCGCCCGCCAGATTCTGGACGAGCTCGAAGACGTCGAGCAGATGGTCGTTGCGCGCAACCACGAGCCGGTCGGCACGCTGAGGATCGTCGCGCCTGTCGTGTTCGGCCTGCATAACCTCGCGCCGGTGCTGCAGACCTATGCGGAGCGGTACCCGAAGGTCATTCCCGACGTGACGCTCGTCGACCGCCAGGTCGACCTCGTCGAAGAAGGTTTCGATGTCGGTGTCGTGATCGCGCGGAATCTGCGTAGCGCAAGCATCGTGACGCGGCGCCTTACTACCGGCTGCATGACCGTCTGCGCGACGCCTGCCTATCTGGAAAAACACGGTACGCCGACGCGGCCGGAACAACTGCTTGAGCACCCGTGCCTTTCGCTGCCGTCCGAGTACTGGGGCGACGAGCGCGTGTTCACGGGCCCGGACGGCGAGGTGCGCGTGCGGCCGACCAATGTGATCGTCGCGAACAACACCGAAATGCTGCGGCAGTTCGCGCTGCTGGGCATGGGTATCGCGATTCTGCCGAGCTACCTGATCGGCCGCGATACGACGCGCGGCAAGCTCGTGCGTCTGCTGAGCGACTACCGGTTGCCGCAGGTCGAGATCAATATCGCCTATCCGAGCCGTCGCCATCTGCCGGCCAAGGTGCGTACGTTCATCGACCATCTCGTCGAGCACTTCAGCCAGACGCCGAACAGCCTGCTCGGCGAGCAATGGATCAAGGACGGCCTCGAACCCGTGCCGCTGTCGTCGGCGATGCACGACGCGGGTGCGACCGTTGTGGCTCCGGAAGCGTTTGACGGCGCGGAGCCGCTGTCCGCGTTGCTCGACAGCGAGCTTGGGCCGAAAAAGCAGCCGCCGGGCGTGCATCATCGCGCCCGGGGCGCGCTGCCGTCGCGGCTGGTGCGTTGACCGGACGCGAATTGTGCCTGAGGGGTGCGACATGTTGACGCACCCTGCATGAGCGGTTCTGTAGGGTAGTTGTATGAAAAAAGCGCAGCCGCGTTGGCGGACTGCGCTTTTTTGTTGCGGTGCGTCTGCGCGACGAACGGCTGACGGTCGCTGCGGATCGGCGACCTTACCTCACGATTTACGAGCCTGTCTTTCGCGCCGTCGTTTTCGCCGCTGTTTTCTTCGCCGGCGCCTTCTTTGCCGCCGCTGTCTTGACCGCGGCACCCTTCGCCGGGGTCTTCGCCGATGGCTTTTCGGCCGTTGCGACTTCGGTATCTCCGCCTTCGTCGTTTGCCGCATCGGCGCTGCCCGCCGCCGCTGCCTTCGCGCTTGCCGCCTTCGCCGCAGCCTTTGCCGATGGCTCTTTCGGCTCCTTCTTCTCGAATTCGAAGCCGATCTTGCCGTCGCTCTGTTTGACGAGGAACGCCTTGAAGTTGCGGCCCGTGCGTGACGACTTGAAGTTCGTCAGCAGATCGGTGCGACCCCCTTCCAGCAGTTTCGCCATCTGTTCGCGCGCGATCTCCTGCTGCAGGATCACCTTGCCCGAACGGAAGTCACAGGTCTTCGGATTGGCGACCGAGTTCTCGCAGACATAGCTCATGCCGTGCTCGTACACGCGCGCGTGGCACTTCGGGCACGCGCCGACCGGTTCCTGTGCGGAGAAGTCCGGCGGTTCGCCGTCCTCGCCGCCCTGATCCTGGCCAAAGTCGAATTCGAGCTTGAAATTCTTGATCTCGTCATCGAACGACAGCTTGAGGATGGCCGAGAACGGACGGCCCATCTTGCTGCGGAATCCGGAAAGCGGTCCGATTTCCTTCTTTTGCAGCAGCTCTTCGACTTCGGGAATCTCGAACTGCCGGCCGCCCGGAATCTTCGAGATCGAGAACTCGCACTTCGTGCAGGCGAAGCGCCGGTAGTTCTCTTTCACCTGGCCGCCGCAATGCGGGCAAGGCGTCTCGAGCGTCGCGTAGTCGCCGGGGATCGTGTCCGAATCGTATTCCTTCGCGCGCTTGACGATGGTCTGCGTCATGCGCGCGATTTCCTGCATGAACGCATCGCGCTGCAAATTGCCGCGCTCCATCTGCGAAAGCTTGTATTCCCATTCGCCGGTCAGTTCGGGCGCGGTCAGTTCCTTGACGTCGAGGCCGCGCAGCAGCGTCATCAACTGGAACGCCTTCGCGGTCGGAATCAGTTCGCGCCCTTCGCGGACCAGATACTTTTCGCCGAGCAGACCCTCGATGATCGCCGCGCGCGTGGCCGGCGTGCCGAGGCCCTTGGCGGCCATCGCCTCGCGCAGTTCGTCGTCTTCGACGAGCTTGCCCGCGCCTTCCATGGCCGACAGCAGCGTCGCTTCGTTGTACCGCGCGGGCGGTTTCGTGACGAGTTGCTGCGCGGCGATCTTGTCCGTCTTCACCTTCTCGTCTTTCTGCACGGGGACGAGATTGGCGTCTTCGCCTGACGTTTCCTTGCCGTAGACCTGCAGCCAGCCCGGTTCGACGAGCACTTTGCCTTCGGTCTTGAAATGATGGCCGACGACTTCCGTGATACGCGTCGTCACCTTGTATTCCGCGGCCGGGAAGAATACGGCGAGAAAGCGCTTGACGACGAGGTCGTACAGCTTCTGCTCCGGCTCCGACAGCGACTTCGGCGCTTGCAGCGTCGGAATGATGGCGAAGTGATCGCTGATCTTCGAGTTGTCGAAGATGCGCTTGTTCGGCTTCACCCAGCCCTTGTCGAGCACCTGCTTTGCGAACGGCAGATAGTTGTTGCTCTCCTTGAGCATATCGAGCGTGCTCTTGACCGTCTCCAGATAGTCTTCAGGCAGCGCGCGCGCGTCGGTACGCGGGTAGGTCAGCACCTTATGCCGCTCGTACAGCGCTTGTGCCAGCCCGAGCGTGTTTTTCGCCGAGAAGCCGAAGCGGCCGTTCGCCTCGCGCTGCAGGCTGGTCAGGTCGAAGAGCGCCGGCGATAGCTGCGTCGACGGCTTCGATTCTTCGCTGACCGTGCCGATCTGGCCGCGGCACGCCGCGACGATCGTTTCGGCCGCCGGCAGGCTCCAGAGTCGCGAGTCGCGCTTTTCCGGATCGAATTCGTCGCGCTTGAACTTCGGATCGAACCATCGGCCTTCGTAGAAGCCCGACGCGCAGACGAAGTCGGCCTTGACTTCCCAGTAATCGCGCGGCACGAAGCGGCGAATCTTTTCTTCGCGTTCGACGACGATCGACAGCGTAGGCGTTTGCACGCGGCCGACCGTGGTCAGGAAAAAGCCGCCGCCCTTGCTGTTGAACGCGGTCATGGCGCGCGTGCCGTTGATGCCGACCAGCCAGTCGGCTTCGGAGCGGCAGCGCGCGGCATCGGCGAGCGGCTGCATTTCGCCGTCGCTGCGCAGATGCGCGAAGCCTTCGCGGATCGCCGCGGGTGTCATCGACTGCAGCCACAGGCGCTGCACGGGCTGCTTCGCTTTTGCGTACTGCGTGATCAGGCGGAAAATCAGCTCGCCTTCGCGTCCCGCGTCGCATGCGTTGATCAGCCGGTCGATGTCCTTGCGCTTGAGCAGCCGCGTGAGCACCTTGAGCCGCGACTCGCTTTTTACGATCGGATTCAGGTCGAAATGCGGCGGGATGACGGGCAGATGAGCGAAGCTCCACTTGCCTCGTTTTACTTCGTATTCTTCTGGCGCGGCGATCTCGACCAGGTGGCCGACCGCCGACGAAATGACGTACTCGTCGCTTTCGAAATACTCGTCATGCTTGGTAAAGCCGCCCAAAGCGCGCGCGATGTCGTTCGCGACGGATGGCTTTTCGGCGATGATCAGTGCTTTGGACATGACTAATGTGAGTGGGTAAATTCGGGTGCAACCTCGGCGGGCGCAATTTTTTGACGCTCGTTCGCTTTCCCGGTTGCGTATGTGCGGTTGGCGTGCCCGCGGTTGTGTACTTGCAGTTACGTATCTGCGGTTACGTACCTATTAACGACCGCTTTATAGCACACGCCGACGCGGCGGCAACCAGTGCCTGAAAAAAGCGGCCCATCATAATTGCGCGTCCGGGAATTGGGCAAGCGTCGCACAAGCCGGTCCCGCGCCTTTCGCAAATCGCATGCCCCGATGCTCGAGCCGACGCGCAAACATCTGCTGCCGGCGGTGTCGGCCCTATTCAGCTTACGCCACGGGACGCGCGCCCCACACCTACGCCGCGGCGAGCGCGGGCCTCAACTTCGGCGCGCCGGTCACGCCCGGCAGCGCCGTCAGATCGACGAGCATACGTTCGACGATGCCCGGCTGCGGCAGCACAGTGCCGAAAAAGCGCGTCGTCACCGCGTCTTCGATCAGGATGGTCGGGAAATTCTCCACATCCAGATCGTCGAAGCGGTCCGCATGCGTTTCGATGTCGATCCATGCGAAACAGATGTCCGGATGCCGGTCGGCGATCGCGTCGAAGGCCGCCTGGTAGTCCCGGCAGGTACCGCACCACTGCGCGCACAGACACGCAACGAACAACGTTTCGCGGTCGTTGACACGCTCTGCGATCCGGTCCGAGTCGGTGTCGAGGTTAAGCGCGGGCATGGGTATCCTTGTGACACGTGTTTTCGTAAGCGATTTGGCGCGAATGTAGCATGGCGCGTCACTGGCCGTGGGCGTGGCCGAAACCCGTGCGGACGTACCGCCCGCCCGGCAGCGCCGTCAGATGGCCCGACAGTTCCAGCCGCAGCAGCGTGCCCTGGAGCGCCGTATCGTCCATTTCGGTGCGCGCGGCGAGGATTTCAAGCGTCGCGGGCGCGTGACCGAGCGCGTCGAGCAGCCGTTGCGCGTCGGGCGGCAGCGCAGATGGCGGTGCAAGCGGCGGTCTCTGCGTTGGTACAAGCGGTGGCGCGACGGCGTCTTGCGTCGGCAACGGCAGGCTGGCCTGGCGCGATTGACCGACAGAATTCGCCCTTGCCCTTGCCCTCGCCCTCGCCTTGGCCGCATCGCGGGATTGCATGGGCGGCGCGGGCTCAGGTGCCGGCGCGACGCCGAACTCCTCCAGTACATCTTCCGGCGATTCCACGAGCTTCGCGCCCTGTTTGATCATGCGATGGCAACCGCGCGACAAGGGCGCGTGGATCGAGCCAGGTAGCGCGAACACATCTCGCCCCATTTCGTTTGCAAGCCTTGCCGTGATCAGCGAACCCGACCGCATCGCGGCCTCGACGATCAGCACGCCATTGACGAGACCCGCAATCAGCCGGTTGCGTTGCGGAAAATGCGCAGGGCGCGCTGGCGTGCCGAGCGGCCATTCGGACAGGATTGCGCCGTTCGTCGCGATTTCGTGCGCGAGCTGTTCGTGTCCCGGTGGATAGACGACATCCGCGCCCGTTCCGATTACCGCGACGGTACCGGTCCGGCCCGACAAGGCGCCGCGATGCGCGGCCGCATCGATGCCAAGCGCGAGTCCGGACACGACGGCGAGGCCCGCATCCGAAAACGCGCGGGAGAAGCGTTTCGCGTCCTCCGCGCCTTGCGGCGTCGCGCTGCGGCTCCCCACGACGGCGACGCTGCGCGTATGCAGCAGCGCGAGCTGTCCCTTTACATATAGCAGCGGCGGCGGATCGGGCATTGTCAGCAGAAGGGGCGGATAAGCCGGGTCGTCGAGTGCGAGCAGTGTGTTGCCGGGCTGGGTGCGCCATGCGAGCACGGCGTCCAGTTGCGCGGTGAAGTCCGCGCCCGGCGTTCCGAGCACCGCGCGCGCCGCCTCCTCGTTCGTTACGCGTGCAAGCGACTCGAACGATTGGCCGAGCACGGCCTCGGGCAAGCCGAAAGCCGCGAGCAGCGTGCGCAACGCCGCGGGTTTCAGGCCCGGCGCCATGGTCAGCCGCAGCCAGGCCGCTATTTCGCGATCGGCTTTCACTATGGATTTCATTGAAACGTCCAACCTCCAGCGCGGCCACCACGCGCGGTCGCCATGCTAAAATTTTCATGATCCGAAATAATTCGACGCAAACAAACGGTGACGCCGCGTTTTCGCGCATGAACCTGTCGATTCGGGCCCGCATTCCGGCTGTTCTTCGCGTGTCGTTTCGGTCCCTCGCTCGTTGAATCGAAAGGCTTCTGTCGCTATCTATCGTCTGCGCACGCCGGGAGGCTGACAAGCTAGCCAAACGGCCAATTGCGCGACACCCGCGTCCGTGGGCGCTTCACTGAACCTGATGACCATGGCTTTACTGAACATCCTCAATTACCCGGACAAGCGCTTGCACAAGGTGGCGAAGCCAGTCGAGGTCGTCAACGACCGTATCCGCAAGCTCGTCGCCGACATGGCCGAAACGATGTACGCAGCGCCGGGCGTCGGCCTCGCCGCGACGCAAGTCGACGTGCACGAGCGCGTGATCGTGATCGACGTGTCCGACACGCACGACGAACTGCGCGTCTTTATCAACCCCGAAATCGTCTGGTCGAGCAACGAGCGCAAGACATCGGAGGAAGGCTGCCTGTCGGTGCCCGGCATTTACGACAGCGTCGAGCGTGCCGAGAAAGTGCGCGTGCGCGCGCTCAACGAAAAGGGCGAAACGTACGAGATCGACTGCGAGGGCCTGCTCGCCGTCTGCATCCAGCACGAGATGGATCACCTGATGGGACGCGTCTTCGTCGAGTATCTGTCGCCGCTGAAGCAGACGCGCATCAAGTCGAAGATGAAGAAACTCGCGCACGCGATGTGACGCGCGCGGCCCGCTTCATCGTTTCGACTTTGTTTCGCACCGTTTCATCAGGACGCTTCCGCTCATGAGCCATTCGTTGCGCGTTATCTTTGCGGGCACGCCCGAGTTCGCGGCCGCGGCGCTGGCTGCGATCCATCAGGCTGGCTTTGCCGTCCCGCTCGTGTTGACGCAGCCCGATCGGCCTGCCGGACGCGGCATGAAACTGCAGGCGAGTGCAGTGAAGCGCTACGCGCAGGAGCACGGTCTCGCGGTGGCCCAGCCGCCGTCGTTGCGCCGTAACGGCAAGTTTTCGGCTGAAGCGACGGCAGCAATCGATCTGCTGCGCGCGACGCCGCACGATGTGATGGTCGTTGCCGCGTACGGACTGCTGTTGCCGCAGGAAGTGCTCGATATACCGCCGCACGGCTGCATCAATATTCACGCTTCGTTGTTGCCGCGCTGGCGCGGCGCGGCGCCGATTCATCGCGCGATCGAGGCCGGCGACACCGAGACCGGCATCACGCTGATGCAGATGGATGCGGGCCTCGATACCGGCCCGATGATCGCCGAAACACGCACCGCGATTCACGACAACGACACCACGGCGACGCTGCACGACAAGCTTGCTGATGCGGGCGCGCGATTGATCGTCGAGGCGCTCGCGACGCTCGAACGCGACGGCAGCTTGCCCACTACGCCGCAGCCCGAAGCGGGCGCGACGTACGCGGAAAAAATCGGCAAGCACGAAGCCGCGCTGGACTGGCGGCGCACGGCGGACGAACTTGCGCGCCAGGTGCGCGCGTTCGATCCGTTCCCTGGCGGCGCGGCGACGCTCGATGGCGCGCCGCTCAAGATCTGGTCCGCTGCCGCGGTACCGTCGCCGCGTGCCTCAGCGGTGCCCGGCACGATTCTCGACGTCTCGCCTGAAGGCGTTGTCGTCGCATGCGGCGACGGCGCGCTACGCGTGACGCAACTGCAAAAGCCCGGCGGCAAACGGCTGCCGGCTCGCGAATTTCTGGCTGGCTCGACACTCGCCGCCGGCCAGCGCTTCGAACCGCCGGACGAACCGGGCCGACAATAACAGGCTGCGGCGCGCGCCGCCATCGTCCGTTTGGCCGACTCGCGCGGCGCTATAGCCGCGCGTTAGAATCGTCGACGCAACATGCCATTTTTCGAGGCCTTCATGTTCGGCATTACCCACTTCGGATTCTTTCTCGTCGCCGTTTTCCTGCTGAATGTCACGCCGGGTCCCGACACCGCGTACATCGTCGGCCGCAGTGTCGCGCAGGGGCGCGCGGCGGGACTGATGTCGGCGCTCGGTATTTCCGCCGGTTGCTGCGTGCACGCGCTCGCTTGCGCGTTCGGCCTGACGGCCGTGCTTGCTGCGTCGGCCACCGCGTTCACGGTGATCAAGTTCGTGGGCGCGATCTATCTGATCTATCTCGGCGTGCGGCTTGTGTTCGCGAAGCAGGCGGCAAGCACACCGGCGCGCGGCGCGGCGGATGCCACCGTCGCGTCGCGCACGTCGGCCGCTGCACCGAAGTCGATGCGCCAGTTGTTCCTGCAAGGCTTCATGACCAATGTGCTGAATCCGAAGGTCGTGCTGTTCTTCGTGTCTTTCTTTCCGCAATTCGTCAGCGCGGGCACCGATCGCAAGGTCATCGCCTTCCTCGCGCTCGGTGTCGTTTTCGTGCTGATGAGTACCGTGTGGAACAGCTTCGTCGCGTGGGTGGCCGGCAGCGTCACGCGCCGTTTCTCCGGCAAACCGGGCGTCAAGAAGTGGCTCGACCGTGTGGTGGGCAGTGCGTTTGTCGGACTCGGCGTGAAACTCGCCACGGCGTCGCGCTGATTGAATTTTTCCGGTATGCCCAAATCTAACAGTTAGCTTACAATCATTCGCCGTTATTGATGGCATGAAATGGGGTCTCGCAAGATCCCGCGTTCCGGGCAAGGAGTACTGGATATGTTCAACTGGGTTAAAACCGCGATGTTGATGGCCGCGATCACGGCGCTCTTCATCGTGATCGGGGGCATGATCGGCGGGCAGCGCGGCATGATGATCGCGCTGCTGTTCGCGCTCGGCATGAACTTCTTTTCATATTGGTTCTCGGACAAGATGGTTCTGCGCATGTACAACGCGCAGGAAGTCGACGAGACCACCGCGCCGCAGTTCTACCGGATGGTGCGCGAACTCGCCACGCGCGCGAGCCTGCCGATGCCGCGCGTCTATCTGATCGACGAAGACCAGCCGAATGCGTTCGCGACGGGCCGCAATCCGGAGCACGCGGCGGTCGCGGCTACCACCGGCATTCTGCGAGCGCTGTCGGAGCGCGAAATGCGCGGCGTGATGGCGCATGAACTCGCACACGTGAAGCATCGCGACATTCTGATCTCGACCATCTCGGCAACCATGGCAGGCGCGATTTCCGCGCTGGCGAACTTTGCGATGTTCTTTGGCGGCCGTGACGAAAATGGCCGGCCGGCGAATCCGATTGCCGGCATAGCGGTCGCGCTGCTCGCGCCGATCGCTGGCGCGTTGATCCAGATGGCCATTTCGCGCGCGCGGGAATTCGAAGCGGACCGCGGCGGTGCGCAGATTTCCGGCGACCCGCAAGCGCTCGCGTCGGCACTGGACAAGATCCATCGTTACGCGAGCGGCATTCCGTTCCCAACCGCGGAAGCGCATCCGTCCACCGCGCAAATGATGATCATGAATCCGCTGTCCGGCGGCGGCATCGCGAATCTGTTCTCGACTCACCCGTCGACCGAAGAGCGCATCGCGCGCCTGATGGAGATGGCTCGCACGGGCCGCTTCGATTAATACAGCGTTCGCGCGGAATCGGCGTTTCGCGATCGTGTCGGCCTTGCTGTAACCGCTGTCGGTCGATGCCAGCGCCGCTGTCGGTCGATGCTAGCGCCGATGCCGGTCGATGCTAGCGCCGATGCCGGCGCGAACGACATCGCGCGAGTCCCGCCAAAGCTCGCCCGATTTGCAACTGGCGCCCGCGCCCGGCTCCGCCTCGCTTGCCGTCAACTCAAGCCCAGGCGCCCGCGAGCCCGCCTTCAGCCCCTCAAGCACAAGCGAAGCCGCACAGCACCACTGTTGCTGATCGCGCACACATGCGCTGCCAGCGGTCAGTCCGCCGACCGTGCCACGCTACAATGTGCCGTTTAGACCGCGTGCACGCCACGTGCTACCCAGCCCCTGTTCATGATCCGAAAGCCGTCCCCGCGCGCCGCTCAACCCGCAGCGCGCGCTCATGAGCCGCGCCTTTCCACGCTGCCGCTTGCCCCCGAGTCGCTCGGTTTCGCGCTCGACTGTGCTGCGCAGGCGGTCGGCGCAGTGCGTCTTGGCGCTGCGTTGCCCGCGGCGCTCGGCACGGTCTTCGCATCCTTGCCCGAAGCGAGCGCTGCGGCATCGCACGGCGCGGTTCAGGACATCGCGTATCGAACGATGCGGCGTCTGGGGCTCGCCGAGTGGCTCGTCGCGAAGCTGGTGCGCAAGCCGCCTCCCCCGCATGTCGCGCATCTGCTCGCATGCGCATTCGCGCTGCTGGTCGACGACGAAGAGTCGGCGGCCTATACGCCTTTCACCGTCGTCGACCAGGCCGTCGGCGCGATCGGTGCGCGTCACGAGTTCGAATTTGCGAAGGGGCTCACCAACGCCGTATTGCGCACGTTCCTGCGTGAACGCAGCGCGCTGCTGGCCGAGTCGAAGCGCGACGAAGTCGCACGCTGGAACTACCCGACATGGTGGATCGATGCCGTGCGAAGAGCGTGGCCCGACACATGGCAAGTCATCCTCGAAGCGGGCAACACGCAAGGCCCGCTGACGTTGCGCGTGAATGCGCGCCGCTCGAACGTCGGCGCCTACGTGCAAACGTTACACGAGCGCCAGATCGCCGCGACGCAGATCGGCCCGCAAGCAGTGCGGTTCGATACGCCGATGCACGTCGACCGCATCCCCGGCTTTCGCGATGGCATCGTCTCGGTGCAGGACGCCGGTGCGCAACTTGCCGCGCAATCGCTTGGCGTCGAGAACGGCATGCGCGTGCTCGACGCATGTGCGGCGCCCGGCGGTAAAACTGGGCACCTGCTCGAGCTTGCCGATATCGACCTCGTCGCGCTCGAAAGCGACCGTTTCCGCGCGCAACGCATCGGCGAAAACCTGCAGCGGCTAGGGCTCAGCGCGGACATCCGCATCGGCGATGCAGGCAACCCATCCGCGTGGCACGACGCGGCCGAGCCGCTGTTCGACCGGATCCTGGCCGATGTGCCGTGCTCCGCATCGGGCATCGTGCGCCGCCATCCCGACATCCGCTGGCTGCGCCGCGCGGCCGACATCGCCGCACTCGTCGCCGAGCAGCGGCGCATTCTTGCCGCGCTGTGGCCGCTCGTGAAACCTGGCGGCGAGTTGCTGTATGTCACATGCTCGATCTTGCCCGATGAGGGCGAGTTGCAGGCACTGTGGTTTGGAAACAACCATCAGGATGCGGTACGATTGGACGCGCCGGGGCAACTGCTGCCCGCAGTCGCTCGCGCGCCCGCCGACACGTCGGCCGGTTCTCGCGCCGGAGGGACCACCGGCGCGAACCCAGACCACGACGGATTTTTCTACGCGCGCTTCCAGAAACGGTGATCATCAAACGCCTATTTCCGCTACGGCTCGCGGTCGCGCTCTGGATGGCGCTGGCCCTTTGCCTGACCGCAGCCGGGCCGGCGCGCGCCGATTCGATCGCGGTGCAGCGCGCGTCGCTGCAGTCGGACAGCAATGGATGGAGCCTCGATGCGCGATTCGAATTCGAGCTCAACAGCAACCTGGAGGACGCGGTCAATAAAGGCATTCCGCTCTACTTCACGACCGACTTCGAGCTGAGCCGTCCGCGCTGGTACTGGTTCGACGAGCAGCCGGTCAGCGTGTCGCAGAGCATTCGCCTGTCGTTCCAGCCGCTCACGCGCGAATACCGCGTGTCGACAGGCGGCCTGCAGCTCGGTTTCAGCTCGCTGAACGAGGCGCTGTCGGTGATCAAGCATGTGACGTCATGGCATGTGATCGATCGCAATCAGGTTCACACCGGGGAGACGTACACCGCATCGGTGCGCATGCAGCTCGATATCGCACTGATGCCCAAGCCGTTCCAGATCGACGCGGTGAATAACCGCGACTGGAATCTTGCTTCCGACTGGAAGCGTTTTACCTTCACGGTGAGCGATCGTGCTAAATAGAGTGCGCCGCGCCACCAGTGTCAGCAGCATCGTCGTTCGTTTGCTGGTGTCGACGGTGGCGGTCACGGCCGTCCTGCTGCTCGTGCTGCTTGCAGCCGCGAGCGCGAATACCGAATTCTTCGACCGCTATTACCAGTGGCTCTACACGGCCAATATCGCGGTCGCGTTGATCTTCATGGGCATCGTGGCGGTGCTCGTCGTCGTGATCGTCACGCGCTTGCGCAAGGGCAAGTTCGGCACGCGGCTGCTCGCGAAGCTCGCGTTCTTCTTTGCGCTCGTCGGCGTGGTGCCGGGCGGCATCATTTACATCGTGTCGTATCAGTTCGTGTCGCGCAGTATCGAATCGTGGTTCGACGTGAACGTGGAAACCGCGCTGACGTCGGGCCTGAGCCTCGGCCGCGGCATGCTCGATGCGTCGCTGTCCGATTTGCAGACGAAGGGGCGGCTCATGGCCGAGCAGCTCGCGAATGCGGACTCGGCCGGTACGACGCTCACGCTCTTGCGTCTGCGCGATCAGTTCGGCGTGCAGGACGCGACGATCGTCGAGCCCGTGCGCAGCATGTCGGGCGCATCGCCGGAGATGCACGTGGTGGCGCAGGCCACCGGCAATTACGCATCGCTCGTGCCGACCGACCTGCCCACGCCGCTGATGATCGAACAGGCGCGCGGCCGCGGCTTTGCGGCGATCGAAGGCGAAGTGGACGGCGATCCGCGCGCGCAGGGCAGCAAGGGCGTGCTGCGCCTGCGCATCGTGCAGCGCATTCCCGACGCCAACGCGACGCAGCTGCAACCGACCGACCGCTTCCTGCAGCTCACCCAACCGGTGTCGGCGTCGCTCGCGCGCAATGCCGACGCAGTGCAGCGCGCGTATCGCGAATATCAGGAAAAGTCGCTCGGGCGTACCGGCTTGCGCAAGATGTACATCGGCACGCTGACGCTCGCGCTGTTCCTCGCTACGTTTATCGCGATGATGCTTGCGCTCGCGCTCGGCAACCAGCTCGCGCGCCCGCTGTTCCTGCTTGCGCAGGGCACGAAAGAGGTGACCGAAGGCGACTACACGCCGAAGCGCGAAATCAAGTCGCGTGACGAACTGGGCTTTCTCACGCAGTCGTTCAATGCGATGACGCGGCAGCTTTCGGAAGCGCGCGCGGCCGTCGAAAACAACCGCATTGCGCTCGAGCATTCGAAGACCTATCTCGAGAGCATTCTCGCGAACCTGACCGCGGGCGTGTTCGTGTTCGACCGGCAGTTCAGGCTCACCACCGCGAACCGCGGCGCCGAGCGCATCTTCCGTCAGCCGTTCGCGACGGTGCTCGGTTCGCCGCTCGACCGGATCGCCGTATTGAGCGAATTCGGCGCGATGATCCGCAAGGCGTTTGCCGACCGCGAGGCGGCAAGCAGTGACAACGAGCATGACGACGGCCACTGGCAGCAGCAATTCTCGATGCAGGTGCCCGGCGAATCGGACCCGCTGACGCTGCTCGTGCGAGGCGCGCGGCTGTTGTCCGCGAGTGCGTCAGCGGCCGACGAGGCGGAAGACCGGCAGACGGCCGGCTACGTCGTCGTGTTCGACGATATCTCCGATGTGATCTCCGCGCAGCGTTCGATCGCATGGGGCGAAGTCGCACGGCGCCTCGCGCACGAGATCAAGAATCCGCTCACGCCCATCCAGCTCTCCGCCGAGCGCTTGCAGATGAAGCTCGCCGACAAGCTCGCGCCGCACGATGCCGATGTGCTGAAACGCGGCGCGACGACCATCGTCAATCAGGTCGCGGCGATGAAGCAGATGGTCGACAATTTCCGCGACTATGCGCGCACGCCGCCCGCGGTGCTCGCCAATTTGCAGCTTAATGAACTCGTAAGCGAAGTGCTGACGCTGTACGGCATCGAGGAAGGCAAGAGTGCGATCGCCGTCGAGATGGGCGAATTGCCCGTGATCCGCGGCGACGCGACGCAACTTCGCCAGGTGATCCACAACCTGCTGCAGAATGCGCAGGATGCGGTATCGGAAGCACCGCATCCGCGCGTGGTGCTCGAGACGCGGACAGTAGAATATGGCGATCCCGATGCGGACGGTAAAACACGCATCGCCGTGCGCCTCACTGTATCGGACAATGGACCCGGCTTTCCCGCGCGCATCCTCACGCGTGCGTTCGAACCTTATGTGACGACCAAAGCCAAAGGAACAGGGCTTGGCCTGGCGATGGTCAAGAAGATCGTCGACGAACACGGCGCGCGTATCGACATTCGTAACCGCCTCAAAGCGGGCGATGTGATCGAAGGCGCGCAGATCTCGATTCTCTTCCTTCAACTCGCGGACAATGCGGCGCCCGGCGATGGAACCCATGCGGGACCTGCAGCCGGATCGCAGACGGCGCGCAACGGCGCGTCGCAGGGAACGACAAAAGCAACAGTGCAGACAAGGGCAGCGTAAATGGCAACCATCCTGGTGGTAGATGATGAAATGGGCATCCGGGAATTGCTCTCGGAGATCCTCAGCGACGAAGGGCATGTTGTCGAAACCGCGGAGAACGCGCAGGACGCGCGCGAATCCCGCTTACGCCAGGCGCCTGACCTGGTACTGCTCGACATCTGGATGCCCGATACCGACGGCGTCACCTTGCTGAAAGAGTGGGCCGCGCAAGGGCAACTGACGATGCCCGTCATCATGATGTCGGGCCACGCGACGATCGACACCGCGGTCGAAGCGACGAAGATCGGCGCGCTGAACTTCCTCGAAAAGCCGATTGCGCTGCAGAAGCTGCTCAAGGCCGTCGAACAGGGGCTTGCGCGCGGCAGCGCGGCGCCAGCGCCAGGCGGTGCCGCGGCGAAGCCCGCATTGCCCGCGAATGCATCGGCGGTGGCGTCGGCTGCAGCATTGCCGATGCTTGCGGCCGATAACGCCGGCGGCGGCACATTGCCTGCGCAGCAGACCACGTCGATCTCGTTCGACATCCCGCTGCGCGACGCACGCGATGCGTTCGAGCGCGCGTACTTCGAGTACCACCTCGCGCGCGAGAACGGCAGCATGACGCGTGTTGCCGAAAAGACCGGGCTCGAACGCACCCACCTCTACCGCAAGCTCAAGCAGCTCGGCGTCGACCTCGGCAAGAACAAAAGCGAATGACGGCAAATTCAGGGAGGGGGCTTGAGGCGTACGGCATGCTTTGTTATACTCTCGCTTCTTCGTTGGCCCGGTAGCTCAGTTGGTAGAGCAGCGGATTGAAAATCCGCGTGTCGGTGGTTCGATTCCGCCCCAGGCCACCAGAATTCGGCCCCAGGACATCGCAAGATTCCTGGGGCTTGTTCTATCTGCCGCTCCTTGCGGCGTCGCGTGACTTTTCGTACGCCAAGGCCATGCCCGCCGCCGGGCCTGGCACCGTCGGCAGTGCACGGTGCCGCATGATAAAATTTCAAATATTCAAGGACTTGCACTGTCCGGTCGCAAGTCCTTTTTTGTTTTGATGCGGGGCTCAGTGCAGCGATCGTCGGCCGATCGTTGCCATCGGGCAGGCCTGCTCCACGCAGCGGGCCCTTGCCTATACTGCTTGAGCCGGCGCCCCGCTGGTACGAGTCAGGCCGAAGTTGATCATTTGAGCCCTCACGGAGTAACACGGTGACCCGTCGACACGCGAAGCGCAGCGCGCTGGTGCTGTTTTCCGGCGGCCAGGATTCGGCCACGTGCCTTGCCTGGGCGCTCGACCGTTATGAAACGGTCGAAACGCTCGGCTTCGATTACGGACAGCGTCACCGCGTCGAACTCGAATGCCGCGACGCGTTTCGCACGGCGATTGCCGGCGCATTCCCGCAGTGGGGCGCGCGGCTCGGCCGCGATCATCTGGTCGATCTGTCGGTGCTCGGCTCGATCAGCGATACCGCGATGACGCGTGCAATCGAAATCGAAACGGCCGCGAGCGGATTGCCGAACACGTTCGTGCCGGGCCGCAATCTGATGTTCATGACGATTGCCGCGGCGATCGCGTATCGGCGCGGTCTGCAGGTGCTCGTGGGCGGCATGTGCGAGACCGATTTCTCCGGTTACCCCGATTGCCGCGACGATACGATGAAGGCGCTGCAGGCTGCGCTGAATCTCGGCATGGACAGCCGCTTCGTCGTCGAGACGCCGTTGATGTGGCTCGACAAGGCCGATACGTGGCGTCTTGCGCATGAGCTCGGCGGCGACGCGCTCGTCGAACTGATTCGCGTCGAGACGCATACGTGTTACGTCGGCGAGCGCGCGCAACTGCACGACTGGGGCTTCGGTTGCGGCGAATGCCCCGCATGCCGTTTGCGCAAGCGCGGATACGAGGCGTATCTCGCGGGCGAACAGGTCAGCGAGCCGGTGTGAGCGGGGCTTCGGCGGCAACATTCATTAGAGCGCATCAGGCAGAACCAGCATGACGTACGCGGTCAAGGAAATCTTCTACACGTTGCAAGGCGAGGGCGCGAACGCCGGGCGCCCGGCCGTGTTCTGCCGGTTCGCCGGCTGCAATCTGTGGTCGGGCCGCGAAGAAGACCGCGCCGATGCGGTCTGCCGCTTCTGCGACACCGACTTCGTCGGCACCGATGGCGAAAACGGCGGCAAGTATCGCAGCGCCGGCGAACTCGTCGCGATGATCGCGTCGCTGTGGCCGGAAGGCGAAGGCCAGCGCTTCGTCGTCTGCACGGGCGGCGAGCCGATGCTGCAGATCGATCAGCCGTTCGTCGATGCATTGCATGCGGCCGGTTTCGAGATCGCGATCGAAACCAACGGCTCGCTGCCGGTGCTCGATACGATCGACTGGATCTGCGTGAGTCCGAAGGCCGATGCGCCGCTCGTCGTGACGAAGGGCAACGAGCTCAAGGTGGTGATCCCGCAGGATAATCAGCGTCTGTCCGACTACGAGAAGCTCGACTTCGATCACTTCCTCGTCCAGCCGATGGACGGCCCGTCGCGCGATATCAATACGAAGCTCGCCATCGACTGGTGCAAGCGCCATCCGCGCTGGCGTCTGTCGATGCAAACCCATAAGTACCTGAACATCCCCTGATCGCCGTGCTGACCATTACCCGAAAACTCGAATTCGACGCGGGCCACCGCATTCCCGACCATCGCAGCCAGTGCCGAAATCTGCATGGGCACCGCTATGTGCTCGAGATCACGCTGCAGGGCGATCTGGTCGAAACGGAAGGCGCGCCGGACCGCGGCATGGTGATGGATTTCGCCGACGTGAAGTCGCTCGCGATGGAGCATCTCGTCGAAAAGTGGGACCACGCGTTCATCGTCTACGAAGGCGACACGCAACTGCGCCGCTTTCTCGATTCGATGCCGGGCCACAAGACGGTCGTGCTCGACCGCATTCCGACCGTCGAAAATCTTGCGGCGGTTGCGTTCGGCATACTCGCGAACGTCTACGATGCGCACTACGGCGTGAACCTGCGGCTGCAGCGCGTACGCCTGTACGAAACGCCGAATTGCTGGGCCGATTTCGTACGCGAATAGCGTGCGCTTCGTAGCCGATACAAGCGTTATTGTCACGGTATGATCGTGCCGGCACGTGCTAGCCACGTGCCGGGGACGTACGCTTCATCATGTGCGCCTCATTAAATGCCATCACGTTGCAGTAGCCACCGGAGCGAGACCATGCCGGCCGCCACGACGCCCACCATCGCGCTGTCCGCAGAACCCTTCGTCGCGCAGCAGACGCAACGCGACGCACGCCGCTCGCGCCTTCCCGGCGCCGTTTCCCGACCATCTTGCGGCGCAACGTGCCGCGTGGAGACGCGCTCATGAGCACGTTTACGAATCCGCTCAAACTGCGCCTCAAGGACCCCGATCCGTTGTATGGACTGTGGCTGTCGCTAGGCAGCGCGAGCGCTGCCGAAGCGCTTGCGCATGCCGGCTTCGACTGGCTGCTGATCGACATGGAGCATTCGCCGAACGATAGCGTCGACGTCACCGACCAGTTGCGCGCGATCGCCGCTGCGCACTTGCCGAGCGAGCCGGTCGTGCGCGTGCCGGCGGCCGAGCCGTGGCTCGTCAAGCGCGTGCTCGATGCGGGCGCGCGCACGCTGATGTTCCCGAATATCGAATCCGCCGAAGAAGCCGCGTACGCGGTGCGGCTCACGCATTATCCGACGGCGGAATCGCCGGACGGGTTGCGCGGCGTGGCCGGCGCGGTGCGCGCGGCCGCTTATGGCATGCGCCGCGATTATCTGCAGAATGCGAACGCGCAGATCGCGACGATCGTTCAGATCGAATCGGCGCGCGCGCTTGCGCAGGTCGAGCAGATTGCGGCGGTGCCGGGCATCGATTGCCTGTTCGTCGGGCCGGCCGATCTCGCGGCAAGCCTCGGACACCTTGGCGATTCGAAGCATCCGGAAGTTCAGGAAGCAATGGCACATATCGTGCAAGTTGCGAAGAATGCACATATCGCCGCAGGCATCTTCGCGATGGACGTCGTCAATGCGCGGCAGTCTCGCGAGGCGGGCTTTCGCTTTATCTCGCTCGCCGCGGACGTGATGTGGCTGTTGCGCGTGACGCGGCAGTCGTTGCAGGAGGTCAGGTCATGAAGAAGATTTCGCCGCACGGGGCGCGCGCAGCGTCGCGTACCGGTGCCCTGTTTGCGCTGAGCGTGTCGGTGGCGCTCGCAGCAGCGACTGGCCTGACGGCAAGCGGTGCACGCGCGGCCGACGCCCAGGCGTTCAGTCAGAAGCCCGCCGCGGAAGCGGAAACGCAGACCGCGGTCGCCGACTACAACGCCGGCAATCTGACCTCGGCGCTTGCCGAATTCCGCAAGGCCGCGCAGCGCGGCAACCGTCTCGCCGAATTCAACTACGCGATGATGCTGCTGAACGGCGAAGGCGGCCCGGCCAATGTCGACGAAGGGAAGAAGTGGCTGCGCAAGGCCGCGGACGCGAACATGTCGCATGCGCAATACGTGTACGGCAAGATGTACGACGACGGCGAATTCGTGGGCCGCGATCCCGCGGAAGCGCATCAGTGGTTCATGAAGGCCGCGAAGCAAGGGCATGTCCAGGCGGAACTCGCGCTGGCCAACCAGTTTCTCGACGGCCGCGGCACGACGCGCGACAACCAGCAGGCGTTCGTCTGGTACAAGAAGGCGGCCGAAGGCGGCGACATGACCGCGCAATATGTGACGGGCTCGTTCTATGAACGCGGCGGCGACGGCGTCAAGCAGAACCTGAACGTCGCGCGCGCATACTATGCGGCCGCGGCGGCGCAGGGCGACCCGGCGGCGCGGCTCAAGTACCAGCAACTGAGCACGCAGTTGCGCGAGTCGCACGAAGCGAAGCCGCAGTAAGCGCCCCGCGCGCCTAGCTCTGCATCAAGCGCTTCTGCCGCGATACGCTCATGATCAGCCCGATCGCGACGCCGAGCGTCGTCAGCGCGGTGCCGCCATAGCTCATGAACGGCAGCGGCACGCCGACCACGGGCAGAATCCCGCTCACCATGCCGATGTTGACGAAGGCGTACGTGAAGAACGCCATCGTCAACGAGCCGGCCAGCAAGCGACCGAACAGCGTCGCACCGTTCGCCGCGATAAAGAGCCCGCGCGCGATCAGCGCCATATAAAGCGTGAGCAGCACGAGCCCGCCCGCGAGGCCGAATTCCTCGGCGTACACCGCGAAGATAAAGTCCGTGTGCTTTTCCGGGATGAACTCGAGGTGCGCCTGCGTGCCCTTCAGCCAGCCTTTGCCGAGCGGTCCGCCCGAACCGATCGCGATGACCGCCTGAATCGTGTGGAAGCCCTTGCCGAGCGGGTCGGATGTCGGGTCGAGCAGCGTGCAGATACGGTGTTTCTGATAGTCGTGCATCAACGGCCACTGCACGTCAGGCTGGCAAATCTTGTCCTGAAACGTCGCGATCGACGCGACCGCGATCACGCCGGCGATCAGCACCGGCACGATCAGCCTGAAGCTCAGGCCCGCAAAATAGATGACGAACAGGCCCGACGCGAAGACGAGCACGGCAGTGCCGAGATCGGGCTGCTTCGCGATCAGCCCGACCGGTATGGCGAGAATCACGAGCCCGACGAGGTAGTCATACCAGCGCATCACGCCTTCGCGCCGCTGGTAGTACCACGCGAGCATCAGCGGCGTCGCGATCTTCAGAATCTCGGACGGCTGGATCACGACGCCGACGTTGATCCAGCGCTTCGCCCCCTTGCGCGTGAGCCCGAATAGCGCGACCGCGATCAGCAACGCGACGCCAAACGTATAGGCCGGCACCGCGAAGCGCATCAGCGTATTCGGCGGCACGTTCGCGAGAATCCACATCAGCACGAACGTCAGCATGATGTTGCGCAGTTGATCCTCGACACGTCCGGGCACGTCGAGGCTCGCGCTGTACAGCGTGACGATGCCGACGCACAGCAGCAGGAACACGATCAGCGCGAGCGGCTTGTCGAAGCCCGCGAACATTTTCTTGATGCGATCGAGCCAGGCGCGCTTGTCGAATTGCATGCCTCTCTCCTTTATTCGTCGATGCCGCCGCTAGCGCGCGCGGGCGTAGGCGCGGGCGATGCGCCTTCTTCACGCGATGGCGCCACGGCGGCCGGTACGGCGTCGCTGGCCGGACGCCGCCGATGCGGGCCGGTGGGACGCGAGGTCCTGGCCGGGACGGAGGCCGCGGCGGCTGCGCGCGCACCCGAAGCGCCTGCAGGCGCTCGAGGCGCGACGGCCGACGCGCCCACCGCTTCGCTCGCCGCCTGCGCGTCCGATGCCGCTGCCGGCGCGGAAGCCGTCTTCGCGGCGCCAGGCGGCGGCGGCAACGGCGTATAACCGGCCGCGATGGTCACCGGCTGCACGGCATCGGTCGCGCTTGCGCCAAACGGAGCCAGGGCCGGCGCCGGTGCCGATGCCGCGTCGCCGATCACCGGCTCCGATGCCCCTTCGGTTGCCGATGCCGCCGCGCTCACCGCTGCTTCCTGAGCGCCGGGCTTGAGCCGGTCGATCAGATAATAGTCGAGCACGCGCTTCGCAATCGGGCCGGCCGCCTGCGCGCCCCAACCGCCGTTTTCGACGATCACGGCGACCGCGATCTTCGGGTTTTCCGCCGGCGCGAACGCGATAAAGAGCGCGTGGTCGCGCAGTTTCTCGGCGAGCGCATGACCGCGGTACTTCTGCCCCTGCAGCGAAAACACCTGCGCAGTGCCGGTCTTGCCCGCGACGAGATACGTCGAGTTGCGGAACACCTGATACGCGGTGCCCGACGGATTCGACGTGACGTTTTCCATGCCGCGCTTGACCACGTCGATGTCGGTCTGCGAGACGTTGATGCGTCCTTCGTCGCGCGGCACGGTCAGCCGCATCTGATGCGAGATCGGATTTTCGATTTCCTTCACGAGGTGCGGCTTCATCAGCACGCCGTTGTTGGCGAGCGTTGCGGTCGCGTGCGCGAGCTGCAAGATCGTGAACGAGTTGTAGCCCTGGCCGATGCCGAGGCTGATCGTCTCGCCTTCGTACCACTTCTGCTGCTCGGGCTTGCGATACGCCTTGCGTTTCCATTCGGTCGACGGCAGGATGCCGCGCGCCTCGCCGGCGATATCGATGCCGGTAATCTGGCCGAAGCCCCACGGCCTCATGAAATTAGCGATCGCGTTCACGCCGAGGTCGTGCGCAAGCATATAGAAGTACGTGTCGTTCGACACCATGATCGCGCGGTTCATGTCGATCCAGCCCTGACCCTGCGGCACGTCGTTGCGGAACGTGTGGCCGCCGAACGTGTACGAGCCCGGATCCTGGAAGCCCCATTGCGGCGTGCGCTTGTGCAGCGTCAGCGCGGCGAGCGCCATGAACGGCTTGTAGGTCGAGCCCGGCGGATACGTGCCGTGCAGCGGCCGGTTCAGCAGCGGGTGATCGGGCGAATTGTTGAGCTCGTCCCACGTCTGCTGGTCGATGCCGTCGACAAACGAATTCGGGTCGAAGCTCGGCGCGGACACGAAGGCGAGCACGTCGCCGGTCGACGGTTCGATCGCGACGAGCGCGCCGCGCTTGCCCGCGAACGCCTGCTCGGCGACCTGCTGCAAGCCGATATCGATCGACAGCACGAGGTTGTTGCCCGGCGTCGCCTGCGTGCGCGACAGTGTGCGCACGGGCCGCCCGCCCGCCGTGACCTCGACTTCCTCGAAGCCGGTCAGGCCGTGCAGCTCGGTTTCGTAGCTCTGTTCGACGCCGATCTTGCCGATGTAGTCCGTGCCCTTGTAGTTGTTCGCGTCGAGGCGCGGATCGTAGTGATCGGGGTCGCTATCGTTCTGGTCGGAAATGTCGTCGATGCGTTCCTGGTCGCGCTGAGAAATGCGGCCGATATAGCCGATCACGTGCGCGGCCGTCGGCCCGAGCGGATATTGGCGGAACAGGCGCGCGCGCACTTCGACGCCGGGGAAGCGGAAGCGCTGCGCGGTGAAGCGCGCGACTTCGTCATCGGTCAAACGCGTGCGGATCGGCAGGCTTTCGAAGTTCTTCGAGTCTTCCTGCAGCTTCTTGAAGCGGCGCCGGTCGCGCGCATCGATCGCGATCACGGTCGAGAGCTTGTCGATGACGTTTTCGAGCGTGTCGTTGAGCTTCGACGGCGTGATTTCGAGCGTGTACGCCGAATAGTTCTTCGCGAGCACGACGCCGTTGCGATCGGTGATGATGCCGCGATTCGGCACGATCGGCGCGACCGAGATGCGGTTTTCGTCCGCTTGCAGCGAATACTTGCTGTAGTGCCAGACCTGCAGGAACAGGAAGCGGAACGCGATCAGCCCGAAGCAGACGAACACGAACAGCCCCGCCGCGGCGACGCGCAAACGGAACCTGTTCAGTTGCTGCTGGGTGTCTTTGAATTCGGTCATGCGGTTTTGCGTCGGCTCCGGTTCATGCCGGCGGCCTCGACATCAGATAGGCCGGGTGTCGTCCGGATCGGCCGGACGGCGCTGCGGCATCAGCAGCAGCACGCTCGCGAGCGGCCACAGCGCGGCTTCGACGAAACCGTCGATCAGATAGCCCCAGCCTGGAAACGCCGCGCCGGTCAGCAGGCGGATCACGAACGGCACGACCTGTGCGACGACGAGCAGCGGCATGACCGCGAAAATCTGCACGGGCAGCGTCATCCACAGCACGCGGCGGTGAATCGTGATCGCACCGTACGACAGCAGCGTATAAGCGAGCGCGTGCTCGCCGAGCAGGCTTGCATTGTGCACGTCCATCAGCAGGCCGAGCATGAATGCGATGCCCATGCCGACCTTGCGCGGCTGATGCACGTTCCAGAACAGCAGCACGAGCGCGACGAAGTCGGGCACCCCGGCGAGGCGCCCCCACGGCATCATGTTCAGCAGGAACGCGGCCGCGAGGCTAAACGCGATGAAGTACGGGTTGACCGGCTGCAGGATGTATTGCGGACGGTTCACTGTCGGGTCCCCCGAGCCGTTTGCGGCGTTTCTCGAGCCGCTTGCGGCTTTGCGGCCGATTTCGCCGCCGGCTTTGTGGTGGGTTCTGCCGCCGCCGGCGCTCCCGGAGCCGCGCTGCCCGCCGCATCCCGGTCGTCGGCTTTCGCGCCGCCCTTGTCCTTGTCGGGCGCTGCCGTCTTGTCCGTTGCCTTCGCGCCCTTCTTCTTCGCGTCTTTTGCGGCGCTGGCCGCATCGGGTTCGTCGGCGGGCCGCGGCGGCACGTCGTTCTGATAGTGGAGCACGAGCAGTTGCCGTGCACCGCGCACCTGCGCGATCGGCAGACAGACGACATGCGCGAACGCGGTATCGGCCTGCTTGTCGACGCGCACCACCTTCGCGACCGGCAGACCCGGCGGATAGACGCCATCGAGGCCGCTCGTGACGAGTTCGTCGCCCGCGAGCACGTCGGCGCTGATCGGCACGAAGCGCAAATCGAGCGTATCGCCCTTCGGCGTGCCGTAGATCACGCTGCGCAAGCCGGTACGCACGATCTGCACGGGCACGGCCTGGTCTTTATCGGTAAGCAGCGTGACTTCCGCCTGCATCGGGAATACGCGCGTGACCTGACCGACCACGCCATCTTCGTTGACGACAGGCGAGCCGTCCTGGATGTTTTGCTGCGAGCCGCGGCCGATCACGACTTTTTGCGTGAACGGATCGCGCGTGTCGTACTGGACTTCGGCGGGCGTCGACTGAATGGGCGAGCGTTGCGACAGTTGCAGCAGCGCACGCAGATGCGCGTTTTCCGCCGCGAGTTGGGCCGATTCGTTGGCCTGCTGCGAAAGCCGCAAGTTGCGTGCGCGCAATTGCGCGTTGTCGGCGCGCAACGTGGCGCTCGTCACGGCGAGATCGGCCGCGCCCATGAAGAGGTCGCGCGGCACGAGGGCCGCGCGCTGCAGCGGATAAAGCCCCGCGCCGAGCACGCCGCGAACGATTTCGAGCGTTCTGAAGCGCGCGTCGGAAATCAGCAGTGCGAGCGCGAGCACGACGAAAAAGATCAGCCGTGCAAGCGCCGACGGGCCTTGCTTGAACAGGGGCGGCGGACTGTATTCCATGGTCGGCGCCGTGGACGTGAGCGGTTAGATGAAACTTTGACGCACGACAGGGCGCGTGGTGCGGCGAAAAATGTCGCGCACCCAGCGCGCGGCGGCTGGGGAAGCCAGCCGTACGATCCGCGCCACTGACATGGAGGCCGACCCGCTTACTCGTAAGAGAAGATGCTGCCGAGCTTGTCCATGCGCTCGAGCGCCATACCCGACCCGCGCACGACGCACGTGAGCGGGTCTTCGGCGACGAGCACCGGCAGGCCGGTTTCTTCCGCGAGCAGACGGTCGAGATCGCGCAGCAGCGCGCCGCCGCCCGTGAGCATCATGCCGCGTTCCGCGATGTCGGCGCCGAGTTCCGGCGGCGTTTGCTCGAGTGCGATTTTCACCGACGACACGATCTGGTTCAGCGGATCGGTCAGGGCTTCGAGGATTTCGTTGCTCGAGATCGTGAAGCTGCGCGGGATGCCCTCCGACAGGTTACGGCCCTTCACTTCCATTTCCTTGACTTCGGAGCCCGGGAACGCGGAACCGATTTCTTTCTTGATCGCTTCGGCCGTCTGCTCGCCGATCAACATGCCGTAGTTACGGCGGATGTAGTTGACGATCGCTTCATCGAACTTGTCGCCGCCGACGCGCACCGAGCCCTTGTAGACGATGCCGCCCAGCGAGATCACGCCGACTTCGGTCGTGCCGCCGCCGATATCGACGACCATCGAGCCCGTGGCTTCCGACACCGGCAGGCCGGCGCCGATCGCGGCGGCCATCGGTTCTTCGATCAGGTACACCTGCGAGGCGCCCGCGCCGTGCGCGGCTTCCTTGATCGCGCGGCGCTCGACCTGGGTCGAACCGCACGGCACGCAGATGATGATGCGCGGCGACGGCGAGAACATCCGCGATTCGTGTGCAGTCTTGATGAACTGCTTGATCATCTGCTCGGTGACGGTGAAGTCGGCGATCACGCCGTCCTTCATCGGGCGGATCGCTTCGATGTTGCCCGGCACCTTGCCGAGCATCTGCTTCGCTTCGCGGCCGACGGCCTGGATGGTTTTCTTGCCGTTCGGTCCGCCTTCCTGGCGGATCGAGACAACGGAGGGTTCGTCGAGAACGATGCCTTTGCCACGCATGTAGATCAGCGTGTTGGCGGTGCCGAGGTCAATGGCCAGATCGTTGGAGAAATAGCTGCGCAAAAAACCAAACATTCAAAATCCTGTCTCGCTTGGGGCCGGGCCTCGCACCGTATGCGGGAGGGCGGCAGCGGAAAAATTAAACAGCTTCACATTCGGGGTGATACAACCGGGCTTCGCATGAACGCCGACAGACGCGGGACATCGGACGTACGGAAACCACTGGAAATCACGCGGAAAACTGAAGCTGCTGGAGAATCTACTGTGCAACGAACCGGCAACTGCCGGAGAACTGATCACAAGGCTGTTTCAGCTTCACTTCTGCGCTTTGCTTCAGCGCATGCCCAGAAAGGCCTTGGTAAGTCGGTCCGGGTTTGGGTCGAACGCGTAATGATACCTTATAATTTTGCTGGATTTGAAGGAAACGAGCGGCACTTTTTGCCGCCCCGCGGCCCTTTTTCGACGGGCCGCTCCAATGATTTAACCCGCTGTCGCAGCATCGTTTTTCCTCGTTGCGGCAGTCCGGGTCCCATTCCGGTGAAACAATGGCTTTGACCCTGACCGATGTGAAACGCATCGCCCATCTTGCGCGACTCGAACTGGCCGATGCCGATGCCGAACATACGCTTGCGCAACTCAATGAATTCTTCGGTCTCGTCGAGCAGATGCAGGCGGTGGACACCGCCGGCGTCGCGCCGCTTGCGCACCCGATCGAGCAGATCGAAGACGTCGCGTTGCGTCTGCGCGCCGACGCGGTAACCGAAACGGTACGCCGCGAAGACTTCCAGCGCGTCGCGCCCGCGGTGCAGGACGGCCTGTATCTGGTGCCGAAGGTTATCGAGTAATTGTCCGTACAGGAACACCGCAATGCATGAGAAAAGCCTGACAGAACTGCGTGCCGCACTCGCCGCGAAGCAATGCTCCGCGGTCGAACTCGCGGACCTGTACCTGAAGCGTATCGCGGCAAGCAAGAGCCTCAATGCGTTCGTCCACGTCGACGAAGCGCGCACGCTCGAAGAAGCGAAGGCCGCGGACGCGCGCCTCGCAGGCGGCGATGCGGGCCCGCTGACGGGCCTGCCGATCGCGCACAAGGACGTATTCGTCACGCGCGGCTGGCGCGCGACCGCCGGCTCGAAGATGCTCGAGAATTACACGAGCCCGTTCGACGCGACGGTCGTCGACCGTCTGGCGCGCGCGGGCATGGTGTGTGTCGGAAAAACGAATATGGACGAGTTCGCGATGGGTTCGTCCAATGAGAACTCCCATTTCGGTCCCGTGCACAACCCGTGGGACACGGCGGCGGTGCCGGGCGGCTCGTCGGGCGGTTCGGCCGCGGCGGTGGCCGCGCGCCTCGCGCCCGCTGCAACGGGCACGGACACCGGCGGCTCGATCCGTCAGCCCGCGTCGTTTTCGGGCATCACCGGCATCAAGCCGACGTACGGCCGCGTGTCGCGTTACGGGATGATCGCGTTCGCGTCTTCGCTCGACCAGGGCGGTCCGTTTGCGCAAAGCGCGGCCGATTGCGCGCTGCTGCTCAACGCAATGGCCGGTTTCGACGAACGCGATTCGACGAGTCTCACGCGCGACGACGAAGACTTCACGCGTTATGTTGGACAGGCCTGGCAAGGCGCCGCGAGCGGTCATGAGAAGCCGCTCGCCGGCCTGCGCATCGGCTTGCCGAAGGAATACTTCGGCGACGGTCTTGCCGACGATGTACGCGCGTCGATCGACGCCGCGCTGAAGACCTACGAGTCGCTCGGCGCGACGCTCGTCAGCGTCTCGCTGCCGAAAACCGAGCTGTCGATTCCGGTCTATTACGTGATCGCGCCGGCCGAAGCCTCGTCGAACCTGTCGCGTTTCGACGGCGTGCGCTACGGGCATCGCGCAGCGGACTACCGCGATCTGCTCGACATGTACAAGAAATCGCGCGCCGAAGGCTTCGGGCCCGAAGTGAAGCGCCGCATTCTGGTCGGCACGTATGTGCTGTCGCACGGCTATTACGACGCGTACTACCTGCAGGCGCAGAAAATCCGCCGCATCATCGCGCAAGACTTCCAGGAGGCGTTCAGGCAGTGCGACGTGATCATGGGGCCAGTTTCGCCGACGGTCGCGTGGGATATCGGCGCGAAGGGCGACGATCCGGTGCAGATGTATCTCGCCGATATCTACACGCTGTCGGTGAGCCTCGCGGGTCTGCCCGGCATGAGCGTGCCG
Source organism: Paraburkholderia sp. SARCC-3016 (assembly GCF_031119615.1). Lineage (NCBI taxonomy): Bacteria > Pseudomonadati > Pseudomonadota > Betaproteobacteria > Burkholderiales > Burkholderiaceae > Paraburkholderia > Paraburkholderia sp. SARCC-3016. The sequence goes on along the minus strand of NZ_JAVHZD010000017.1, from coordinate 93,069 downwards.
TGCGGCTTCGGCGCGGGCGCGAATGCGAAGCGGCCGGTCGGCTTGCAGATTGTCGGCAACTATTTCAACGAAGCACGCATGCTGCAGGTTGCGGACGCGTTCCAGCGCGTGACCGACTGGCATCGCAAGTCGCCGGCGGGAGTCTCGGAAGCATGATCATGAGCAAAGAATGGGAAGTCGTAATCGGTCTCGAGACACACGCGCAACTGTCGACGGTCTCGAAGATTTTCTCGGGCGCCGCGACGCAATTCGGCGCGGAACCGAACACGCAAGCGTGCCCCGTCGACCTCGCGTTGCCCGGTGTGCTGCCGGTCGCGAACCGCGGCGCAGTCGAGCGCGCGATCCGCTTCGGCCTCGCGATCGGCGCAACGATCGCGCCGCGCAGCATCTTCGCGCGCAAGAACTACTTCTATCCGGATTTGCCGAAGGGCTACCAGATCAGCCAGTACGAGATTCCGGTCGTGCAGGGCGGCAAGGTCACGATTCAGGTGCCCGCCAATGAAAAGGCCGGCAAGGACGCGTACGAAAAGACGATCAACCTGACGCGCGCGCACCTCGAAGAAGACGCGGGCAAGTCGCTGCACGAAGACTTCGCGGGCATGACCGGCATCGACCTGAATCGCGCCGGCACGCCGCTTCTCGAAATCGTTACGGAGCCGGAAATGCGCAGCGCCGCCGAAGCGGTCGCGTATGCGAAGGCACTGCATGGTCTCGTCGTGTGGCTCGGCATCTGCGACGGCAACATGCAGGAAGGCTCGTTCCGCTGCGACGCGAACGTATCGGTGCGGCCGGTCGGGCAGAAGGAATTCGGCACGCGCGCCGAGATCAAGAACCTGAACTCGTTCCGCTTCCTCGAAGAGGCGATCCAGTACGAAGTGCGTCGCCAGATCGAACTGATCGAAGACGGCGGCACGGTCGTGCAGGAAACGCGTCTGTACGATCCGGACAAGCGCGAAACGCGTTCGATGCGCTCGAAGGAAGACGCGCACGACTACCGCTATTTCCCCGATCCGGACCTGATGCCGCTCGTCATCGAATCCGCGTGGATCGAGCGCGTGAAGAGCGAGATGCCCGAGCTGCCCGAAGCGATGCAGCAGCGGTTCGTCGAGCAGTACGGACTCACGCGCTATGACGCGGGCGTGGTCGCATCGAGCAAGGCGATGGCCGCGTATTACGAAGCGGTGGTCGCGAAAACGGGCGCCACGCAGGCGAAGGTCGCGGCAAACTGGCTGATGGGCGAAGTATCGTCGCAACTGAACCGCGAAGACCTTGCCATCGATGCGAGCCCGGTCAGCGCGGCTCAACTCGCGCTGATCCTGCTGCGCATTGCCGACGGCACGATCTCGAACAAGATCGCGAAGGAAATCTTCGTTGCGATCTGGGAAGAGAAAGCGACCGACGACGCCGCGGCCGATCGCATCATCGAAGCGAAGGGGCTGAAGCAGATTTCGGATACCGGCGCGCTCGAAGCGATCATCGACGAAGTGCTCGCGGCAAACCAGAAGTCGGTCGACGAATATCGCGCGGGCAAGGAGAAGGCGTTCAACGCGCTGATCGGCCAGGCGATGAAGGCGACCAAAGGCAAGGCAAATCCGCAGCAGGTCAACGAACTGCTGAAGAAGAAGCTGTCCTGACGCGCCTGAAGCAGCGGGATTTCGCCAATGCCGGTGTGCTGCATGTACTGCATGTACTGCACAAAGGGCGCGCTTCGGTCATGATGGGCTGTTGCCGGATCGAAAGGACCGGACAACAGCCCTTTTGCATTTGAGCGTGCATCGTCACATCAGGAAGGAGACGGACCCAATGGCAAAGAAACCGGAACTCGACGATTTCCGCGTACCGTTCTTCGAAGAAGGCAAGAAGAGCGGCGCGTTCAAGCTATCCGATTTCGATCCGGGCACGAAGCCATTCTCGAGCGGCACGAAAGAGTCCGATCGCGAGACTCTGCTCGAGCTGGGCACGAAGCTCGACGCGCAACAGGAGCGTTTGCATGCGCAACGCCGCCACCGCGTGCTGCTCGTGCTGCAAGGCATGGACACGAGCGGCAAGGACGGCACGATTCGCGCAGTGTTCCATGAAGTCGATCCGCTCGGGCTTCGCATCGTGCCGTTCAAGGCGCCGACGCCCACTGAAGCGGCCCACGATTTTCTCTGGCGCGTGCACGCGCAGGCGCCGATGGCGGGCGAGCTGACGATCTTCAACCGCAGTCACTATGAAGACGTGCTCGTGCCGACCGTGCTCGGGCAATTGAGCAAGGCGCAGCGCGAACGCCGTTACCGCCATATCCGCGACTTCGAAGCGATGCTCGCGGACAGCGGCACGACGATCGTCAAATGCATGCTGCACATTTCGAAGGAGGAGCAGCGCGAACGGTTGCAGGCGCGCATCGACGATCCGACGAAGCACTGGAAGTTCGAGCTGTCCGATCTCGATGCGCGCAAACTCTGGGACAAATATCAGGATGCCTATAGCGACGCGCTCGCTGCGACGTCGACCGACTGCGCGCCCTGGTACATCATTCCCGCGAATTCGAAGTCCCATCGCAACTTGATGGTCGCCGCGCTACTGGTGCGCATGATGGAGTCGCTGAAGCTCGAATATCCGCCGGCGAAGGAATCGTTGAAGGGCGTGATAGTCGAATGAGCGACGAATTTCGCGGCGGCGTTCGCGTCGCTGCTGCACGAAAAACAACCGATCGAATCGACAATAAAGGAATGACATGTTGCGCGTGATCACGGCCAATCTGAACGGCATCCGCTCTGCGTCCAGCAAAGGCTTTTTCAACTGGGTTGGCGAGCAGAACGCCGACGTGCTGTGCGTGCAGGAAATCAAATGCTCGCAGGACGATATGACGCCCGAGTTTCTCGCGCCGCACGATTTCACCGGTTATTTCCAGCATGCGGTGAAGAAAGGTTACAGCGGCGCGGGCGTCTATACGCGGCACAAGCCCGACGAAGTGGTCATCGGCTTCGGCAGCGAAGAGTTCGACGCCGAGGGGCGTTACGTCGAATTGCGGTTCGGCAAGCTATCCGTGGTGTCCGTCTATGTGCCGTCCGGGTCGAGCGGCGAAGACCGGCAGCAGGCGAAGTACCGCTTCATGGACCTCTTCATGCCGCATCTCGCGGCGCTGCGCAAAGAGCGCGAAGTGATTTTGTGCGGCGACGTGAATATCGTGCACAAAGAGATCGACATCAAGAACTGGAAGAGCAACCAGAAGAACTCGGGCTGCCTGCCCGAAGAGCGCGCGTGGCTCTCGAAGCTCTTCGACGAAGTCGGCTACGTCGACGTGTTTCGCACGCTCGACCAGCGGCCCGAGCAGTACACATGGTGGAGCAATCGCGGACAGGCGTATGCGAAGAACGTCGGGTGGCGCATCGATTATCAGATCGCGACGCCGGGCATTGCGTCGAAGGCGAAGCGCGTCGATATTTTCCGCGACATCAAGTTCAGCGATCATGCGCCGCTGACGATCGACTACGATCACACGCTCGCGAGCTGACGATGGGCGCGTGCGCGCGCGTGGTTCCGCACCGGGCGCGGGGGCTTGTCAATCGCGCGCCGCGGTCCGCCGCGAACGGCCGACGCCCTGGTACTCCGGCAACGTATCGACGGTCTTGCCGATCGCCTTCGCGTACAGCGGCAGCATGTCGGACAGCCGTTTCACGATGTCCTGGCGCCGTGCGGTCGTGTACGGGTGTACATAGATAAAGCCCTGGTCGCGGTTGTTGCGTGTCGCGACGGCGAGCTTGTCCCACAGCGTGACGGCTGCACGCGGATCGTATCCGCTACGCGACGCGATCTCGCTGCCGATCACATCCGCTTCGGTTTCGTCGGCGCGTTCGTATTTCATCTCGAGCAGTTGCGAGCCGATGCCAAGCGGCGACTCGCCGAGATCCGCGAGTCCGAACAGCTGCGGAATCGGGCCCGAGCCCAGTTGCGCGGCCTGCTGCTCGCCAAGCCGTTCGCGCGCATGCTCGCGCAGCGCGTGCGCGATTTCATGGCCGATCAGCATGGCGAGCTCGTTGTCGTTGAGTTTGACGCGATCGAGCATCCCGCCATACACGACGAGCTTGCCACCCGGCAGACAGTACATCCGGATATCGGGCGAGCGGATCACCGCGATGTCCCACTTCCAGTGTTTCGTGCGGTCGCTCCACTTGAGCGAATAGGGGATGAGCTTGTCGGTGATCGTGCGGACGCGTTCCACGCGCGGGTCGGTCGGCGGATACAGGCGATGCGCGTGATTGGCGCCGCGCACGATCTCATTGAACTCGTCGGCGGCCTGGCCTTCGAGCATCGACGATGGAATCAGATTGCGAAATGCCGCGAAATTGCCATAGCGCAGTTGCTGGCTCGGCTGGAAGGGCGTCGACATGGCGAGCGCGCCGGACGCCGCTGCGGCCGAAGCGGCGCTCGCGGGCGCCGCAGCGCCTGAGGACGCTGCAGCGGCTTCGGACTTCGGTGGGGCGGGAGTGTTAGCGCCGCCTGCCGCCCCGGTAGCAGCGCCGTTCGATGCATTCGCGGGCGCGGCATTCGAAGCGTTACCCGTCGCGTTGCCCGCGGCATTTGCGGAGGGATTGTTCGGCGCATTCGCGGGCTTCGCGGTGGGCGACGCTGAAGTCGCATTCGACGTCGATCCGCCCGCGGCGCCGGCTGCCGGATTGCCTGGCGACGCCGCATTCGGAGCAACATTGGCAGGCGCCGCGCCGGCGCCCGAACTCGCACCCGCGCCGGCGGCGGAACCCGCACCGCCCGCTTCCGCCGCGACCGCACCCGTCGATACCGCAAAGGCGCCAGCGCACACGAGCGCGAGCAGCAAACGCGCCCGATGCATCAGACGAAAACGGCTCCGGCGCGCGTCAGTCCAGGGCTTCAACCATCCTTGCAGCCCATCCAGCCGATCCAGTCGGCCCCTCACGCATCGCCGAACCTTTTCCGTCACGACGGTCTCCTCCACGGCGCAATCCGGAACAAAAGTAGCATACCGGGCACGGCGAGAAGCGTGCATGCAATGAAGTAATGGAACCAGCCGAACTGCGCGACGACGTAACCGCTTGCGGCCGACGCGAGTGTGCGCGGCACCGAGGCGAGGCTCGTGAAAAGCGCGAACTGCGTGGCCGTATAGCGTGGGTCCGTGGTGCTCGCGATATACGCGGTGAATGCCGCGAGCGTCAGCCCTGTCGCGAAAGTTTCGAACCCGTAGACGATGGCGAGCGCAAAGAGCTTCGGATCGAGTTGCACGCTCCAGTTGGCCCCAAGCCACGACATCAACTGCGTCACAGTATGGCTGATCGACGCCGCGAGATGATAAGTGGGTGCATCGGGGCCGCCGTGGCCGAACTGCGCAAGCCACGCAAAGCCGAGCGTCGACACCATCTGTAGGAATCCGAAGATCCACAGCCCGCGGCCGATGCCGATCTTCATGAGCCAGATGCCGCCGATAATGCCGCCCGCGAGGCTTGCGCCGAAGGCGGTCGTCTTTGCGATCACGCCGATTTCGGTGCGCGAGAAACCGATGTCGAGGAAGAACGAAGTGGACAGCGTGGTCGCCATCACGTCGCCGAGTTTATAAAGAAAGATAAAGCCGAGCACGAACAGCGCGCCGATCCAGCCGTCGCGCAGAATGAACTCGCGGAACGGCTCGACGATCGCCTCGCGCAGGTTCTTCGGCGGCGCGCCGTGCACTTCGGGCTCGCGCACGACGAGCGTCATGATCATGCCCGGCAGCATGAATGCCGCGGTGAATGCAAACACGGTCGCCCACGGCAAATGGTCCGACAGAATCAGCGCAAGCGACCCGGGCACGAGCGCCGCGATCTTGTAGGCGTTCACATGCACGGCGTTGCCGAGCCCCTGTTCGGTGTCGTGCAGCAGTTCGCGCCGGTACGCGTCGATCACGATGTCCTGGCTCGCGCCGAAGAACGCAACGAGCGCAGTCAGCGCGGCGACGGTCCAGATCGAATCGCGCGGCGACACGATGCCGAGCGAGGCAATCGCACCGGCCACGAGAATCTGCGTGACGAGCATCCAGCCGCGCCGCCGCCCCGGTCGCCAGCCAGGCAGACGCGGGATGAAGCGGTCCATCAGCGGCGCCCAGACGAATTTCCACGTATAGGGAAACTGGATCAGCGCAAAGAGGCCGATTTCCTTCAGATTGACGCCTTCGGAGCGCAGCCAGGCCTGCACCAGATAGACGAGCGTGAAAAGCGGCAGACCCGACGTAAAGCCGAGAAAGACGCAGATCAGCATGCGCGTGTTCAGGAACGCGCGCCAGCCGGGATGTTCTTCGTGAGCGTTTAGTGCGGGCGCCTCGTGTGGCGGGTTCGACATGAGCGGATGGCGTTAGATTTTCTTGACGCGATAGACCGCAAGACTACCACGCCAGTTCACGCCCCAACGCACGGTCTGGCCGCCGTGCAGCACGACGCGATCGAGAATTTCAATGCCGACTTCGGGCGCGAGCGCCTCGAAGTCCTTGATGGTCAGCACGCGCACGTTCGGCGTGTTGTGCCATTGATAAGGCAGCGACTTCGATACCGGCATCCGGCCCTGTGCGACGGCCAGCCGATGCGGCCAGTAGCCGAAATTCGGGAATGACACGATGCACTGCTTGCCGACGCGCACCGTCTCGCGCAGGATCGCCGCGGTCTGGTGAATGGTCTGCAGCGTCTGCGAGAGGATCGCGAAATCGAAGCTGCCGTCTTCGAAAAGACGCAGGCCGTCTTCGAGATTCTGCTGGATCACGTCGACGCCGTTCTTCGTCGCGGCCAGCACGCCCGCGTCGTTGATCTCGATGCCGTAGCCCTGCACCTCGAGTTCTTCGGTCAGGAGCGACAGCAGCGAGCCGTCGCCGCAGCCGAGGTCCAGCACCGTGGCGCGCGGCTCGACCCAGCGCGCGATCGCGCGGAAGTCGGCGCGTGTCGACAGGAGTTCGAAGGCTTGCGGGTTCATGCGTTCACCTCGAGCGCGATGCGTTCGTAGTAGACGCGCATCAGGTTGTGATAACGCGCGTCGTCGAGCAGAAACGCGTCGTGGCCGTGCGGCGCGTCGATTTCGCCATATGTCACATGGCGCTTGTGATCGAGCAGCGCTTTCACGAGTTCGCGCGAACGCGCCGGCGCGAAGCGCCAGTCGGTCGTGAAGCTCGCGATCAGATACTTCGCCGTGGTGTGCGCGAGCGCCGCGGTCAGATCGCCGTCGAAAGCCTTGGCCGGGTCGAAGTAGTCGAGCGCACGCGTGATCAGCAGATACGTATTCGCGTCGAAATACTCTGCGAACTTGTCGCCCTGGTAGCGCAGATAGGACTCCACTTCGAATTCGACGTCGAAGCTGAAGTTGTAGACGTCGAGCGCTCCTTCGGCGCGGCGCAGCGCACGGCCGAATTTTGCGGCCATGTCGTCGTCCGACAGATAGGTGATGTGGCCGATCATGCGCGCGACACGCAAGCCGCGTTTCGGCTTCACGCCGTGCGCATAGTAGTCGCCGCCGTGGAAGTCCGGGTCCGACAGGATCGCCGAACGCGCGACTTCGTTGAACGCGATGTTCTGTGCGGACAGTTTCGGGGTGGACGCGACCACGATGCAGTGCGCGACGCGGTCGGGATACATCGTGCTCCACGCGAGCGCCTGCATGCCGCCGAGGCTGCCGCCCATGACCGCGGCGAAGCGCTCGATGCCGAACGCGTCCGCGACGCGCGCCTGCGCGTTCACCCAGTCTTCGACGGTAACCACGGGAAAGCTCGCGCCGTACGGGCGGCCGGTCGACGGATCGATGCTCATCGGCCCCGTCGACCCGAAGCACGAACCGAGGTTGTTCACGCCGATCACGAAGAAGCGGTTCGTATCGAGCGGCTTGCCGGGGCCGACCATGTTGTCCCACCAGCCGACGTCCTTCGGATTGTCGGCATAGACGCCGGCCACATGATGCGACGCGTTGAGCGCATGGCAGACGAGCACTGCGTTGCTGCGTTCGCTATTGAGCGTGCCGTAGGTTTCGACCATCAGGTCGTAGTCGGCGAGCGAGCTGCCGCTTTGCAGCTGCAGCGGCTCGGAGAAATGCATTTTCTGTGGAGCGACGATCCCGATCGATTCCATTTATGTCCGCCTGTGACGATTGCTGGGCGGCTAAACGGTGTCGGCGACGCGCAAGAGGCGATTTCGCGCTGACGACCTCTTTAGCCGCATTTATGTGAACCGGGGACCGTGGGTCCGGCAGGTTCGCGCGCCCGCAATCGAGTCAGCAAATCGGCGCGCTACAACATCTATTCAGGGTAGTGCAGAAGGCTTTGTCGCAGCGACGATACGTCTGCCGCCGCGTCAATCAGACGACGAGTATAGCGGAAAACTGGTAGCGGCAGCGCCGGCAGGCCGTAGCGTCGGCCGCCGCGGCACGGCAGCGCCGCATGCGGGTCATTGCAGAATCAGCAGCAGTTGGGCGTCCGCGTGTTCGCCGGGTGTGCGCGCGAAGCCGCTTCGCACATAGCGGTGCCAGCGGCCGATGATATAGCTGAGCAGCAGATTGGCGCGCACGGCCGGATCGTAGCTGGCCGGAAGCGGGACGGCGATGTCGGGCACCGCGGCATCGCTTCGAGCGGCGTGCGTCCCGAGCTGCGCGGCGCGGTGCTCGCTGTCCGCGCCATCGAGACCGTCTGCTTCGCCGTCTACTTTGACTACGCCTATCGCGCCGGCGGCCTCTACCGCGCGCACGCTGTCGCCGTTCTGCTGCGCGTGCGCCTCCGTCAAACCGATGCGCAGGCATTGCTTCAGCGACGTCTCGATGCGCTCCAGTATCTGGTTCACGCGCTCGGTGAGCCGCTCATGCTCGCCGACGAGCGCCTCGCAGGTCAGCACGCGCGTCATGCCGGGGTTCTTCGCCGAGAAATTGAGCAGCGTGAGCGCGATCGCGCGCGCCTGCAGCACGCCGTTCGGCTCCTTCGCGACAATCTGGTTGATAAGGCCAAAGAGCGTCTGCTCGATAAATTCGATCAACCCCTCGAACATCTGCGCCTTGCTCGCGAAGTGCCGATACAGCGCCGCTTCGGACACACCTAGCCGGGCGGCCAGCGCGGCGGTGGTGATTTTTTCGTTTTTCGGCGCTTCGAGCATCGCCGCGAGCGTTTGCAGAATGTGCACGCGGCGCTCGCCCGGCTTCAGGCGCGTCGCGCGGCCGCCGTTGCCGACGGTGTCGCCGTTGCCGCCATGGGCGGCGATGCTGTGTTTTCCAGGTTGGTCCGGCTGGTCTTCGGTTACGGCCTCGTCATGCTTGCGGATCGGCTGCATGTCTGTCGTCCCTTCAGTCGCGCCGAGCGGTTGCCCAGTCGTAGCGATTTTAACGAACGAATGCGGCGGTCGACATAATGCGGGCGCCCCGTGCCCGGCAACCGCGCCGGAATGCCGTTTGCGCCCATGCGGCGCGGCAGATGTCCAACGATCCATACGGTGCGCAAGCCGAGCCGCTTGTAGCTTTTCAGGTGGCCGCGCGTGTCTTCGACGAGGATCGCATCGGCCGCGCTCACATGTGCGTCGCGCATCGCCTTGCGCAGCATGGCGGGGTCCGGTTTCGCGCGCCAGCCGCGGCGGTCGCGCATATGCTCGACGGCGATCACGCGCTCGAACAGGCGCTCGATGCGTAGTTCGGCGAGCACCGCGCGCGCATAGGCCTGGGGGCCGTTCGTCAGCACGATCTTGCGGCCCGGCAGCGCGGCAATCATGCGCGCGAGGCCGCGTTCGCTGCGCAGCATCGAGCGCAGATCACCGGGAAACGTGTGGACGACTTTCAGAAAATCGTGAGGATCGATCGGATGATGGCGCGCAAGGCCGAGCAGCGTCGCGCCGTAACGTTGCGTGTAGCCGACGCGCAGCCGGTCGGCCTCCTCGTGTTCGACTTGCAGCGCATCGATGATGTACTGCGTCATCGCGGTGTTGATCGCGGGGAAGATCGCGTGCGACGCGCGATGCAAGGTGTTGTCGAGGTCGAACAGCCAGACCGGGCTGCCGGCTTCGATCTTTGGGCGGCGTCTCTTTTGAGCGTGGCGCATTGTTGGAATCGGTGGGGCGGGCGGTCGGCGCCGGCCGGGCGCCGGGACGTGCAGCCGTCGTTCAATGCGAGCGGATCATCGTGCCGAATGGCTGCTCGGTCAGAATTTCGAGCAACACCGAGTGCTCGATGCGCCCGTCGATGATGTGCACCGAGCGCACGCCGCTCTTCGCCGCGTCGAGCGCCGACGAGATTTTCGGCAGCATGCCGCCAGAAATCGTGCCGTCCGCAAACAGCGCGTCGATTTCGCGCGCGGAAAGATCGGTGAGCAGCGTGCCTTCCTTGTCCATCACGCCCGGGATATTCGTCATCATGACGAGCTTCTCGGCGTTCAGCACGACGGCGAGCTTGCCCGCGACGAGATCCGCGTTGATGTTGTACGACAGGCCGTCTTCGCCGAAGCCGATCGGCGAGATGACCGGAATGAACGCGTCGTCCTGCAATGCCTTGACGACGGCCGGATTGATCGCTTCCACTTCGCCGACCTGGCCGATGTCGAGGTACTGCCCCGGGTTGTCCCGATCGGGCATCATCAGCTTGCGCGCATGGATGAGGCCGCCGTCCTTGCCTGTGAGGCCCACCGCGTGGCCGCCGAAGTGGTTGATCAGCGTGACGATGTCCTGCTGCACTTCGCCGCCGAGCACCCATTCGACGACTTCCATGGTTTCTTCGTCGGTGACGCGCATGCCCTGGATGAAGGTGCCCTGCTTGCCGATTTTCTTCAACGCCTGGTCGATCTGCGGGCCGCCGCCGTGCACGATCACCGGGTTGATGCCGACCAGCTTCAGCAGAATCACGTCGCGCGCGAAGCCCTGCTTCAGACGTTCCTCGGTCATCGCATTGCCGCCGTATTTGATGACCACGGTCTTGCCGTGGTACTGGCGGATGTACGGCAACGCTTCGGCCAGAATCTCGGCCTTCAGCGTGGGCGCGATCTGGGACAGGTCGGAAAGCTCGGACATGGCGGCGGCTCGGCGGGGACAAGTGAAAACAAGGGCGAATTGTACAGGAGTGGCGCGCTGCAACAGCGTTTTTGGCAGGGGCTGTCATGCCACGCGCAGCATGCCGGCAGCGCAGGTTTCATGGCGCGCGAGGTGCCGCGCGACGTGCGATCCGGCGGTCGTTTTGCCATGCCGCCGCGCGCACCGGTTGCAGCGCAAAAACACGCGCGCCTTCACCGTCGCACGCTCAATACGAAATCGGCGGCATGACTTCGCCGCCGGTTCTGCTGACCGGCCAGACGTGGCATCATTTCCTCGTCTCCTGACCGGTTTCATCTCGCCGTTTATGAATCCGCCCGTTCCCCGATCGCCTGCCTCGCCCCGCGCAGCCGAATCGCGTGGCCCGAAAAGCGCGCGCTGTCCGCGCTGCGGCCGCGCGTTCGATTGCGGGCAGGAGGCACGAACCGCCGACTGCTGGTGCCGCGCGATGCCGCCGCTGCCGGCCGACAGGCTCAAAGCGGGCAGCCGCTGCCTGTGCCCCGAGTGCCTCGCGGAGGAAATCGCCCGCGCGCAGAACGATCCGGCGGCGGCCGCCGCCGCGGACGACTGAGCGAAGCGAACGCTGCCGCCCGACCCGTGCCAGCCATACGTGTTGCGCCAGTGACACAATGACGCGGCGCATCCTCAGTGGCCCGAACCGGCCCTTTCAGCGGTTAAACTGACACGATGCACCGCATCACGAACACCGGCCGGGTCAACCTCGAGCATCTTTTCTGGCTGCGCAGCCTCGCCATCATCGGCCAGTTGCTGACCATCGCGTTCGTCCAGACTTTCGTCGGCGTTACGCTGCCGCTGCCCGCGATGCTGCTCGTGATCGGCCTCGAAGTGATTTTCAACGGCTTTACATGGCTGCGCGTCTCGCTACAGCGGCCCGAATCGAATCTCGAGCTGTTCGGGCAGCTCTGGGTCGATCTCGGTGCGCTGTCGGCGCTGCTGTTTCTGTCGGGCGGCACGACCAACCCATTCGTTTCGCTCTACCTGCCATCGCTTGCAATCGCGGCGGCCGTGCTGCCGTGGCACCTGATGATCTGGCTCGCCGCGTTCGCGGTCGCATGCTACGCAGTGCTCGGTTTCGAATCGGTGCCGCTCAACCTCGATAATCCCGCGAACCTCTTCGATTACTACCGCGCCGGCATGTGGGTGAACTTCACGGTCAGCGTCGGGTTGATTGCGTGGTTCGTCGCGCGCATGTCCAAGGCGTTGCGCCAGCGCGATGCGGCGCTCGGCGACGCGCAGCAGCGGTTGTTGCGAGACGAGCGCGCGGTCGCGCTCGGCGTGCAGGCGGCGACCGTCGCGCACGAAATCGGCACGCCGCTGTCCACCATTGCCATGCTCACCGAAGAATTGCGCGATGCGGCGCGCACCGATACGGGGCTCAAACCGTACGCGGCCGACCTCGATCTGCTCGAGCAGCAGATGTCGATGTGCACCTCGGCACTCGCGCGCCTGCGCAGCCGGGCATCGGCGCCGGGCAGCCGCCAGACGGTCGGCGAGTGGCTCGATTCGTTCGTCCAGCAATGGCGGCTGCGGCATCCGCATGTCGAACTCGATACGCTCGCCGCGGCGCCGGCCGGCGCGGTGGTCGACGATACGGTCGCGGTGAGCCAGATTCTCACCATCCTGCTCGACAACGCGGCGCGTGCGAGCCGCGATCACGTCACGTTGAAGGCGTCGCTCGTCGAGCACGGCAGCGCGATCGAATTCGAGGTGTGCGACGCCGGTCCCGGCATTCCCGCGTCGTTGCGCGCGTCGCTCGGTACGGCGCCCGTCGACAGCACGCAGGGCGGCCACGGTGTCGGCCTCTATCTTGCATTTTCGGCGGCGGCGCGCCTGGGCGGCTCGATCGAGCTGACCGACGCGCGCGACACGCGGCCGCGCGAAGTGGCGCCGCGCGGCACGCGCGCGGTGCTGCGGCTGCCGGTCGCCGCTTACGATTCATCCGGCGCGGCCGATAAAGGCCTCGCGTCGTCCAACAAGGAGAAACAAGCATGAGCGACATGAATTTCCTCGTCATCGACGATGACGAGGTATTCTCCGGCATTCTCGCGCGCGGTCTGACGCGGCGCGGCTACACGGTGGCCGAGGCGCACAACGCCGACGACGCGATCCGCCTCGCGAACCAGCAGAAGTTCGGCCAGATCACGGTCGACCTGCATCTGGGCAAGGACTCGGGGCTCAATCTGGTCGCACCATTGCGCGAACTGCAGCCGAATGCACGCATGCTCGTGCTGACCGGTTACGCGAGCATTGCGACCGCGGTGCAGGCGGTGAAGGACGGGGCGGACAACTATCTGGCGAAGCCGGCGAATGTCGAGACGATACTTGCGGCGCTGCAAAGCGAAGCGAGCGCGGTGCAGGCCGAAGAAGCGATCGAGCACCCGACGCCGCTTTCGGTCGCGCGTCTCGAGTGGGAACATATCCAGCGCGTGCTGGCCGAGAACAACGGCAACATCTCGGCGACCGCGCGCGCGCTGAACATGCATCGGCGCACCTTGCAGCGCAAGCTCGCGAAACGGCCGGTCAAGCAGTAGTCAGGGAGTAACGAGGCAGCACCGGGGCCGTAGCGGGAGGCAGTGGCGCGGCCGGTTACGGGGCACGCGTGGCAAAGAAAACGGGGAGCTTCGCAAAAAGCGGGCGGCCTCGCAGGAAGCCGCCCGTTTCGATTTCGCCTCGCTGCGCGACGCGCAAGCGCGCCGGCGATTACAGCACGTAGCGCGACAGATCTTCGTCGTCGGCGACTTCGTTCAGCGCGCGGTCGACATACGCGCCATCGATCACGACGTTCGTGCCCGCATGGTTGCCAGCCGAGAACGACACTTCCTCGAGCAGTTTTTCGATCACCGTATAAAGCCGGCGGGCGCCGATATTCTCGGTCTTCTCGTTCACCGAGAATGCGATCTCCGCGAGACGCCGGATGCCGTCGTCGGCGAAGTCGAGGTGCACGTCTTCGGTTTCGAGCAATGCCTGGTATTGCTTGACGAGGCTCGCATCGGTGGCGACGAGAATCGCTTCGAAGTCCTTCACCGACAGCGAATCGAGTTCGACGCGAATCGGAAAGCGCCCTTGCAGTTCGGGAATCAGATCGCTCGGCTTGGCCAGATGGAACGCGCCGCTCGCGATAAACAGGATGTGATCGGTTTTCACCATCCCGTACTTCGTGTTGATCGTCGTGCCTTCGACGAGCGGCAGCAAATCGCGCTGCACACCCTGGCGCGATACCTCGCCGCCGCCCGCTTCGTTGCGCGATGCGATCTTGTCGATTTCGTCGAGGAACACGATGCCGTTCTGCTCGACGTTCTGCACCGAGCGTGTCTTGATTTCCTCGTCGTTGAGCATCTTCGCCGCTTCCTCGTCCGTCAGCAGCTTCAGCGCTTCCTTCACCTTGAGCTTGCGGCGCGATTTCTTGCCGCCGCCCAGATTCGCGAACATCGACCGGATCTGCTCGGTCATGTCTTCCATTCCGGGCGGGCCCATGATGTCCATGCCGGTCGCAGGCGCTTCGATGTCGAGTTCGATTTCCTTGTCGTCGAGCTGGCCTTCGCGCAGACGCTTGCGGAACGTCTGACGCGTCGAGCTCGGTTCGTCGTGCGATTCTGAGCCGCCCGAACCGAAACCGACGGGGCGTGCGCCCGGCAACAGGATATCGAGGATGCGGTCTTCGGCCTGGTCCTGCGCTTTGGAGCGCACCTTGCGCATTTCGGTCTCGCGCGTCTGCTTGACCGAGATCTCCATCAAATCGCGCACGATGCTGTCGACGTCGCGGCCCACGTAACCGACTTCGGTGAACTTGGTGGCTTCGATCTTGATGAACGGTGCGTCCGCGAGCTTCGCGAGACGTCGTGCGATTTCGGTTTTGCCGACGCCGGTCGGTCCGATCATCAGAATGTTCTTCGGCGTGATTTCCTGCCTGAGCGGCTCGGCGACCTGCTGACGGCGCCAGCGATTGCGCAGCGCGACGGCGACGGCCTTTTTCGCGCGATCCTGACCGATGATGTGTTTGTCGAGTTCCGAGACGATCTCGGCGGGAGTCATGGTGCTCATCGTGGGTCCTTACTCGATCGTCTCGATGACGCGATTGTGGTTCGTATAGATGCACATGTCGCCGGCGATCTCGAGCGACTTTTCGACGATCTCGCGCGGCGACAGCCCGGTGTTGTCCGCCAGCGCCTTTGCCGCGGCTTGCGCATACGCGCCGCCGGAGCCGATCGCGCAGATGCCGCCTTCGGGATCGAGCACGTCCCCGTTGCCCGTGATGACGAGCGTGGCCTGTGCGTCGGCGGCGATCAGCATCGCTTCGAGACGGCGCAGCATGCGATCGGTGCGCCAGTCCTTCGCGAGTTCGACGGCGGCCCGGGTGAGATTGCCCTGGTGCTTTTCCAGTTTCGCTTCGAAGCGATCGAGCAGCGAGAAGGCGTCGGCCGTGCCGCCGGCGAATCCGACCAGCACCTTGCCGTTATAGATGCGCCGGACCTTTTTGGCGCCGCCTTTCATGACGATGTTGCCGAGGGTGACCTGGCCGTCTCCGCCGAGCGCGACCTTATCGCCTCGGCGCACGGAGACGATCGTCGTGCCGTGAAATTGCTCCATGTGCGTTCCTTCCTTGTGCAAAACAGGTGGTGCGCGGTGCTCGCGCTGCGTCACCGCGAAAATCCGTGACAGCGGACAGCACGCGACGCCTCGACGACGCGCGCGTTCTACGCATCCGGTTTATTTTAGGGCTTACGAGCCCATATCAAGGGGCCGTGGCGACGAGACGCACCACAAATGCCGTGCGCAATCGCTACGAATTTCGACAGAAGAATCGCGATTAGCCGGTAAATCGTGCGCGGTTTTGCAACGATGCCGGTGAAGCTTACCTGTCGTGGCGGCTGTGGTCTGTCGTGGCGGCTGTAGTGCGATGGCAATTGCACGACCCGCACGCAGCTGGGACGAAACGCCGGCGAGACCGCGGCGAAAGTGCGATGCAAGCGCAAAAGAAAAGAGGCGCACGAACCCGTGCGCCTCTCAAGGAAGCAGCGATAAAGACGCGGACCCCGCGCCGCGCCCGTGACAGACGTTCAGTCGCCGAACAGCTTCTGGCGCAACTCGCGGCGCTCCTGCGCTTCGAGCGACAGCGTAGCGGTCGGTCGCGCGATGAGGCGCGGAATACCGATCGGTTCGCCCGTTTCTTCGCACCAGCCGTAGTCACCCGATTCGATCCGCGCGAGCGACTGCTGCACTTTCTTCAGCAGCTTGCGTTCGCGATCGCGCGTGCGCAATTCGAGCGCATGCTCTTCCTCGATCGTGGCGCGATCGGCCGGGTCCGGCACGATCACGGTTTCGCGCAGATTCTCAGTGGTCTGGCCGGCATTGCGGAGAATCTCCGCCTGCAACTGCTCGAGCCGGTTCTTGAAGAAAGCGAGCTGATCCTCGTTCATGTAATCCTTGTCGCTCATCTTCAGGATTTCGGCTTCAGTCAAGAGTCGTTTCGTCGTCATCTGGCTTGCTTCTTCAATGTGAGGCAAACGGTGAGATTTGCCCGCACTTTCGTGTTGCCCGCAAAGGCGCTCGCTTCAAGGCGCTTGAAGACGCTCAATTCTCGCGCCGGCGAACACGGACGGTGGGCTGTCGTGACGCCGAAGCGCCGGTGCGGGGCCGAACTCCTCTGGAAACCGATCTACCGATACAGCTACTCCCGAGGCAATGCTTCCCTGGCAGCGCGCTATGAGCCGGCGTGCCTGCCGGCATATCGGCGTATTGCCCGGATAAGGTCTTCCGGCGCCGTTGCTTGCCCGGCACGATTGCGCGCTGACCGGGCGATTCGTTCTCATTCTCCAGCGGGGCTGTATTGTAACTGAATCACACTGCAGCCCCGCAATCGGGGGCAATCCCTGTCACGCCCCCGGATATCGACAAAATATAACGCGGCAACTGTCAAAAAGCGATGGTTCTACGTGCGTTAGACCGCAGGAATTGCCTGTGTTTCGCGCGATCGCAACGGCCCGTTGCTCACGGCCGCGACGCGAGGCGGGCAAGCGGGCTCATACAGCCTGATCGAAATATGATGTAGACGCCAGGCCGCCGAATTCAGCCTGCGAATTCGGGCGGCTTGTTCACACCAGACACGCGTCGAGGCCGTCGGTGATCAGATCTTGCGGCAGCTCGATGCCGATAAAGACCATCTTGCTGGTCTTCTTCTCGGCCGGCAGCCACTTGGCCGCGAGATCGCTGCCCATCATCTGATGAACGCCCTGGAACACCACCTTGCGATCGACACCCTTCATATACAGCACGCCCTTATAGCGCAACAGCCGCTCGCCGTAGATCTGCAGAATACCGCCGAGGAAGTCTTCGAGCCTGTTCGGATCGAACGGTCTATCGCTGCGATACACGAACGATTTGATCTTGTCGTCGTGATGCGCGTGATGGTGGTTGTGATGCGCGTGGTCGTGGCCTTCGTGATTGCAATGGCCGTGCTCGTGATCGCAGTTCGCGTGATCATGATCGTGGTCATGATCGTGATGCGCGTGATCGTGCGCGTGGTCGTGCTCGTCTTCGGCGAGGAAGTCGGGGTCGATCTCGAGCTTCGCATTGAGGTTGAAGCCGCGCAGATCGAAAATTTCCTTGATGTCGGCATCGCCGAAATTCACGACCCTGATCGCCGCCTTCGGGTTCATGTGCAGCAGACGGTGCCGCAGGTCGCCGAGCGCCGCTTCGTCGACGAGATCCGATTTGGTGACGAACAGACGGTCCGCGAAGCCGACCTGGCGCTGCACGACCTCGTGTTCGTCGAGCTGATGGTTCGCGTGCTTCGCATCGACGAGCGTGATGATCGCGTCGAGCAGGAATTCGTCGGCGATGCTGTCGTCCATGAAGAACGTCTGCGCGACCGGGCCCGGATTCGCGAGGCCCGTCGTCTCGATCACGACGCGGTCGAAATCGAGCTTGCCCGCCTGCTTCTGCGCGGCGAGATCGGCCAGCACGCGCGCGAGGTCGCCGCGGATCGTGCAGCAGATGCAGCCGTTGCTCATCTGGATGATCTGCTCGTCGGACTCCTGCACGAGGATCTCGTTGTCGATGTTCTCTTCGCCGAACTCGTTTTCGATCACGGCGATCTTCATGCCGTGCTGCTCGTTCAGGATGCGCTTGAGCAGCGTGGTTTTGCCGCTGCCCAGAAAGCCGGTGAGAATGGTCACGGGAATCATGTTGGTCGCCATATCGTGTCGCCTGTGCTGTATGTGGTGAATCCGGTCGGACTCAATGAGCAGACTCAATGAAGAGACTCAATGAGCGGACCAATAAGACCCACGCGTGAATCGGGGGCGGGAACCGCCGGTTTTCGAGCCTTGTAAGCCTCGAGCCGGGCGGATCAAGCCGGTTATTGAAACATATCTGCTGGGGCGCTGCCGGACGCAGGTCCCGGACCCTTACACCGGCGCCGTTCGCCCATGGGAAACAGTCAGAACTATGGGCGATCACGCGATTTGCAACAATAGGCCTTTCAGATATTCGCCTTCTGGAAAGGCCGTGAGCAGCGGATGGTCGACGCCGGCCCCGAGGCGCTTGAGGATACGCGCATCGACACGCGCATCGGCGGCCGCCCCGGCGACGATCTTCTGAAACAGCTCAGCATCGATCGCGCCCGAGCACGAATACGTGAACAGCAGGCCGCCCGGGCGCAGCAGCCTGAAGCCGCTCAGGTTGATGTCCTTGTACGCGCGCGCCGCCCGGTCGACGTGCTCGCGCGACGGCGCGAACTTAGGCGGGTCCAGCACGATGAGGTCGAAGCGCTCGCCGTCGTCGGCGAGGCGCCGCAGCGTCCTGAACGCATCGGCGTCGAGCCACGTCGCACGCGCGGCGTCGAAACCGTTTGCGGCGACGTTCTGCTGCGCGAGCGCGAGGGCTTCGCCCGACGAATCGATCGAGACGACGCGCTTCGCGCCGCCTTTGAGCGCCGCCAGCGAAAATCCGCCCGTATAGCAGAAACAGTTCAGCACGTCGCGATCGTGCGCATACTGCTGGACGAGCGCGCGGTTGTCGCGTTGATCGATATAAAAGCCTGTCTTGTGGCCGTTACGCACATCGACGTGGTAGCGCACGCCGTTTTCGCTCGCGATCAGCGTCGCGGGCGGCGCGTCGCCGGCCATCACGCCGGTGATCGGCTCGAGTCCTTCCTTGTCGCGAATCGATACGTCGGAGCGCTCATACACGTTCGGGCAGCCGGTCGCGCCCGTCAGCGCGGCGACGATCGCGTCTTTCCACGCCTCGACGCCCGCCGCCATGAACTGGCAGACGAGCTGGCCGCGCGCGGCTTCATCGTCGGCGACGTAGGAGTCGACGATCAGACCCGGCAGGCCGTCCGCTTCGCCGAAGATCAGCCGCACGGCGCCCGTGTCGCGCACCATGGCCTGCCGGTGCGCGAGCGCGCGCTGCACGCGGCGCTTGAAGAACGCGTGGTCGATCGGTTCGGCTTCGTCGAAGCTCCAGACGCGTGCGCGGATCTGCGAATGCGGGCTCCACGCGGCGCGTGCGAGAAAGCGGCCGTCATGCGCGCGCACGAGCACGGTGGCGCCGGCGCCGGGTTTGCCGTCGACCCGGTCGATCGCGTTCGCGTAGACCCACGGGTGGCGGCGCAGCAGCGATTTTTCCTTCGACGGTTTCAGCGTGACGGTATTCATGAATGTCGTGTTTTCAGCAGAATAATGTGCGTTTCGGGGTGCGTTCGGGGCGGAAGACGGGAAGCGCTGCGCCTGCTGCCTGCCTCGCCTGATCGAAGCAAGTCCACGGCCGTTGGCCGCAGATCGCGCCTCGTAGCGCTTCCTTGCGCGATTCGCGTGACCGGCGCTATCCGCGTTTCTTCGCTCGCGGATGCGCCTGATCGTAGACCCGTGCGAGGTGTTGAAAATCGAGCGCCGTATAGACCTGCGTCGCCGTGATGCTCGCGTGGCCGAGCAGTTCCTGCACCGCGCGCAGGTCGCCGCTCGACTGCAGCACGTGCGTCGCGAACGAATGGCGCAGCACGTGCGGGTGCACGTTGGCCGGAATGCCGGCCAGCATCGCCGCGCGCTTGACGCGCTCGCGCACGACATTGGGCGACATCCGCTTGCCGCGCGCGCTCAGAAAAAGCGGATGCGGATCGAGCTTGACGAACTCGCCGCGCACGGCGAGCCAGGCGCGCAACGCAACGAGCGCCTTGCTGCCGACCGGCACGACGCGTCGGCGGTTGCCCTTGCCGAGCACTTCGACTTCCGCCGCATCGAGCTTGAGCCAGCCCGCCGAGCGATAGCCGTCGGCCTCGGCGAAATGGACGTCGAGACCGACCAGTTCCGCGAGCCGCAAGCCTGACGAATAGAACAGTTCGAGCATCGCGTGATCGCGCAGGCTTTCGGTGTTGCCGGCGACCGGCGCTTCCATGAGCCTGTGGGTGTCGTCGACCGAGAGCGCTTTCGGCAGCGTTTTCGCCTGCTTCGGCGCTCGCACCGTCGCGACCGGGTTGGCCGGCAGTTCGACACGCCCTGCAAGCCAGCGATAGAACGCGCGCCATGCCGACAGCCGGTGCGCGATCGAGCGCGCCGTGAGGCCGCCCGCATGCGCGCGCGCGACGGCGCCGCGAATGTCGGTCGCCGTCAGGCTTTCCAGCGCGCGGCCGTTCGCGAGCTTCTTCAGCTCGTCGAGTTCGTGCGTGTAGCCGCGCAACGTATGCGCGGACAACCGCCGCTCGTGTTCGAGACCTGCCAGATAGGCGGCGATCGGATCGGCGGGCGTCACGATGGCAACGTTCCGTCAGCGTGCGAGCCGCGGGCTGTCCGTGCCCGTCGAACGGAGCGGCGGCGCATGATCAGCGCGGCAGCAGCCGGCTCAATGCGGCGCTGGCGAGCGTGCCGATCTGCGTGAGAAAGTCGGTCGCCATGCCGTCGTGAAAGCGCCGCGGATCGGCCGAGCCCATCACGAGCAGGCCGAATACGTTGCCGGTTTCGTCGCGCTCCGGATCGCGCAGCGCGATCAGCGAGATCGATTCGATCGCTTCGCTGCCGTTTGCGCCATGCGGTCCGTTTGCCCCGTTCGCACCGTTCGCACCGTTCGCACCGTTTGCCCCGTTTGCCCCGTTCGCCGCTTCGGACGCACCGGACCCTTCGCCCGGCGGCGCGGCCGATACGGCCGACACGGTCGACGCGAGCCATTGCGCAGCCTCGAACCCGGTGTTCGCCCCGCAGTACGGTGTGGCGAGGCTGCCTGCGAAGATGCGCACTTCCTCGCCGACCTGGCGCGTGAAATCGGCTTGCAGATACGGCTCGGCGACATCCCACACGCGCAGCGCCGCCTGCGGCACGTCGAACACCTCGCGCAAGCCGTGCGAGATCGTGCGCGGCAGCGCATACGGATCGCGTTCGGCCATCACACGGGCGGTCCAGCGGTTGAACTTCGCCGAGATGCTGTCGTTCTCGTGGCCATAGCGCAGCAGTTCGGCAAGGCGCCGCTCGAGCAGCTTGTTCTTGTCGCGCAGCATTTCCATCTGCCGTTCCTGCAGCGACACCGCGGCCTTGCCGTGCGGGTTCGCAAGCCGGATGGTCGCGAGCAGTTCCGCGTGGTCCGCGAAGAATTCGGGGTTGGCGAGCAGGTAGTCGGCGACTTCGCGATCGTTCATGTTTTCAGCCATAAAGCCGCGGGCGGTCGCGCCGCGCGGCGGTCAAGAATCAGTCGGCGAGCTCGATCTCGCCCTCGAACACGGTGGCAGCCGGGCCGGCCATCAGCAGCGGCGCTGCGCCGCCCGCCCACGAGATCGTCAGCACGCCGCCGTGAGTGTGCACGGCGACCGGCGAGTCGAGCAAGCCGCGCCGCACGCCCGCCGCGACCGCCGCGCAGGCGCCTGTGCCGCACGCGAGCGTCTCGCCGGCGCCGCGCTCGTAGACGCGCAGCCGGATCTCGTTGCGCGAGACGATCTGCATGAAACCCGCGTTCACGCGCTGCGGAAAGCGCGGATGCGATTCGATGACCGGACCGTCGGTGGTCACCGGGAAGGCTTCGACATCGTCGACCACCTGAACCGCATGCGGATTGCCCATCGTGACCGCCGAGATCCAGCGTGTCGTGCCGTTGATGTCGAGCGGCCAGAGCGTGTCGGCGCCCTCGCGGCGTCCCTCGAGGCCGCGTGCATCGAACGGCACGCGGGCCGGCTCGAATACCGGCGTACCCATATCGACGGTCACTTCGCCGTTTTCCTGCATCGTCAGCGTGATGACGCCGTTCGGCACCTGCACGCGCACGCTGCGCGCGTCGGTAAGGCCCGTGTCGCGCACGAACTTGACGAAACAGCGCGCGCCGTTGCCGCAATGCTCGACCTCGCCGCCGTCGCAGTTGAAGATGCGATAGCGGAAGTCCACGCCGTCGATGGTCGGCTTTTCGACGAGCAGCAACTGGTCCGCGCCAATGCCGAAATGCCGGTTCGCGAGCGCGCGCACGCGCGCGGCCGTCAGCTCCACGGGCCGCGTAAAGCCGTCGAGCACGACGAAGTCGTTGCCTGCGCCGTGCATCTTGGTGAATTTGAGTTTCATGGCGCTATTGTAAGTGACGCGGAACCGCTGCCGTGCGGCGTGCGCGGGCGGCCTCGCGTCAATAGAATCCCGGTTGCCCCGGCGGGCGCGTCTTGAACCGTTTGTGCACCCAGTAATACTGCTCGGGAATGCGCGGAATCTGCTCTTCGAGAAACGCGTTCATGCGGCGCGCGTCGGCTTCGTCGTCGCCGGTCGGGTAGTTGTCCCACGGCTTGAAGACGCGCAGCTTGTAACCTTTGTAGTTCGGCAGCACTTCGCCGATAAACGGCACGACCTGCGCATGCCCGACCTTCGCGAGACGTCCGACGGCCGTCAGCGTGCACGTCGGCACGCCGAAAAACGGCACGAAGGTCGAATTGCGCATGCCGTAGTCCATATCGGCGCCGAGCATGACGGGCTTGCGATCGCGCAGCCAGCGCAGCACGATGCGCGCGCTGTCCGCGCGGCTCGCCATTTCGGCGTCGAAGCGGCCGCGCGCCTGTTTCGCGACGGCTTCGAGTTCCGGATTCGACATCGGCTGATACAGCGACCCGCACGGCCGCCGCAGCGAGTAATTGAGGAAGATCGAACCCGCCTCGATGCCGACGAAATGAAAGCCGAGAAACAGCGTGGGCGGCAGGTTCGGGTCCGTCAGATCGATGTCGCTCTCGAGCTGCACGAGCTTTTCGAGCTTTTTCGCCGAGCCGAACCACTGGACGCTGCGCTCCAGATAACTGCGGATCGCATGCCGGAAGTGCTTTTGCGCGACGTCTTCGCGAACCTCGTCGCTCCACTCGGGAAAGCACAGCTTCAGGTTGATATGGACAATGCGGCGGCGCCGGCTCGGAATCTGGTAGAGCAGCCAGCCGAGGCCGTCGCCGAGCCGTGCCACGAAGCCGTAAGGCAGGATCGCAAAGAACTTGAGGAGCCCGATGGCCAGCTTCGGCCCGAAGCGGCTCAGCATGCAGACACTCGGGGCAGATTCGCGGAGAAACGCGCGCGGCGCGGCGCTGCGCAAAACAGAATGCGCGGATCGACCGGGGGGACCAGGGGCGGATAGGAATGCGGCACGCGTGGTTACTCTGTGACGATTAGAAGAAGTCGCTATAATAAGGGCTTCGCCGAGTTAATAGACAACTTGCGGGGCGAAGCCGAAAGCGTTCTGTTTTCGTCAACCATCTGGCTCAACAAGGCCATGCATGGTTTTCGAAGAGCGCGGCCGGTAAGGAAATCCGCTAAAGCGTCGCCGCTTCAGGCTCTGGAAGTTGGCTACGTGAAACTCAAACCCGTAACCACATAACAAGGAGTCTGCAACGTGGCAAACGATTTTCTTTTCACCTCCGAATCCGTTTCCGAAGGTCATCCGGACAAAGTCGCGGATCAGATTTCCGACGCGATTCTCGATGCGATCTTCACGCAGGACAAATACTCGCGCGTAGCGGCTGAAACGCTGTGCAATACGGGTCTCGTCGTGCTGGCGGGTGAAATTACAACCACGGCCAACGTCGACTACATCCAGGTCGCGCGCGAAACCATCAAGCGCATCGGCTACGACAACACCGATTACGGTATCGACTATCGCGGCTGCGCGGTGCTTGTCGCGTACGACAAGCAGTCGCCCGACATCGCACAAGGCGTCGATCGCGCACACGACAACAACCTCGATCAGGGCGCGGGCGACCAGGGCCTGATGTTCGGCTATGCCTGCGACGAAACGCCGGAACTGATGCCGCTGCCGATCCACCTGTCGCACCGTCTCGTCGAGCGCCAGGCGAATCTGCGCCGCGATGGCCGCCTGCCGTGGCTGCGTCCCGACGCGAAGTCGCAGGTCACCATTCGCTACGTCGACGGCAAGCCGCATTCGATCGACACCGTCGTGCTGTCCACGCAGCATGCGCCGGAAATCGAACTGTCGACGCTGCGCGAAGCCGTGATCGAAGAGATCATCAAGCCGACGCTGCCGGCCGATCTGATCAAAGGCGACATCAAGTTCCTCGTGAACCCGACCGGCCGTTTCGTAATCGGCGGTCCGCAGGGCGATTGCGGTCTGACGGGCCGCAAGATCATCGTCGATACCTACGGCGGCGCGGCTCCGCACGGTGGCGGCGCGTTCTCGGGCAAGGATCCGTCGAAGGTCGACCGTTCGGCTGCTTATGCGGGCCGTTATGTGGCGAAGAATATCGTCGCGGCCGGCCTCGCCTCGCGTGCGCTGATTCAGGTTTCCTACGCGATCGGCGTGGCTCAACCCACTTCCGTGATGGTCAACACGTACGGCACGGGCCGCGTGTCCGATGCGACGATCCAGCGTCTCGTGCTCGAGCACTTCGACCTGCGTCCGAAGGGCATCGTGCAGATGCTCGATCTGCTGCGTCCGATCTACGAGAAGACGGCTGCATATGGCCACTTCGGCCGCGAAGAGCCGGAATTCACGTGGGAAGCAACGGACAAGGCGCTCGCACTCGCCGAAGCGGCCGGCACGGAGCCGGTGGCGGCCATCGCCTGACGTAAACCGTTCGGTAAAGAGCGAGTTTCACGCACCCTGCCAGCGCAACGCGCTGGCAGGGTGCTTTCGTTTACGGGCGGAATCGGCGGCGTGCGTACTAGTGGGCGAACACGAACCAGCCTGTGCTCGTCGTCGACATACGGCGCGGACGACGGCTCGGGCTGCTCGTTGCGCGCGCTGCCGCATTGAATCCGCGCACGACGTTGAGTCCGCCGGCGATGCCCGCGACGCGCAATGGCGTCGGACGGCGCGAGAGCAGCGTGCGCAGCGAAAAACGACGCGATGTGCGCTGCATTTTCAGCGTCGAGAAGAATGTGCGAAACCACATGCGGACGCCATCGACAGGGCGAGCGTCGCGCCACTGTTCGGCGAGCGCGCGCGTGCGCGCCGAATGATGACGCAGTGCGCGCACGACGCGGCGGCGCGCGGGGCGCGCTGCGTTGAATGCGGCGCGTGTGAGTCCAGAGTTCAGCAAGGTGTGCATGGCGTGTGTTTTTCAGGCGATATGATGCGCGCAGGGCAAGTGCAGTAACCGTGCCAGCTTCGATCCGAAATTGGACCGGCCGGTGCGCTTACGAACAGGCGTGTAAGCGTGCGCGAAAAAAGGCGGTGCATGGCCTTGGCCAGTGAAAACGGCACCGGTGCCCTGCCCGTAAATGCCTGATAAGCCTGATGAATAATGAAAGACCGCGCAGAGGGCCGCGAAAGGCCGTGCGCGCAAGAAAGAGCGGATGGTCGCAATCGACATGGATGCAGGCTACACGCGATCGATGACGCGAGGAAGTCGGGTTTTTACCCTTGCAGTCATCGTTTGTACGATGCGAAAGCGGCGGTTGGTACGGCGTGCTGCATATCGATGGCGTCCCTTACGTCCGTCAGGTTCCGCGTCGGGTTCGAACGATGTGCATTGTTGCATCCGCAGCGTGCGGCGTGCCCTCATCCGATACTGCCCCATGTGATCGGCCGCGTTTTACAATCGTGATTTAGCAGTCGAACGCCATCGGAAATGTCCATGTCCGTCCATTCGAAGAAGGAACAGGTAGAACTGCTGCGCGAGCAGGGCTTCGTCATCGTTCCGGGTTTGATGTCGCCCGCGCGCTGCGGCGAACTGAAGCAGGTCGCGCAACAGCAACTGAACGAAGCGGCCGCGCCGCTCGAGTTCGAAGCAGACTTGCGCTATCCGGGCGCGCCCGATTCGAAGCATGCGCCCGGTGGGCATACGGTGCGGCGCCTGCTCGATGCCTACGCGCGTCATGCGCTGTTTCGCGAAGCGGCCACATCGTCCGACATTCGCAGCTGGATGGAGCTGTACTTCGGCGAGGAGCCGCGCCTTTCGCGTGCACACCACAACTGCATGATGACCAAGCACCCCGCGTACGGCAGCCTGACAGGGTGGCATCGCGACGTGCGCTACTGGTCCTTCGAGCGCGACGATCTCGTTTCCGTATGGTTTGCGCTCGGACGCGAGACCGTCGATAACGGCGCGCTGTGGTTAGTGCCGGGCTCGCATACGGCGGCGCTCACGTCCGGGCGTTTCGACGACGCAAAATTCTTCCGCTCGGACTTGCCGGAAAACCAGGCGTTGATTCAAACCGCGGTGTCGCCGGAGTTGAATGTCGGCGACGTCGTCTTTTTTCACTGCAACACGCTGCATTCGGCCGGCAAGAATCTGACGAACGACGTGAAATTCTCGCTCGTGTTCACGTATCACGGCGCGAGCAATGTGCCGCTGCCGGGTTCGCGTTCTGCGTCGAAGCCCGAGGTTGCGTTTTGAACGTGCGATTTGAGACGTTGCGTTCTCTTGACGTTGCGATTTGACGCGACGTTTCAAAGCGGCATTCGGACGCGACGGCGAGCATGCGGTTCGCGCGGCCTAGCGTCTGCCGCCGAGCGTCAGTCCGATCAATCCGGCAATCGTCGCAATCGCGCCCCCGGCGAGCAGATAGATGGTCTTGTTCGTCGGCGCGCCAGTGAACACGCGCGATACGTCGTTGCTGAACGAGTGAAACGACTGTCCGCCGAAGTACAGCAGCAGAACGCCGCCGACGAGCAATGCAATCGAAACCGCCTTCGTCATTTCCCAATCCTCCCTGAGGTGTATCTGACGGGCGCCTGCGTGTAAGGCGCGGCGACGCGTCCAGATCGGCGCCCGTGGTCCAATGGACGCGCTATTTTGCCCGATCCCGCAGTCTGGGCCATCGCAGGATGCCCGTGCAGCGTACCGGCCGATTGGCTACCATAACGTATTCGTCGTACGAACCTTCGTACGAATACCTGTAGCGCGTCGCAAATGCGATGCCGCGTTCTCTTTCCAGCAGTTTCCCCCGCGGTTTCCATCGAGAACCAAGGATTCGAGCCATGGCTTACGAAGCAGCTTCAGCACGTTATTCCGACATGCAGTACCGCGTTTGCGGCAAGACCGGCCTCAAGCTACCGGCGCTGTCGCTCGGTCTGTGGCACAACTTCGGCGACACGACGCCGCTCTCCACGCAACGTGAAATTCTGCGCACGGCGTTCGACCTGGGCATCACGCACTTCGACCTCGCGAACAACTATGGGCCGCCGTACGGTAGCGCCGAAACCAACTTCGGCCGCCTCTTCAAGGAAGACTTCAAGCCGTATCGCGACGAGCTGCTGATCTCGTCGAAGGCCGGCTACGACATGTGGCCGGGTCCCTACGGCCAGGGCGGCGGTTCGCGCAAATACGTGCTCGCGAGTCTCGATCAGAGCCTCAAGCGCATGGGCCTCGACTACGTCGACATCTTCTACTCGCATCGCTTCGACCCGGATACGCCGCTGGAAGAAACGGCCGGCGCGCTTGCGACCGCCGTGCAACAGGGCAAGGCGCTTTATATCGGCATCTCGTCGTATTCGGCAGGGAAGACGCGCGAGATGGTCGCGCTGCTGCGCGAATACAAGGTGCCGCTCCTGATTCACCAACCGGCGTACAACATGCTGAACCGCTGGATCGAACATGAATTGCTCGATGCGCTCGAAGAAGCGGGCGCCGGCACGATCGCGTTCACGCCGCTCGCGCAAGGACTGCTAACCGGCAAGTATCTGAACGGCGTCCCGGCGGATGCGCGCATGAACAAGGCCGGTGGCGATTCGTTCACGCAGCAGCATCTGAGCGCGCAAAACATCGAGCACGTACGCAAGCTCAACGACATCGCGCAGCGCCGCGGTCAGAGCCTCGCGCAGATGGCGCTTGCGTGGGCGCTGCGCGATCCGCGCGTGACGTCGGTGCTGATCGGGGCCAGCAAGCCCGAGCAGGTGCGCGAAAACGTCGGCGCGCTGCGCAATCTGTCGTTCACGAAAGATGAACTGGCGGAAATCGATCGCCATGCGACCGAAGGCGGGGTCAATCTGTGGGAGAAGCCGTCGACGGATCAGCAAGTCTGAGCGATACCCTGTCGCAAGACCCGTCGATCGCATCATCGAAGCCGCCGTCATGCATTGCGATGCACGGCGGCTTTTTTTCGATTGCTGTGGACCGCGAACGTTTGCTGCGCTACACGAGCGCGGGCAGTCCCTCGACGAGCGCCACCGCGAACACAACGCCTAGCAGTGCGCCCATCACGCGTAGCGAGTTGCGCTTCAGCGCGCTGTTGCACGGCAGGGCGCTAAGAAAAAGCGCGCCGGCCAGCGCCATCGGAATCACCAGGATGAAGTCGCTGATGGTGAAGTAGCCCATGTTCGTCTCCTTCTCTATTACTTGTGTCGAGCGGCCGCGCGGTCGTTCTGGTTCTCATGATGCGGCTGCGACGCTCGATTTGAGTATAGGTGACGATGCGGATGCCGAAGCTGGCGTTTTCGCACTGAAGGCATCGTGGCGTCACGGTCCGAGCCCCACAGCACGGGGCTTTCCGCGATTTCCGGCGGTTGTAGGCAACTTTTGAAAAATGGGTTGCTTGCTTACGCAGACCTTTCCGGATATGCGTATCGCAGACCGCCGGCCCAACGCTTAGGCCAACTGGCTTTACGCCGCGCCGGCACGCTCGCGCCGTTGCAGCCATGTTGCACCTGCGATGCCGATCAGCAGCAGCGCCGCAACGAGTCCGGCGACGCCGTTCCATGCGTGCGCGGTCCAGACACGCCCGCCGTACGAGCCGATGATGCTCGATCCGCGCCACGATGATGCGCAAGTCTCAGGCCGCGGCGCGGCACGAAATGGCGCGACCGCGGCAGAAGCGAGCGGAATGCGAGCATCGACAGCATGCCGAGCACGCCGCTCGTGCCGATCGACACGCGCCACGAGAACAGGTCCGCAACGATGCCGGTAATCACGCGCCCGGCCATGTCACGCCGTGAGCGATGCCGTCATCAGCTTGTGACGGTTCCACCCTTCGGAGACGAAGCCCGCTGCGAAAATCGCGAATGCGAGCGCGGCCGTGCAAAGCGATAGCGACAGACTGCTCTGCGCGGGGCTCACGCCGTAGCTCGCCGAAAACGCCGGCAGCAGCGGTTGCACGCAATAGAGCAGGGAAAACGTGGCGTAGCCGGCGAACAGCAACGCGAGGCTGGCTCGCCCGTAAGCGCGTGTGCCGCGTTCGAGGAACGGAATCTCGGATGTGGCAGCGGATGCGGTCGATGATGCAGACGAAGAAGGAACAGCCGAAGCTGCGCCCCGCTTGCATTCCGGCAGTACGGTCACGAACGGGATCTCCCTCAAATCCGGCTGGAGGAAAACGATACGCCGAGTCAGCCGCTAACGATACTGACCGCGGCTAACCGCGCGGCGCTTGCACCGCGCTCGCCGGTTTGTCGTCGCCTTCCGGAGGATGAACGATCTGGTCGCCGGTCGGCAGTTGCGAAACATCCCAGCCGCCGCCAAGCGCCTTGATCAGCGCAACGCTCGCGGCCATCCGGCGGCGCGCGATCGACACCGCCTGCACTTCGTTGTTCAATGCCGTGGTCTGCGCGACGACGACGTCGAGATACGTGATTGCGCCGTTCTTGTACCGGTCGTTCAGGATGGCGAGCGAGCGCTCGGCGGCGGACACCGCTTCATCCTGCGCCTTCGCCTCATGTTCGAGCACGCGCAGCGCGGCGAGGTTGTCTTCGACCTGGCCGAATGCGTCCAGCACCGTTTGCCGATACTGCGCGACGCTTTCGTCGTAGTTCGCCTGCGCCTGTTCCTTCTGCGCCGAGCGTCCGCCGAAGTCGAGCAGCGTGCCCGCGAGCGACGGTCCGAGCGACCAGAAACGGCTCGGCGCGAGCAGCCACTGGCTGTAGTTGGTCGCTTCGAGGCCGCCCGTCACGGACAGGATCAGATCCGGGAAGAACGCCGCTGTCGCGACGCCGATCTGCGCATTCGTATTGACCATTTGCCGCTCGGCCGACGCGATATCGGGGCGTCGCTCGAGCAGCGCCGACGGCACGCCGGCCGGCGCGACGACCGCCACCGCGTTCAGCGGGATGACCGGCAGCGAGAAGCCCGCGGGCGGCTGGCCCGTGAGGATCGCGATCGCGTGTTCGAGTTGCGCGCGCTGCACGCCGAGATCGATCTGCTGCGCCTCGGTCGTGCGCAATTGCGTTTGTGCCTGCGCAACATCGGCATCGGTTGCGATACCGCCGTTGAGCCGGTTCTGCGTGAGCTCGACAGCATCCTTGTATGCGCGAATCGTATCGTCGAGCAGTTGCTGTTCGCGATCGATGCCGCGCAGTTCGAAGTAATCGGTGGCGAGTTCGGCCTGCATCGACAGCAGCACGCTTTGCTCGTCGGCGGCGCTGGCCTGCGCGTTGGCCTTCGCGCCCTCGACGGTCCGCGATATGCGGCCCCACAGGTCGGGCTCCCACGACGCGTCCGCACCGATCGAATAGTCGCTCAGCGTCCTGCCCGCGGCCGAGCGGAATTCGATGTTGCGCGACGAGCGCGCGCGCGAGTAGCTGCCCGAGTACGCGATGAGCGGGAAGAACTGCGAGCGGAACTGCGCAACGGCCGCGCGCGCCGAACGGAAGCGCGCTTCGGCTGCCTTCACGTTCTGGTTTGCCGTCGCGACCTGCTCTTCGAGCGCATTCAGTGCGGGATCCTGATATACCTCCCACCACGCACCGCGCAATGCCGCGTCGGCGGGTTGCGCGGTCTTCCAGCCCGTGCCTTCGAGTTCCTTGTAGGTCGCGGGCGTCGGCGCGGCGGGGCGCACGTAGTCGGGCCCGACCGTGCACGCGGCGAGGAGCGCCGTCGCGGTCGCTGCCGCAATCACGGAATGCGCTGTGGCAAGCGTGCGCCGGCGCGTACGAGGGTAATCACGCATCGGCGCTACCCTGCCGCCGCTTGCGCGTTCGCGGCGCCGCTTGCCGCGCTCGCGCCGCTGGCGGGCTGCGCCGCATCCGCCTTCGTTTGCACGATGCGTACCGGCGCGCCATCGACGATCGAATCCTGCGGATTCAGAATGACCCGTTCACTGCCCGTAAGGCCCGACGCAATCGCGACGCGCGTGCCGTAGTCGGTGCCGAGCTGCACCTTGATCAGCTTCACGCGTTGCTGGTTGTCGACGGTCGCGACGTTCACGCCGTTCGGACGGAATAGCAGCGCGTTGCCGGGCAGCGTGTACGGCGCGCCTTGCGCGCTCAGCGCAAAATGCACTTGCGCATAGGCGCCCGGCAGCAGCGCGCCGTTGCGATTGTCGACTGCGACTTCCACGAGCATCGTGCGCTGCGTCGGATCGACGGCGCCCGACGTGCGTGCAACGGTGCCCGGATAGTGCTTGCCCGGCGTTTCGGTCAGCGTCAGATAAGCGGCTTCGTTCGCGTGAATCTGCTGCGAGTACGCTTGCGGCACATTCACGTAGACGCGCAGCCGGTCCGCCTGCGCGACGTGGAACAGTTCCTTCGCGGGGCCGCCCGAGCTGCCCGCATCGATCAGCGCGCCGACGTCCACATTGCGCGCCGTCACGATGCCGTCGAACGGCGCATAGACCTTCTGGAACGACTGCGTCTTTTCGAGCCGCGCGACGTTGAAACGCGCTGCATCGAGCGTGCCCTTCTTCGCGAGCATGTCGCCGACCTTCTCGTCGGTTTCCTGCTTCGATACCGACTTGTTCTTCAGCATGTCGGTCCAGCGGTCGGCGGTCGTTTTCGCGAGCTCGTAATTCGCCAGGGCATTGGTCACGTCGGCGCGCGCCGCACGTAGCTGGTCGTCCACTTCCGGCGTATCGATTTCGGCGAGCAGCTGTCCGGCCTTCACATGACTGCCAATATCGGCGTACCACTTCTTCAGGTAGCCGTTCGTGCGCGCGTAGATCGGCGTATCGAGGTAAGCCTGCACGTTGCCGGGCAGCACGAGGTCGAGCGCGGCATTCGACTTTTGCGGATGCACGACCTCGACGCTGAGCTGTGCCGTGTGCGCGGCCTCGCGCTCGAGCGTCGCATGCGCTTCGCGGCGCGACCAGATGCCCTGCGCCGCCAGCGCCAGCACGACGACGACCGCGAGCACGGCAATCCAGCGTCCGCGCTTCGTGGCTGCCGCGGGCGGGGCGCCGCGGTTGACCGCGGATTCATCAAGTGGCTTCCCTTCCATCAACGCTCCATATCGAACGACCTCGCGCTCAACGCGCTTCCTGTCACTGCGGCCTCTGCACGACATGTTCGGCGGCTCTATGCCGCCGGTCGGCAAGCCGCCGGTAAATCATCGAGAACAGCACCGGCACGAATACGAGCGTGGCGAGCGTGCCGATCGTGAGGCCGCCGATCACCGCGCGACCGAGCGGCGCGTTCTGTTCGCCGCCTTCGCCGAGGCCGATCGCCATCGGCACCATGCCGATCACCATCGCCAGCGCCGTCATCAGCACCGGGCGGAAACGCGTGAAGCCCGCTTCGATCGCTGCGCGCACCGGGTCGCCGTGCTCGAGCAACTGTTCGCGCGCGAAGCTGACCACGAGAATCGAGTTCGCGGTCGCAATGCCGATACACATGATCGCGCCCGTCAGCGCTGGAATCGACAGCGTCGTATGCGTGAGGAACAGTATCCAGACGATGCCGGCGAGCGCACCGGGCAGCGCGGTGATGATGATGAACGGATCGAGCCATGACTGGAAGTTCACGACAATCAACAGGTATACGAGCACGATCGCAAAGATCAGGCCGGCGAGCAGGCCGCTGAACGAGTCGTTCATCGTCTGCACCTGGCCGCGCACCTTGACCGTCGATGTCTGCGGCAGATCGGCCTTCGATTCCTCGATGATCCTGTTGATGTCGTCGGAAACGGCGCCGAGATCGCGGCCGTCGGCCGTACCGTAGATATCGATCGTGGTTTGCGCGTTGTAGTGCGTGAGCACCGCGTTGCCGGCTTCGCGGTGCATCGTCGAGAGCGCGCCGAGAATGTTCGTATGGCCGTTCGCATTGAGCGGAATATTGGCGAGCGACTGCAGCGAGTCCATCGTGTACTGCGGCGCTTCGGTGATCACGTTGTAGCTCACGCCGTTGCGCGGATTGAGCCAGAACGTCGGCGTCGTCTGCTGGCTGCCCGACAGCGTGATCAGCAGGTTGCACGCGACGTCGCTTTGCGTGAAGCCCGCCTGCTGCGCGCGCGTGCGGTCGACGTCGATAAAGATACGCGGCAGGTCCGCCGGCTGCTGGATGCGCGCATCGGCGAGTCCCGGCACGCTGCGCAGCCTGCTCAGCAGCTTGGCCGCGTAGACGCGGTTCGCCTGCACGTTGCGCCCGACCACTTGAATGTCGATTGGCGACGGCATGCCGAAGTTCAGCGTCTGACTCACGATATCGGCGGGCAGGAACGAGAACTGAACGCCGGGGAATTCGTCCGTGAGCGCGCGCCGCAGTGTGCGCACATAGTCGGCCGTCGGATGATGGTCTTCGTTGAGCGTGATCAGAACGTCCGCATCCGAGGTGCCGATCGTGCCGGTGTTGCTGTACGACAGGTTGATACCCGATACCGGCAGGCCGATGTTGTCGATGATCGAATGCAGTTCGCCCGGTGGAATCAGCTGGCGAATCCTCGAATCGACGCGATCGGTGATGACCGCGGTTTCCTCGACGCGCGTGCCCGTTTTCGCGCGCAGATGCAGTGCGATCGTGCCCGCGTCGACCGTCGGGAAAAAGTCGCGTCCGAGAAACGGGATCAACAGCAGCGACAGCAGGCAGCAGACGAGAAACCCGGCCGAGAACAGGCCGGGTTTGGCCACGCGCGCGACGAGGAAGCGGCGATAGCGCTCGCGCAGGCCCGCAAAGCCGCGTTCGAACGCGTAGTGCACGCGCATGAACGGATTGCGCGTTTGCGTGTGATGCGAACTGCCTGCCTGATGGTGATGGCGCAGCAGATATTTCGCGAGCGTCGGGACAAGCGTACGCGAGAAGAAATACGACGCGAGCATCGCGAACACGACTGCTTCGGCGAGCGGAATGAACAGATAGTGCGCGACGCCGGAAAGCAGGAACATCGGCACGAACACGATACAGATCGACAGCGTCGACACGAGCGTCGGCACGGCAATCTGGTGTGCGCCGTCGAGAATCGCCTGTTCGAGATTCTTGCCCTGCTCGAGCTGATGGCTGATGTTTTCGATCGCGACCGTCGCATCGTCGACCAGTATGCCGACCGCGAGCGCGAGGCCGCCGAGCGTCATGATGTTGATCGTCTCGCCGAGCGCCGATAACGCGATGATCGACGTAATCATCGAAAGCGGAATCGACACCGCGATGATCAGCGTGGCGCGCCAGTTGCCGAGAAAGAGCAGGATCATGAGGCCCGTCAGGCAGGCGGCGATCAGCGCTTCGCGCAGCACGCCCTGCACGGAGGCGCGCACGAACAGCGACTGGTCTGCGACGGGATCGATTTTCAGCGACGCGGGCACGAGATTGCGCAGCGTCGGCATCATGTTCTCGATGTCGTTGACGATCTCGAGCGTCGACGTATTGCCGCTCTTGTTGATGGTGAGCAGCGATGCGCGCTGGCCGTTGACGCGCACGATGTTGGTCTGCGGCTGGAAGCCGTCGCGCACGTGCGCGACGTCGCGAATATAGATCGTGCCGTTCGCGGTGGTCTTGACCGGAATGTTGTTCAGGCCTGCAAGCGAATCGGGGCTCGCGTTCATTTCCACCGCATATTCGGTCGAGCCGATTTTCGCGGTGCCGGTCGGCACGATCAGGTTTTGCGCGGTGATCGCGTTCACCACGTCGGTCGGCGACAGATTGCGCTCCTGCAGCTTGCGCGTATCGATGTCGATCATGATCTGGCGCTGCTTGCCGCCATACGGCAGCGGCACCGATGCGCCGGGCACCGTCGCGAGCTGCGTCTTCAGGAAGTTATTACCGAAGTCGTACAGTTCCTGTTCGGTCAGCGACGGCGACGACAGCGCGAGCCGCAGGATCGGCACCGTCGATGCGTTGTAGCGCAGGATGAACGGCGGCGTGATGCTGGGCGGCAGCGAGCGCAATTGCGATTGCGAGAGCGCGGTGACCTGCGCGAGCGCTTCCTGAATGTTCGCGTGCGGCTGGAAAAAAATCTTGACCACCGCTACGCCGTACAGCGAAGTCGATTCGATGTGCTCGATATCGTTGACCGCCGTCGACAGGCCGCGCTCGTAGTTGAGCACGACGCGTTTTTCCATCTCGTCGGCCGGCAAACCCTGGAAGGTCCAGATGACCGACAGCACCGGAATATCGATGTTCGGGAAGATATCTGTCGGAGTGCGCAGGATCGTAAGCGGCCCGACGATCAGCAGCAGCAGGGCCAAAACGACAAACGTGTATGGGCGCCGCAGCGCGAGGCGAACAATCCACATGTACGGTGCGGTCCGGTGAGGGCCGAAGGGGGACGGCGCCGCCGAAGCAGCGGGCGTGTGCGCATGCGTGACGAGCGAAACCCGACCGAAACCCGATCGAAACCAGAATGGTGAGTGTCGCGCGCGACAGGAATATAACGCGTATCGTAGTCTACATGTCCAATTTGGAGGGTTCGTCGCCGAACGGTTTATGATGGGCTGTTTACTGCACGTTACAGTTAGCGTTTCGTAAGTCAAATCGACAGAAGCAACGTTACATGTGCCGCTTTTGCCGCTATCGCGGCGGCACTCGATGTGGTAACAATGGCGTGGTAGTCATGCGTGTGTCGCTGCCTTTAACAATCGGTGCGCGCGCAACTTTTTCTGTCGAAGCGACGTTTTTCAATCGTCACATTGACCGGCGCAATCCTCCCAAGCCGGCAGACGCAGAACGGGGAAATATCATGCAAGTCGGTTCTATTGTCCGATCCGTTCATATCGCTGTGCCCGCGGGCGCACGCGGGATCGTCATGCGCATTCTGGGCGACATGGCCATGGTGGCGTGGTACGCGGGTGAGCCCGGCACGACGCAGCAGCTCAATACGGAACCCTTTTTCCTTGAAGATCTGATCGACACGGGCGAACTCGTGCGTCCGGCAGGCGCACCGCTGCACTGAATCCACGGCGCGGTTTTTTTGCGGAACTCCGGCGCGTCCCGGTGCGCCCCGGTGCATCTTCGCGTTTCTCATGCCTGCATGCTGCACCGCAAACGCTCGTCTTTGACGGCGGCACGGCGCACAATGCCGGCATGAACGAAGACACTGAGGACATCGGGGACGGCGCCGCCGTCCCCTTCGCCCGGCTCACGCCGGAACGCGTGCTCGACGCGATCGACAGCGTACTGGCAGGCGCCGGCGCGCGTACCGACGGACGCATGCTGCCGCTCAACAGCTACGAGAACCGCGTCTATCAGATCGGCGTCGAAGACGGTGCGCCTATCGTCGCGAAGTTCTATCGGCCGCAGCGCTGGTCCGATGCGGCGATTCTCGAAGAACATGCGTTCGTTGCCGAACTCGCCGCGCGCGAAATTCCCGCAGTGCCGGCGCGCGCATTCGAAGGCCGCACGCTGCATGCGTTCGAAGGCTTCCGGTTCGCGCTGTTCGAGCGGCGTGGCGGCCGTGCGCCCGAACTCGAGCAGCGCGACACGCTGGAATGGCTCGGGCGCTTTATCGGGCGCATTCACGCCGTCGGCCGAACGCAACGCTACACGGAGCGGCCGACGCTCGACATCGGCACGTTCGGCTACGAGCCGCGCGATTTTCTTTTGGCGCAAGGCTTCGTGCCCGGCGACGTGCGCGAGGCGTGGCTCACGGTCGTGAATCTCGCGCTCGAAGGCGTCGAACGCGCGTTCGAGCGCGCGGGCGACATCGCAGCGTTGCGCATGCACGGCGACTGCCATCCGAGCAACGTGCTGTGGACCGATCGAGGCCCGCATTTCGTCGATTTCGACGACAGTCGCATGGGGCCCGCGGTGCAGGATTTGTGGCTGCTGTTGCCAGGCGAACGCGGCGATGCTTCGCGCGCATTGACGGATCTGCTGGCCGGTTACGAGGACTTCTGCGAATTCGAGCCGCGCGAGCTGCACCTGATCGAGGCGCTTCGCACGCTGCGGCTCATTCACTATTCGGCATGGCTCGCGCGTCGCTGGGACGACCCTGCGTTTCCGGTCGCGTTTCCATGGTTCAACACGCAGCGTTATTGGGAAGATCGCATTCTCGAGTTGCGTGAACAGATCGGCGCGATGCAGGAAGGTCCGCTGTGGCCCGTTTGATGGTGGTTCGAGCGCGTGGACCCCGGTGATCGATGGATTTGCTTGACGCGTCTATTGGGTGACGGACCCGCTTAGGGCGTTTCGGCAATGACCTTCTGCGTGGATCGGGACGCACTGTTCGCGCGCTTCTCCGTACTTGCACTTGCGCCCTCGCGCGCCACGCCGGGCAGCGTCGATCTGACGATCACCTGGGCGCGCACGTCGCGCCCGATCGTTTCGATGCCCGCGCGCATTTGCGCAAACTCGTCCGGCGAGCACACTTCGCTGCTGAACCGCGTGCTGCCGTCGCGTGCCATCGTAACGACGTTGGTTTTCGGATCGTACTGATATGTCGAGCGGAAATCGATAAAGCGGTCTTCGGTATGCGCGGCCTCCGGCATATCGAGCACGCGGAAATTCGCAGGCAGAACGATGCGCGCGCGCTCGTGCAACTCGAC
The DNA here is from genome assembly GCF_031119615.1 of Paraburkholderia sp. SARCC-3016. NCBI lineage: Bacteria > Pseudomonadati > Pseudomonadota > Betaproteobacteria > Burkholderiales > Burkholderiaceae > Paraburkholderia > Paraburkholderia sp. SARCC-3016. The sequence continues at coordinate 55,028 of NZ_JAVHZD010000017.1, read as the reverse complement.
GTTGCGGCAGACAAACGGTTGCGTGCGCTGCCGTTCGCCGAGCCAGTAGCGCGCATCCGACTGGAAGCCGCCGACGAAGCTCGTCAAGGCGGGAATCGATGCGGCCGCGCCCGGCAGCACGAAATCTTCGAGTGTGCCCTTCATCGTGACGATCAGCGGGCCTGCGGAAGCATCGAGTGCGTTCGTCGAGAGCATCGCGTTGCCGGTCAGGTTGGCCGCGCGCAACTCGCCTTGAATCGCTTCTTCGCGCTGCGCGGGCGTTTGCAGCCGCAGCATCGCGCGGCCCTGCTCGGCGGCCCAGCCCGTTGCCTGCAGGCGGTAGACGAAGTTCGCGGAGCCGTCCGGCGCGACGGAGATCGTGAGGTCGCTGCTGCGCGCCATCGATGCGGTGGCCGGCGTGCGGCCGAGTACGCCCTCGTCGACGAGGACGGTCGGCCGGTCCATGTCGGTTGACGGCAGATAGCCGAACTCGACGTTCGCCGCGGTGGAATCCGCGTACATCTGCAGATCGGGCAGATAGGTGATGACGTGATTCAACACGCCGAATCCGGGCACCGACGGCAATGAATAGACCGTACCGCTGTTGATCAACGCGGGTTCGTTGCGTATGCCGACGGCGCCGAGCAGCGCGCCGTAAAGCGCGACGTGATCCTTGCAGTCGCCGTAGCGCAACGCGAGAATCTCGGCCGCGCGATGCGGCACGACCGCGCCGCGCCCGACGTTGACCGCGACGTAGCGGATGTTCTTGCGGACCCAGTCGTAGAGCGTTTTCGCTTTCTCGCGCGGCGTGCTGTCGGCTTCGGTCAGCGTGCGCGCGAGACGGACGATTGCCGGGTCCGATACGCTCGGGTCGACCGCCGATGCCTTGTACGTCGCCGCAAACGCCGCATAGTCGCGATACGTCGACACCATCAGCCGGTCGCCATAGCTCACGTACGAGATCGAACCGTATTCGAGGCGCCCGAAGCGCGCCTTGTCGTAGCGGAATTCGTAGCGCGTGCGGCCGTTCTGCGTGACCGGCGCCGCTGCACTGAAACCGCGTGCGTCCGCGTAGAGCGGCATATCGGCCGGTAAATCGTAGATAAGGCGGAAGTTGTGCGTCGGCGCGAGATCGGGCGGCGTGAAATCGCTGAAATAGCCGGGTACGATCGGGACCTGCTGTGTTTTCCGGTACTTCAAATGAATGCGCGCGCCCGGTTCCACTGCGGGAAACACGATGACTTTTTCGAGGATGTCCTGGAACATCGGCGCGTCGAACGAACGCGCTTCCTGTACGTTGCGAATCTCGTCGGGCTGCACGTCATGCCGCACGCCATCGGCACCGGTCGTATATGCCTCGATCACGTCGACCTTCGCCATATTGCGATTGAACCAGATGTAGTGCTGCGCCACGCGCGCGACGCCGGCCTCGGTGTTCACGCGCAACGTCATGTCGTCGAGCTTCGTGAACGAGCCGTCCGCGTTGACAGTGAAAGTTTGCGTCTCCTGTTCGTTCACGTATGGTTCGACGGGACGAGCCGGGCTGACGGTAGAACCGGGCGCCGGGTCGTTTGCGATGGCCGGAGCGTCGGCTGCCACGGTGCTTGCAGCCCTGACGTGGCCGGACCAGCACGCAGTCGCGATGAAGACGGATACAAGAGAACGCATGAGGTCGGGCACGCGCACGATGTCGGATTAAGCGTAGAAATGGATCGGAATGCGGAGCCGGACTGCGGACTTTACGCCGCAGACTTCACAGAGTGGACTTCATCCGGCACATTACGCCGGACTTCTCACTTAAAAGGCCCGCGCATGCGTTGTCAAGCGAGAACCGTACATAAACGACTTACATAGTGAGCGATGTGAGCCATGCACGTGCGGTACGTCGACGTGCGCATGAGCGCGATGCATGCCGAAGCGCCATACAAACTGGCGTGCATCGCGCCATTTGCTATGCGTCGTTTTCCACCACCTCGAAGTTGGTGATCTTCACATCCCCTTCGGGAAAGACTGCGATGATTTCCAGTTCGCCGCCGAGGCCGCGAATGTGATCGCGCAACGTGGACACATACGTGTCCGCGCGCTGCTCGAACTTCGCGATGCTCGGCTGCTTCACATGCAGCACAAGGGCCAGGTCTTCCTGAGACATGCCGCGAGCCCGGCGCAGTTCGTGTAGTGCCATTTCCGCCATCAGACGGCGGGCTTTCTCTTCGGAGCGAGCCCGGGACTCGGGCGACATTCTTGCCCGCAGTTCAGTGAACTTCTTGACCATATACCGTTTCCTCCTCTTTCAATTGCTCGATATGCTCGTCGTAAAGCGTGTCTGCGCGCGGGACGTTCCGCTGATACCAGCGGTCGTCACCGCCTTTGTTGCCACCGAGCAGCAAGATGGCAATGCGCGACGGGTCGAACGCGTACAGCACCCGATACGGCTGCCCCTCGTGCTGCACCCGCAACTCTCGCATGTGGCCGCAACGCGAGCCGTGGATATGACTCGAATGCGGATATCGCAAATACGGACCGTATTCTTCAAGCAGCCGCACCGATGCCGCGACCGACTCCTGTTCGGACTCGTTCAAAACTTCCCACCAGTCACCGAAAGCGCTGGTGTATTCGACGTCCCAGTTCATGAGCAATATAACCTCCAAAGAATATTCCGTCAACGGAATAAGTTGCCGGAATGTCAGGGCGCGGCAGTACCGCGACACAGAGGTCATGCTAGGGAGATCGGGACGGAAGCGACAGTCGGCCAAACGGCCAACGCTAAGGAAAGCAGAGGAAATGCAAACGGACAGCGAGCGGCACCGTGCGGCCGCTCGCAGGACACCGAGGCTCGCTACGCGCGTCGCTCGCTGACTTCGTCAGGAATACCGCAGGCCGTGCCCGCGTTTGCGGCGATCTCGCGCGCGGCCTTCGCGCCTTCGACCTGCAGCAGCGTCGGCAGCGACACGCCGTTTTTAGCCGCCGTCACTTCCGCGAGAATGGAGACGGCGATCTCAGGCGGCGTGCGGCTGCCGATATAGATGCCGACCGGCCCGTGCAGGCGTGCGAGCTCCGTGTCGGTCAGATCGAATTCCTTGAGCCGCTCGCGGCGCGCCGCATTGTTGCGTCGCGACCCCAGGGCGCCGACGTAGAATGCCGGCGTTTTCAGCGCCTCCATCAGCGCGAGGTCATCGAGCTTCGGATCGTGCGTAAGCGCGATCACCGCGCAGCGCTCGTCGAGCTTCATCTCGAGCACGGTGTCGTCCGGCATCGTGCGCACGATTCTCGTGCCCGGCACGTTCCACTCGTCCGTGTACTCTTCGCGCGGGTCGCAGACGGTGACCTGATAGTCGAGGCCGACCGCAATATTGCAGAGGTACCGCGACAACTGCCCGGCGCCGATCACGAGCATCCGGTAGCGCGGGCCGTGGATCGTGAGCAGGCGCCGCTCGTCGAAATCGACGCCGTCGGTTGCTTGCGCCGCGCCATAGTGGACCGCGCCGCTCGCCATATCGAGCGTGCGCGCGACGAGCTTGCCGTCTTCCACCGACCGGCACAGTTCCGCGATGCCGCTTTGCTTGCTCAGCGGTTCGAGCACGAGCTGGATCGTGCCGCCGCACGGCAGGCCGAAGCGGTGTGCTTCCTCGGCGCTGATGCCGTATTTCACCGCTTCCGGGTGCGTCTGTTCGATGCCGCGTTGGCGTACGCGCTCGATCAGATCGTCTTCGATGCAGCCGCCCGATACCGAGCCGACCACGAGTCCATCGTCGCGCACTGCGAGCATCGCGCCCTCGGGACGCGGCGACGAGCCCCACGTCCTGACAACCGTGACCAGTAGCGCGCGGTGACCTTCGTCGAGCCAGCGTGCACTGGATTTCAGGACTTCGAGATCCACGCTGTCCATGATTTCTTCCTCTTCGGTTCGGCGCCTTCGGTGGTGGATTCCGTTGCGCCCGTCTGTTCTGCCTGGCTTTCAGCATCAGGTGCGGTGTTGCTATCGACGTTTGCGTCGCCGGCCGTACCGTCGCCGCCGCCCGTTACCTGCGCGCTGAAGCGCTTGAAAAATTCGCCCGCGATCTTGCGCGCGGCGCCGTCGACGAGCCGCGAGCCGATTTGCGCGAGCTTGCCGCCGACCTGCGCACTTGCCGTGTACGCGAGCGTGGTGGCGTCGTCGCCGTCCGGCTCGAGCGTGACCTGCGCCTGGCCCTTGCCGAAGCCCGCCGCGCCGCCCTGGCCCTCAAACACAATCGTATACGTATGCGGCGCGTCGATGTCGGTCAGCAGCATACGCCCTTTGAAGCGCGCCTTAACGGGACCGACCGATGCGCTCATCGATATCGCGTACGCATTCTCGCCGTCTGCGTCGATACTTTCACAGCCCGGTATCGATGCGCGCAGGATCTCGGTGTCGTTCAACGCTTCCCACGCGCGCTGTTGCGAAACGGGAAGCTTATGGGTTTCGGTCAGGTCCATCGTGTGTCTCCTGCGGGTTTTGGGGTGCGCGCGGCGAGGTCGGCTGGCGCGGCGGGCAGCGATCGATGGGCCGGCTGCCCGGCAGGCGCAAGCGGCGCGCGCGGCGCCAGCTGCGCGAGATCGCGGGCGAACGCGCTGAGGCTGTCGAGATTATGGACCGGCCGGTGCGCGTCCACATGCGGCAGGATCGCTTGCACGCCGCGCGCCTTCGGCGCGAATTCGCTGTAGCGCAGCAACGGATTGAGCCAGACGATGCGGTGCGCGAAGCGCCGCAGGCGGCCCATTTCAGCAGCCAGCAGATCGATCGCTTCATGATCAAGGCCATCGGTAACCAGGACCACGGTCGCTCTGCCGGTCAGCACGCGTCGTGCCCAGCGCCGGTTGAAGTCGGCCAGCGCCGCGCCGATGCGCGTGCCGCCGGACCAGTCGACCACCTGCTCGGCGAGCGCCGCAATCGCCACATCGGGGTCGCGCTCGCGCAGTGCGCGCGTTGCATTCGTCAGTCGCGTGCCGAACAGGAACACCTGCAGGCGCTCGCGCGACTGCAGCAGCGCGTGGCAGAAGTACAGCACCGCGCGCGAATAGCTGCTCATCGAACCGGAAATGTCGAGCAGCAGGACGAGCGGCGGTTTGCGCTCGACGGCCGCGCGATATTTCCAGACGGTCCAGTCGCCGCCCGCGCGCACCGCGTGCCGCGCGCTCGCACGCAGGTCCGCATGCGTGCCGCGCGAAGCGGCTTTGAGGCGGCGTGTCGGTTCCATCGCGAGCGGCAGCCGGTGGCTGCGGATCACGTGGCGCAGCGTGCGCCATTCGTCGGCGTTCAGCGTATCGAAGTCGCGGTGGCGCAGCCGTTCTTCCGCGCTGAAGGTGACGTGCGCGTGCAACTCGTGCTGTTCCATTCGCGGCGCGCGCGGTGCGTTGAGCGTGACCGGCGGACGCGCCGCGAGCGCATCGGCGAGGCGGTTGTTGCGCTTCGGCGGCGGAATCGTGTTGCCGACTTTCGGCAGCAGCAGCGCGCGCATCTTGCCGGCCCAATCGGGATCGCGCCAGAAGAGCTCGAACGCCGCGTCGAACAGTTCGCGTTCGTCGGGCGCACGCACGAGCAGTGCAGCCAACGCGGCCTGCACGTCGTCGCGGCGCGCGAGTCCGACGTGGTGCAATGCGTCGAGCGCGTCGACGGCCTGTGCCGGCGACATCGGCAGGCCAGCCGCGCGCAGCAGGCGCACGAAATGCACGACGTTGCGCGCGAATGCGGGAAAAGCGTCCGGTGCTTCGTCGGTATCCGGCGTGGCGTCCATCGCGCGTCACTCCGCCGCTGCGATGCACTCGGCGATCTGTTGCGCGTCCATGCGCGCGAGATCGTCCTGATACTTGAGCAGCACGCCCAGCGTATCCTGCACCGATTGCGGATCGAGCTCGGTCACGCAGAGCGCGTTGAGCGCGCGGCACCAGTCGATCGTTTCGGCGATGCCCGGCGCCTTGAACAGGTCCATCCCGCGCAACTGATGCACGAAGCCGACCGCATGCCGTTGCAGCGCTTCGCTCGTCTCGGGCGCACGCGCGGCGACGATCGCGAGTTCGCGTTCGCGCTCCGGGTAGCCGATCCATTGGTAGAGACAGCGCCGCTTCAGCGCATCGTGTACTTCGCGCGTGCGGTTCGACGTCATCACGACGAGCGGCCGCTGCTGCGCGCGCACGGTGCCGTACTCGGGAATCGACACCTGAAAGTCCGAGAGCAGTTCGAGCAGGAACGCTTCGAACGGCTCGTCGGCGCGGTCGATTTCATCGATCAGCAGCACGCGGCGCGCGGCCGGGTTCCGTTCGTCGGGCATCAACGCCTGCAGCAGCGGGCGCTTGAGCAGGAATTCGCTGCGATAGAGCGTGTCGTTGCCGGGCTTCTCGCCGGACGCTTCGGCGACACGCAGAGCCATGATCTGCCGCGGGTAGTCCCACTCGTACAGCGCGCTGGCGGTGTCGAGTCCTTCGTAGCACTGCAGCCGCAGCAGCGACGTGCCGAGCATGCCGGCCGCGGCCTTCGCGAGCTCGGTCTTGCCGACGCCGGGCTCGCCTTCGACGAACAGCGGCCGCTCCATCCGCAAGGCGAGAAAGAGCGCCGTCGCAAGCTCGCGGCTCGCGAAGTAGTCCTGTTCGGTCAGTCGCGCGAGCGTGTCGTCGATGGAGGCGGGTTGCATGCCGCGTCGACCCGCTGCTATGCCTTCGCGCGTTCGACCGCGCGCGCCGCGAGGATCGGAATCAGATGAGCGCGATATTCCGCGCTCGCGTGCAGATCCGTATTGAGGCCGTCGGCCGAAACCGTCACGGCGCGCGCCGCCGCCGGCGAGAAGTCGGCCGCTAGCGCCTGTTCGAGCTCGGGCACGCGAAACACCGACGGTGCCGCGCCCGTCACCGCGACGCGCACGCCGCTTGCCTGCTTCGCGACGAACACGCCGACGAGCGCGAAATGCGACGCCGGATTCCTGAACTTCTCGTACGCGGCGCGCTCCGCGAACGGAAACTCGACCGACACGATCAGTTCGTCCGGGGCGAGCGCGGTCTCGTACATGCCGACGAAGAAGTCTTCGGCCGTAATGCGGCGGCGATCGGTCACGACCGTCGCGTCGAGGCCGAGCACGGCGGCCGGATAGCAGGCAGCCGGGTCGTCGTTCGCGAGCGAGCCGCCGATCGTGCCGAGCGCGCGCACCTGACGATCGCCGATATGCGCGGCGAGATCGGCAAGCGCGGGCAGCGCGCGGCGCACGTCCTCGTTCGCCGCGACATCTGCGTGACAGACGGTGGCGCCGATCGACAGCGTCTTGTCGCCCGCGCGGATCTGCTTGAGCTCGGGAATGCGCGTGACGTCGATCAGCTGCGAGGGTTGCGCGAGACGCAAGCGCATGGTCGGCAGCAGGCTTTGGCCGCCGGCCAGAAACTTCGCGTCGACGTCCGCGGCGAGCGCCGATACCGCGGCCTTCGGATCGGCCGCACGTTGATAGTCGAATGTGTACATGTGGGCTCCTCCGCTCAGGCCGGTTTGGACGACGTGCGTTGCGATGCTCCCGCGGCTTGCATCGCCGACCAGATCCGATGCGGCGTCGCCGGCATCTGCAGGTCGGTGACGCCGAGCGGCGCGAGCGCATCGATGATCGCGTTGATCACCGCCGGCGGCGAGCCGATCGCGCCTGCTTCGCCGCAGCCTTTCACGCCGAGCGGATTGTGCGTGCACGGCGTGCCTTTCGCGGTTTCGACCGTGAACTGCGGCAGATCGGACGCATGCGGCATCGCATAGTCCATATAGGAACCCGACAGCAGCTGGCCGCTTTCGGTGTCGTACACGCAGCGCTCGAGCATCGCCTGGCCGATCCCCTGGCCGAGGCCGCCGTGCACCTGGCCTTCGACGATCATCGGGTTGATCACGTTGCCGAAGTCGTCGATCGCGGTGAAGCGTTCGATGCGCGTTTCGCCCGTATCGACGTCGACTTCGACTTCGCAGATATAGGCGCCGGCCGGATAGGTGAAGTTGGTCGGATCGTAGAACGCGCTTTCGTCGAGGCCCGGTTCGAGTTTGTCGAGCGGATAGTTGTGCGGCACGTAGGCGGCGAGCGATATGTCCGTGAAGGTTTTCGTGCGATCGGTGCCGGCCACGCGGAACGTGCCGTCCTTGAACTCGATGTCGTCGGGCGACGCCTCGAGTAGATGCGCGGCGATCTTCTTCGCTTTCGCTTCGATCTTGTCGAGCGCCTTGACGATCGCCGAGCCGCCGACCGCAATCGAGCGCGAGCCGTATGTGCCCATGCCGAACGGAATGCGCCCGGTGTCGCCGTGCACGACCTCGACGTTTTCGATCGGCACGCCGAGCCGGTCCGCCACCACTTGCGCGAAAGTCGTCTCGTGACCCTGGCCGTGGCTGTGCGAGCCTGTGAACACGGTCACGGAGCCGGTCGGATGCACGCGGATTTCGCCTGCTTCGAACAGACCCGCACGCGCGCCGAGCGCGCCGGCGACATTCGATGGCGCGAGTCCGCACGCTTCGATGTAGCACGAGTAGCCAAGGCCGCGCCGCTTGCCTTTCTGTTCCGAGGCCTGTCTGCGCGCAGCGAAGCCTTCGACGTCGGCCAGTTCGATGGCGCGCGCCAGAAGCGTTTCGTAGTCGCCGGTATCGTAGGTGAGGCCGACCGGCGTCGCGTACGGGAACGAACGGATGAAGTTGCGGCGGCGCAGTTCGGCCGGGTGAACATTGAGCTCGCGCGCCGCGGTTTCGACGAGCCGCTCGACCACGTAAGTCGCTTCGGGGCGCCCAGCGCCGCGATACGCGTCGACGGGCACCGTGTTCGTGAAGACCGCTTTGACTTCCGCGTAGATCGCCGGCGTCGCGTACTGGCCGGCGAGCAGCGTCGCGTACAGCACGGTCGGTACGCTCGACGCGAACGTCGACAGATACGCGCCCATATTCGCGATCGTGTGCACGCGCATCGCGAGGAACTTGCCGTCCTTGTCCATCGCAAGTTCGGCCTTCGTGACGTGGTCGCGGCCGTGCGCATCGCAGAGGAACGATTCGGAGCGCTCGGCGGTCCATTTGACGGGGCGCCGCACCTTCTTCGACGCCCACGTCACGGCGACATCTTCGGCATACAGAAAGATCTTCGAGCCGAAACCGCCGCCGACATCCGGTGCGATCACGCGCACCTTCGATTCGGGCAGCGCGAGGACGAACGCAGCCATCAGCAGCCGTTCGACGTGCGGGTTCTGATTCGCGACGTAGACGGTGTAGCTGTCGTCGTACGGCGACCAGGCGGCGTTCGCCGCGCGCGGCTCGATTGCGTTCGGCACGAGCCGGTTATTGACGATATCAAGGGTCGTCACGTGCGCGGCGTTGGCGAAGGCGGCGTCGGTCGCGGCCTTGTCGCCGTGGCCCCACGTGAAGCACGTATTGTTGGGCACTTCGTCGTGCACGGCGGGTTGGCCCGCGTCGGCTGCATGCGCGGTGTCGACGATCGCCGGCAGTTCGTCGTAATCGACTTCGATCAGTTCGAGCGCATTTTTCGCCGCGTTGACCGAGTCGGCGATCACGAGCGCGACCTGGTCGCCGACGTGCCTGACCTTCGTATGCGCGATCACCGGATGCGGCGGCTCGTGCATCGGCGTGCCGTCGATGCTGTGGATCAGCCAGCCGCATGGCAGGCCGCCGACATTGTCCGCCGCGAGGTCCGCGCCGGTGAAGATCGCGACGACGCCAGGCGACTGCTTCGCCGCCGTCGTGTCGATGCGCTTGATGCGCGCATGCGCATGCGGCGAGCGCAGAAACACCGCGTACGACTGATTGGGCAGGACCACGTCGTCCGTGTACTGGCCGGTGCCGGTGAGGAAGCGTGCGTCTTCCTTACGTTTGACGGAAGCGCCAATGATGCGGTGCGTTTCGGGTGCGTTCATTGTCGGGCTCCTCGGCATCGATCAGGCGGTGGCCTTCGCGGCGGTTTGCGTTTGCGCGTGTGCTTGTGCCGAACCCGCGCCCGACGCCATTGCTGCCGCGCCCTCGACGATCGCCTTGACGATGTTGTGATAGCCCGTACAGCGGCACAGGTTGCCGTCGAGCTGGGCGCGCACGTCGGCTTCGCTGGGCTGCGGATGAGTCGCAACGAGCGCGGCGGCGCTCATCACCATGCCCGGTGTGCAGAAGCCGCACTGGAGCCCGTGGCACTCCTTGAACGCGGCTTGCATCGGATGCAGCTCGCCGTTCGGAGACAGTCCTTCGATCGTGGTGATGTCCGCGCTATCGGCCTGCACTGCGAGCATGTTGCACGACTTGATCGCGCGCCCGTTCAGATGGATCGTGCATGCGCCGCACTGCGCGGTATCGCAGCCGATATGCGTGCCGGTCAGGCGCAGCTGATCGCGCAAAAATTGAACAAGTAGCGTATTGGGCTCGACGTTAGCGGTGACGGGCGCGCCGTTCACCGTCAGGCTGATGCTGATCGTCATGAACTGTCTCCTTCGCTTTTGTGCGGGGATAGAGACCGGCTCGGGCCCACATTCACTACCTACCGCCTGCCTGCTGTGAGGGTCCGGCTCGGTTGGTGCTGTTTGTGATTTGTGCCGGACAGTAAAGCACAAATCGGCGGGGGCGGCTATCGGGGGAAATCGTCGCGGCCGCGCGTTGCCTTGCTGCGCGGCCGTGCGCGGCCATGCGTGATCAGTGCGGACGCACACCATGCGCGAGCTTCGAGCGCCGGCGCGAGTACCCGAAATAGATCGCCATGCCGAGCGCGAGCCAGACGACGAACGCCATCCACGTGACGCCCGCGAGATTCACCATCAGGAACAGGCACGATGCGACCGCGAGCACCGGCACCACGGGCACGCCGGGACAACGGAATGCACGCGGCAGTTCGGGGTGCGTGCGGCGCAGGACCAGCACCGCGATCGAGACCATCGAGAACGCGGCGAGCGTGCCGATATTGATGAGCTCGGCGAGCACGTCGAGCGGCACGAGCGCGCCGATCAGGCCGAAGAAGATGCCGCACAGCCAGGTGGTGAGAAACGGCGTCGCGAAGCGCGGATGCACGCGCGACAACGCGGCGGGTAGCAGGCCGTCGCGCGACATCGCGAAGATCACGCGCGTCTGGCCGTACGCCATCACGAGAATGACCGTCAGCATGCCGAGCACGGCGCCGAGATCGATCAGGCCGGCCACCCAGGTCTGCCCCGCTACCTGCAATGCATAGGAAACCGGGTGCGAGATATGGGCGAATTGCGCATACGGCACGATGCCGGTCACGATCGCGGCGACCGCGACATAGAGCACCGCGCAAACGACAAGCGACGCAATGATGCCGATCGGCAGGTCGCGCTTCGGATTCTTGACTTCCTCGGCCGCCGACGACACCGAATCGAAACCGATAAACGCAAAGAACATGACGGCGGCCGCGCCGAACACGCCCGACCAGCCGTTCGGCATGAACGGCTGCCAGTTCGCCGGTGTCACGTGAAATACGCCGACGGCAATCACGAGCAGCACGACGATCACCTTGATCGCAACCATCAGATTATTGACGCGCGTCGACTCGCGCACGCCGACCGACAGCAGCGTGGTGATCGCCATCATCACGAGGAAAGCCGGCAGGTTGAAGAGCGTGGTGTGGCCCGGCAGCGCGCCTGGCGCCGCGGTCAGCGCAACCGGCAATGACATGCCGAAACCCGCGAGCAGCGATTGCAGGTAGCCGGACCAGCCGACCGATACCGCCGACGTCGCGAGCCCATATTCGAGCATCAGGTCCCAGCCGATGATCCACGCGGCAAGCTCGCCGAGCGTCGCGTACGAGTACGTGTAAATCGAGCCGGCGACCGGAATGGTCGATGCGAATTCGGCGTAGGCGAGCGCCGCGAAGCCGCACGCAATGGCGGCGATAACAAACGAAATGGTGAGCGCCGGACCGGCCTGAACCGCGCCGGTGCCGGTCAGAACGAAAATGCCGGTGCCGATGATGGCGCCGACGCCGAGAAACGTCAGATCGAGCGCGCCGAGCGCTTTCTTGAGGCCGGCGGCTTGCGCGCCGGCGATCATGTGTTCGACGTTTTTCTTTCGGAATACAGACATTGCCAGAAGGTCTCATTAGCGGCGCGTTGTGCCTCGCGCGCCGGGTGCGGGAAACCTTCGATTTTATCCGATCGCCGAAAGGTAGCCGTCAGGCTCAAGGACCGGTGGCGGTAATGTGCCGTTCGGGCGAACCAGTGCGCGAATTGAAAGCCTCGATTCGCGGCGGAAAGTCAGGTGGCAACTCAGGTGGCAACTCAGGCCGTCATGGCCGGATTCAGATCGACGAGCCGGTTCGTCATCACATAGAACGTGAGTTCCGCATTGTTGTGCAGCTTCATTTTTTCGAGAAGCCGTGTGCGGTACACGCTGACCGTCTTCACCGATAGCGACAGGGCGTGCGCGATGTCGGTGAGCCGTTTGCCCGACGCGAGCATGCAAAGCGTCTGATATTCGCGGTCCGACAGCTTTTCATGCGGCATCTGCTCGCCGTCGAACGACACGTAATTCGCGAGCGCCTCGGCCATCGCCGGGCTCACGTATTTGCGGCCTGCGGCGACCTGCTGGATCGCGGCGATCATCTGCGCGGCGTCGACCGTTTTCGACAGATAGCCGGCCGCCCCCGCTTTGAGTGTGCGGACCGCGTACTGGTCCTCGCGATACATCGAGAACATCAGCACCGGCACGCGCGGCACCTTGCGCTTGAGGCGCTTGAGCACTTCGACACCGTTCAGGTCCGGCAACGAGATGTCGAGCAGGATCACGTCGTACGAGTGCCGTCCCGCTTCCATCAGCGCTTCGGCGCCGGTCTGGGCTTCCGCCACTTCCGCGGCGACGCCGCGGTCGAGCAGCAACTGGCGTACGCCCTGGCGAACCACGGCGTGATCTTCGGCGAGGAGGATGCGCAGGTTCATCGTGCTTGTCGGCTATCGGGTCATGAATGTGCGGCGTGGCGCCGCGCGTCGGGTTCAGTGGCAGCCAGCAACGCGCGCCATGCGAAGCGCGCGTGCAGCGCGGTGCCGGGCAGCGTACCGCGCGAGTTTTTCCTGGGTTTCTTCGGCCGCGACGTGTTCGCAATGGCGAATTCGCCTTCGAATGCTTCGCAGCGCGCGCGCATGCCGGACAGGCCGAAGCTGCGCTCGCGACGGTTCGCCGCGAGGTCGGCCGTGAGCTTGCCGACGGCGCGCGGCAGGCCGATGCCGTCGTCGGCGACGATGAGGATCAGATGCTCGGCATCGGTCTCGATGCGCACGTCGGCGCTCGACGCGCGCGCGTGCTTCGCGACGTTGTTCAAGGCTTCCTGCGCGACGCGGAACACCGCAAGCGCGGCGTCGCCTGGCAGGCGCGTCAAACGTGCGTCGGCCGCACAGACGAAGCTCGTGCGCAGGCCCGTGCGGGCCGCGAAGCTGCCGGTCCATTGAGACAGTGCGTGCACAATGCCGCTATCGAACGACGGCGCATGCAGTTCGTCGATCGCATGGCGAGTGGCGTCGGAGACCGCGTCGAGCGAACGGTTCGCCACGGCCAGCGACGCCGCGCATTGCGGCGGCGCATCGGCCGGCAACCATGTGTGAACGTTGGCGAGCGCGAAGCGCGCCGCGGTCAGTTCGGCGCCGGTGCTGTCGTGCAATTCCTGCGCGAGCTGGCGGCGCACCGCTTCCTGCGCGTGCAGGATCTCGGCCGCGAGTTCGCGCACGCGTTCGCGCAGGCGCGCGATCTCGGCTTGGTCGGCGTGCGCGCCGATCGGTACCACGGTCGACGTATCCATTGCGCCCCTGTCAGAAAGTAGCGTGGCCGGCAAACCGGCTGTGCGTCGACAGCGCAATCACGGAAAAACGCATGCGAACCCCTTGGCCTCCAGATGTGTCTGCCGCGATCGGCGCCGTGACGGACAATCGCTACGCGACGACGTAACGAAATTTACATTCGGTAACAAGTGAACGACACCTTGGTCGCAGCTGCCGTGCAGGCGTACTGCGCCGCGATGATATCCTAAAAAAAGAAAATAATGCAGGCGGAGTAAGGCTCGGCGCGTAAAACGCACCTGTCGTGCACTTTTTTATCTGGCGAAGTTTGTAGGAAAAATGCTTACAGGCTGAGGACGTTTCTGTGTGTCAATTTGTAACGTCCAGCCGACTGTGGCGATCCATAGGGTCATCGCACAGCTGGGCCTTTGCGCATGGCAAGCGCGGCGAAGGCAAAATGAAAGTAAAATCGTAGTGACAAAAAAAGACCGGGACGTATCCCGGTCTTGTTGTTTTTACGCCGATTGCATGGCGCGAGGCGGCGGCCTTCGAGCCAGGCTTCGGCCAGTCCGCATCGGCGTCATCAGCCCACGAAGGCCTTTTCGATCACATAGTGGCCCGGCGAGTTGTTGCTGCCTTCTTCGAAGCCCATGCTGTCGAGCAGTTCGCGCGTGTCGCGCAGCATGTGGGGGCTGCCGCACAACATGATGCGATCGTTCTCTTTCGAGAAATGCGGCAGATCGAGGTCGGCGAACAGCTTTTGCGTCTCGATCAGTTCGGTAATGCGGCCGCGGTTCTGGAATGCTTCGCGCGTGACGGTCGGGTAGTAGACGAGTTTGTCGCGGATCAGCTCGCCGATGTGCTCGTGCGCCGGCAGGTGGTCCGTAATGTATTCCTTGTACGCGAGTTCATCGACGAAGCGGCACGTATGCGTGAGCACGACGCGCTCGTAGCGGTCGTAGACGTCCGGGTCCTTGATGATCGACATGAACGGCGCGAGACCCGTGCCCGTGGACAGCAGCCATAGCGTCTTGCCGGGCAGCAGGTTGTCGGCCACGAGCGTGCCGGTCGGCTTCTTGCCGATCAGAACCTGGTCGCCGACCTTCAGGTGCTGCAGCCGAGACGTGAGCGGGCCGTCCTGCACCTTGATGCTGAGGAATTCGAGGTTCTCTTCGTAGTTCGCGCTCGCCATGCTGTAGGCGCGGATCAGCGGCTTGCCGTCGACCTCGAGGCCGACCATCGTGAACTGGCCATTCTCGAAACGAAACGACGCGTCGCGCGTGCACGTGAAGCTGAAAAGCGTGTCGGTCCAGTGGTGGACGCTCAGGACGGTTTGTGAATTCAGGTTGCTCATGGCTTCTTTGGATGAGGCGAAAACAAGGGCGGCTTTGATGACGGCCTTATGGTGGCATCGTGGCCTCGCAGCCGCCGGCGCTTCGATGCGCCATTCCTGTCGCGACCCTGACAGGGCGGGATTGCGTCGAAAAAGTGCTGCGCAGTCCGCTATTTTACCGCGTTACCGGTTCGCAGGCCGGTGGGCGGCAAACCGGCTTGCCGCGTCCGCCCGATTTTGCACACCCGTTTGCGCTGCGGTTGTACGCAACATTGACCAGGGCCACGGCGTGCGGCGCGGCGGCAGCTTCGATGCTGCAACGCGCGGCCGCTGCATCGGACGACTGCGATGCGATAACGCACAGCGCAACACCGATGCTCGGGATGGAAAACCAGAGACCGGCGATGATACCGAAACCCGGAACGCATCGCAGTATTGACCCTGCTCGCGAAGCTGGAACCTGACGGGAGGCGCAGTTTTTACCGCAGCGCGCTTATTGGACCGCGCTTACGTTAGACGAAAAATAATCGCGCGGCGCGGCAAGCGCGGCCCAGTAAGCGCGGCCCAGTAAGCGCGGTCCAATACCAGCCGGCCGACATCAGCGAAATCTCCGCAGCAGGATCGGAACATAGAGATGATCCGGCATCTATTCGATTCGCAGGCGCGCCATATAAGGCAAATGATCGGAGAGCCACGCGGTTTCCTGCGCGGGCTGGATCCATTCGACCGGTTGCATGCCGCGCACGAACATCTTGTCGAGCGCAAGCGCGGGCGAAAACGCGGGAAATGTGCGCCCCGATTCGCCGAGCAGCGTCGCCACCTCGTTCATCCCGAGTTCGGCGAAGAGCGGCACCGAGTCGTTGCGCCAGTCATTGAAGTCGCCGGCGAGCACGAGCGGTCCTTCGGCCGCTTCCTTCGCGATCCAGTGCGCGATCCAGCTCATTTGCCGCAAACGCGCCTGGCGCGTGAGCGCGAGGTGCGCGCACAGCAGCGTGACCGAGCGTCCGGCGAACGTCGCGCGCGCGACGAGCAGTCCGCGCCGTTCGAAACGGTGCGCCGAAATGTCCCAGCGGCCGCCGAGATCGAGCGGATGCGGCGACAGGATCGCATTGCCGTGACGCCACGATGGTTTGAACACATTGGTTCCGAGCGCGATCTGCAACTCGAGCGCGCGCGCGATTTCAGTCGCCTGGCAATGCCAGATATCGTCGCTCGGTTCGCCGAGCGGCGCGCCGAAATTGCTGGCGAGCACCGGCGCCGGCATGCGGCGCGCCATCGCTTCCTGCAGAAAATACGCGTCGGCGTGCGTCGACTGCACCCAGCGCTGCATCGCCTGCCAAGCCTGGAATCCGAGCGGCGAGCGGCCTTTGTGCAGGTTCCAGCTCACCGCGATGAAGTCGCGGTTCGGTTCGTCCCGCAGCGCGATGTCCGGCCCGGGCGCGTCGCGCTCCAGATCTTCGACGCCGGAACCGTTCTGTCGCGCGGGTTCGCGTATCAGTTCTTCGGGGTTTCGCATGCCGCGTTGTCCACGTTGTTCATTGCTGTGCCGGGTTGCCGGCGACGCTCGCGCGCACGCGATAAACGAGCTGCGGGTCCTTGTCGACGAGCGTCCAGCTGGTCCAGTCGCTGCCCGTTGCCTTGAGGCCCGGATGACTCGCGCTCACCTGGCGCGGCTGCGGCGGAATCTTGCATCCCGATGCCGACGTGCGCTGCGTGCTCGTGTCTTCGAGCGTTTCCTGCGCCTCGATCGCAAGCGTCACGCCGCTTGCGTCCGCCGCGATCGGCGAAACGGTGAGCGTGCGCTGCAGGTCGATATCGCCGGCCGGCTGATCCTTGCAGCCGACGTTGTGCTGCACGACATGATGATGCGTATCCGTGCGCGCCTGGCCGACGGTCGTCGTGCCGTCGAATGAATCGATCTGCTGGCCGTTCTGCATCACCTGCAACTGCCATTGCACGACCGGCGCGCTCGCGGCCGGCTGCTGCGCAAACGCAGCCAGGGGCAGGCAGATCGTTACGGCGGCGATGCGGGTTTTCCACATGAATGAGGTCTCCGGAATCGTTGCGGCCGCGCTTTGTCCGACAGCCGATCATCTTACGCCTGATGGGGGGAACCTCTCTGACCCCCGATCCGCGGCCAGGGTTCAGCAACAATATTGTGCAAATTGTGACGCAGTCCCGCGCATTCAAGCGGTATTAGCAGCAACCCCGCGTGGCTGCTGGCTTGCAAGCCGGTCGCGCATCGTTACACTGATTTTGGGACGGGGCCGGCGGGCGCCGTACGCACAACGAGCAAGATTGACGCGCAACATTTGCACGACGGGGTGAGCGATGACAACGGCAGTGGTCAAACAGGAGATCGCGGTAGCGTCCTTCAGCAAGGTGTACGACCTCGAGCAGGTCGAAGCCGCGCTCAACGATCTGAACGACAGCGCGAACGAAGCCTTGCGCGCGACCTACGAAAAAATGCTGAAAATCGGCAACCTGCGGTTCTGCGTGAAGCCGAACCGGATGCCGTCCATCGACGATCTGATCGGCACCTTGCCGAACTTCGCCGAGCCGCTCGACGACGTGCGCAAGCAGGTCGCGCTGTGCATCGAAACCGAGGACCGGCTCGAGCTGATGCCGATCCTGCTGCTGGGCGACCCGGGCATCGGCAAGACGCATTTCGCGAAGCAACTCGCGCGCATGCTCGGCACGTCTTATCACTACGTCGCGATGGGCGCACTCACGGCGGGGTGGATTCTGTCCGGCGCGTCCTCGCAATGGAAAAACGCCAAGCCGGGCAAGGTGTTCGACGCGCTCGTGCACGGCAGCTACGCGAACCCGGTGATCGCCGTCGACGAAATCGACAAGGCAAGCGGCGATTCGCAATACGATCCGCTCGGTGCCCTGTATGCGCTGCTCGAGCACGATACCGCGCAAAGCTTTATCGACGAGTTCGCGGAAGTTCCGATCAATGCGGGGCACGTGATCTGGATCGCTACTGCGAACGACGCGCGCGCGATTCCCGAGCCGATTCTGAACCGCATGAACGTCTACGAAATTCCGGCGCCCGACTGCGACGGCGCGCGGCGTATCGCGCAATCGATTTACGACGAGATACGCAGTGCACACGGCTGGGGTCAGCGCTTTCCCGCGTGTCTTTCCGATGCGGCGCTCGAACCGTTGCAGCGCGCGTCGCCGCGTGCGATGCGCCGCGCGATTCTGAACGGCTTCGGGGCCGCGCGTATCGACGGACGCGACGAGATCGTCGCGGACGACATCCAGCTCGATCATCAGACGCGGCGCAAGCCGATCGGTTTTCGCGCTCGCGATTGAGGCGCTCGCGTGGCGAAGCGCCGATCGGAAAGGCGAACACGGCAGCGTCCCCGGGCGCTGCGTTCCGCGTGACGCAACGGTGAACCCGCCGTGATTCGGCGAATCCGGCGTGAATCCGGTGTGAGTTTCGCGCGGCTACGGTTAATTCCGTTTATTGAGGCGAGAGTCGCGATAGCTGAGCCATGCGCGACGGCGTCGCGCGTTCGCCATCGACGAAATTGGCGGGCACGCGTTCGCGCAAACGATTGGCTTCTCGTCGCGATGCGTCGATCGCATGCGGGCACGTGAAGTGCAAATCATCGGATTGGTCCGCTAAACCACACATGCGCTTCACGCGAGCCACCCATGCGCGGCGTTGACGGCGTACACTCCGACAACGCTGGTGTTGTGGTTGAGCGTTGAAGATCGCCATGCCCGCAGCCGTTTCCGGCTTCGGGCTTTTGCGTCTCTGGGGCGTCGTACAATTTGCCGTGACCGTACGCGATCTTCATCTTCACCGGGTGGACGAGGCAAAACGCGGTGCATGACTGGCTGCGTCAATACGAATATGGATCAAATCGAATGTGTGGTGATCGGCGCCGGCGCGATCGGTCTCGCCGTGGCGCGCGCGCTCGCTGCGCGTGGCCGCGAGGTGATCGTGCTCGAAGCGGCCGAGGCGATCGGTGTCGGAACGAGCTCGCGCAATAGCGAGGTCATTCACGCGGGCATCTACTATCCGCGCGGCTCGCAGAAGGCGGCGCTGTGCGTACGCGGCCGCGAACTGCTGTACGAATACTGTGCGGCGCGCGGCGTGCCGCATCAGCGCTGCGGCAAGCTTGTCGTCGCGACTGCGCGCAACCAGATTCCGCAGCTCGAAAGCATCCTTACGCGCGGCCGCGAAAATGGCGTGCTCGACCTCATGCGCATCAGCGGTGCGGAAGCGCAGGAACTCGAGCCCGCGCTCGAATGCGTCGATGCCGTGTTCTCGCCGCAAACAGGCATCGTCGATAGCCATCAGTTGATGCTCGCGTTTCAGGGCGATGCGGAACGCGACGGCGCCGTGATCGCATTTCATGCGCCGGTCGAATCAATCGAAGCATCGAGCGGGCGCTTTGTCGTGACGGTCGGCGGCGCCGCGCCGACGACAATAGGCGCGGCCTGCGTGATCAACAGCGCGGGCCTCCATGCCAATGCGCTTGCGCGGAAGATTCGCGGCCTGAATCCACGTTATGTACCGCCGCTTTATTTCGCGCGCGGGAACTACTTCAGCATGTCGGGGCGCGCGCCATTTAGCCGGCTCATCTATCCGATGCCGAACGAAGCGGGACTCGGCGTGCATCTGACCATCGACCTCGGTGGGCAGGCGCGTTTCGGCCCGGACGTCGAATGGGTCGATTCGATCAACTACGACGTCGACCCGCGCCGCGCCGATTCCTTTTACGCGGCGATTCGCGCGTACTGGCCGGCGCTGCCCGATCACGCCTTGCAGCCCGCGTATGCGGGCATCCGGCCGAAGCTGTCCGGACCCGGCGAGCCGGCTGCCGATTTCCTCATTCAGGGCGCGGCGGCGCACGGCGTGCGCGGCCTCGTGAATCTGTTCGGCATAGAGTCGCCGGGGCTCACGGCGTCCCTCGCAATCGCGCAACGCGTCTGCGAACTGCTGGGACGCGCGTAGCAAGGCGGCGCGGCGCCTGCGTCCATCTGTCGCAGGCACCGGGGCGCGGGGCCGTGCTCCTCGGATGACGCTGCGTGCGGCGCTCACCGTACCCGGCGCGGCGTGCTCCGCGTCGTGCAATCTCCGCTGTCAATTCGCTTATGACCGGCATCGAAGCCGCCCGCGCGCCGGCTTCATTGTTATGCTTGGGGACCGCTGTCGACAGAACGGCGGACCAATCAGGATCAAGACATAAACGGAGCAAGTCCCCATGAAATCATCCCGTCGTACGTTTCTGATCACGAGTATCGGCGCCGTGTCGGCGCTCGCGTTGTCGCGCGAGGCGCTGGCCGACGCACCAAAGGTCGCCGAAAGCGACCCGACTGCCCAGGCGCTTGGCTACAAGCTCGATGCGACGCAAGTCGACAAGGCCAAGTACGCGAAATACACGGCCGGCGAAGACTGCGGCAACTGCAGCTTCTACCAGGGCAAACCGACCGATGCGTTCGCGCCCTGCCCGATGTTCGCCGGCAAGCAGGTCGCCGCGAAAGGCTGGTGCAGCGCATACAACAAGAAGGCCTGAGCGCCGGCGCAGCAATGCGGTTCATGCCGCAAGCGCCGCATTCGGCGCGTGCGGCCCGGTTACCGGGTCACCGTCCGATGCTCGAAAAACGTCCGTTGCGAACCGCGCGACGGACGTTTTTTTTGCCTGAAGACACATGAGGCGCTCGTACACTCGAGTCCACGTTTGAAACGTGCAGGCTGGAAAGACTCGGATCGCGGCCGCATTGCGAACGCACAACGCGCGCGGTCGAAGCCGCTGTCATCGGCAACGCGCGCGAGCGGTATCGCGATCGTGTCGATCGCGTGCGTGCCGGCGGGACGTCACGCGGATCTCGACGCGATGCGCAAGCCGGCGTGACGCCATACGCGAGCGGTTGCGCCGCGCGCTACTCGCTGGCCGGCATCAGCGCCGGGCGCCGGTTGAACCACGGGCGCGCCGCTTCGAGTTGGGCGGCCAGCCGGAACAAGGTCGCTTCGCCGCCGCTGCGCGTCGCGAACTGCGTGCCGATCGGCAGTCCACGCGCATTCCAGTAAAGCGGCACCGACATCGCGGGTTGCCCCGTCATATTGAAGATTTCCGTGCACCCGGCCCATGCGAACGCTTTGTCGGCCGCCTCGGCCAGCAGCCGTTTCATCAGCGCTTCGATGCGCAGCGTGGTCACCACGCGCATCTGCATTCGTTCGATTGCCGTCGGCTGCATTTCGCCGATCTTGATCGGCGCCGCCGCTAGCGTCGCGCACAGCAGCACGTCGAAGCGGTTCAGCAGATCGGTGAGCTTCGCGGTCAGCTTGCGCTGTTCTTCGAGCGCGTCCGGCAACAGGCGTTCGCCGAACTTGCGGCCGATGTGCGCCATGGTCCACGTCGAGACTTCGAATTCGTCGCGCACCGGTTTGCGTCCGGTGATGCGATCGGCGTTGAACACAACGGCCTCGGCGCTGACGGAATACATCGCGAGAAACGCGCTGCGCACGGTGCTGAAGTCGATGCCGAGCGAGACCGGTTCGATCCGGTGTCCGAGCGACTGCGCGAGCTGCGCGGCATCGTCGAGCGCGGCGCGCGCATCGGCCGATAGCGTGTGCGCGAACATCGGGTCCGTCACGTAGGCGATATGCAGCGGCTTGCCGTGCGGTTCGGCCAGCGCGCCGAGAAAGGTGCCCGGCGCGCCGGGCGGCACATCGGCACGGCCCGATGTCAGATCGAGCAGCAACGCGCTGTCGCGCACACTGCGCGAGACGGCGTGCTCGACGCCCATATCGCCGGGCGACGGTTCGCCCGCCAGCGGTTGCCGGCCGCGCGACGGCTTGAGCCCGAACAGCCCGCAGCACGATGCCGGAATGCGGATCGAGCCGCCGCCGTCGCTTGCATGCGCGAGCGGCACGATGCCGGCGGCGACCGCCGCGGCCGCGCCGCCGCTCGAGCCGCCCGGCGTGTGATCGAGGCTCCACGGATTGCGGCACGGGCCGAACAGTTCGGGCTCCGTATAAGGCATCAGCCCGATCTCGGGCGTGTTCGTCTTGCCGAAGATATTGAGGCCGGCCGCGCGCGTACGTGCAATCAGCGGCGCATCTTCGGCGGGCACGAAGTGCCGGTAATGGCGGCTGCCGAGCGACATGCGCAGCCCGGCTACCGGCGAGAACAGGTCTTTGATCAGATAGGGAACGCCCGCGAGCGGTCCCGCGCCGAGGTGATCGGGACTGCCGCCATCGGCGCGTTCGCGCGATGCGCGGCGGCGCGCCGCATCGTAGTCCTTCAGCACGATCGCATTGATCGCGGGGTTCGTGGCTTCGGCGCGTGCAATCGCGGCGTCGATCAGCTCACGCGCGCTGACTTCGCGTTTTCTGACGAGCTCGGCAAGGCCGATTGCGTCGTGGGCAAGATAGTCGGATTGCACGGCTCGATCGTCTCCCGATGAGCGGCGCGCGTGGTGCGCGCCGCGACGACAAGCTTAGCGGAAGGAGGGTGTTTACAGACGTTCGCCGAGGAACGTAAGCGTGCGGCCATGCGCAAGCGCCGCCGAATGCTGGTGATAGCTTGCGCGATCGGTGCAGTTGAAACCGTGATCGGCGTTCGGGTAGATATGGAATTCCACGTCGTCGCGCCCGGCGAAGCGCTCTTTCACTTCACCGACTGCCGACATCGGAATGCCCGAGTCGAGTTCGCCATAGTGGAACTGCATCGGCACCTTGATCTTCGGCGCGAGTTCGAGCTGGTTCTGGATGCCGCCGCCGTAGTACGCAACCGCGGCGTCCACGGTGCCCTGCGCGGCCGCCAGATACGCGAGCCGGCCGCCGAAGCAGTAGCCGATCGCCGCAACCTTGCCCGTCACTTCGGGCATCGCGCGCAGCGCAGCTGCGGTCGCGCCGATGTCGGCAACGGCGAGGTCGACGTTCGTCTTTTGCAGCAGTTCGATACCCTTGTCGCGATCGGCGCCGGCGTAGGTCAATTCGACGCGCGGCTGCGTGCGCCAGAAAATGTCCGGCGCGATGGCGACGTAGCCGTCCTGCGCATATTGTTCGGTGACGGCGCGAATATGGCCGTTCACGCCGAAGATTTCCTGAATGATGATGACGGCAGGCCCTTTGCCGCTCTTGGGCAACGCCAGAAAGGCGCCGAAACTGTCGGAGCCGGCGGGGATATCGATCCAACGGGAAGTGACGCTCACGTTCATTCTCCTCTACGAAGCGGTGGGCCAAAAACCTGGCCGAAAACGGCGCCCAGTTTGCCACCAAAAGAGGCGCACTGCAGCGTGGCAGCGCGGCACCGTTAAAGCCGCGCCGGCAATGGCGCGCGTAAAGCGGGTTTTCCCGTAAGCGGATTGAAACAGCACCGGTTATCGATTATCGGATGACAGACGACACTGTTTTTGGTCACGAATCGCCAAATGCTTCGGAGTGTGTCTAAGCGCATCGGCGCAGCGCCCCGGCATCGGTTCAGGCAACGTTGCGGCGATTGTCTATTAACGGCGTTTTGAAGCGCATCTTTAGAAAAGCCAGTCGAAACCGCGTGCCGGCAGGCGTTTGGGCGGCGACTAAAGCGGCGCGTCGGCGACGATGTGGGATAAACGCTATTGGTAGTGATCCCACTTACTCAAAAAAACCCCACAAATTAATTTGATGGCCTACACTTGCGCGCTGGTACGAAGACCACCTGCCACAAACAGGCTGGTTGACGTGCTTGCCAAGTGCATAACGATGCATCCGGCGCAGTCGTCCACGGGATTTGAGCGACACGTGAAGGACGCGGGGCACAAGGGCGATTACGTTGATTTGGGACCGAAACTGGAGACTTACATGAACATCAAGATTCAAAAGCTGTTGCCGATTAGCGCTGCGGCGATGCTGTTTGCGACGTTGGCGACGGGCGCGGTGGCGGACCAGACCGTCAAGATCGGCCACGTCGCTCCGTTGACGGGCGGCATTGCACACCTGGGCAAGGACAACGAGAACGGCGCTCGCCTCGCGGTCGAGGAAATCAACGCGAAGGGGCTCACGATCGGCGGCCAGAAGATCACGCTGGTGCTCGATGCGCAAGACGACGCGGCCGACCCGCGTACGGCCACGCAGGTTGCGCAGAAGCTCGTCGACGACAAGGTCGTCGCCGTGGTGGGTCACCTGAACTCCGGCACGTCGATCCCGGCTTCGAAAATTTATAGCGACGCGGGCATCGTGCAGATCTCGCCGTCGTCGACGAACCCGGCCTACACGCAGCAAGGCTTCAAGACCACGTACCGCGTGGTCGCGACCGATGCGCAGCAAGGCCCGGCACTCGCGAACTATGCAGCGAAGGGCCTGAAGGTGAAGAGCGTCGCGATCGTCGACGACTCGACCGCTTACGGTCAGGGCCTCGCAAACGAATTCGAGAAGACGGCGAAGTCGCTCGGCCTGAACGTGATGTCGCACGACGCCACGAACGACAAGGCTGTCGATTTCCGCGCGATTCTGACGAAGATCAAGGGTGAGAACCCCGACGCGATCATGTACGGCGGCATGGACGCCACGGGCGGCCCGTTCGCCAAGCAGGCGAAGCAGCTCGGCCTGCGTGCGAAGGTGCTGGCCGGCGACGGCGTGTGTACCGACAAGCTGGCCGACCTCGCCGGCGACGCGACCGACAACATCGTGTGCTCGGAAGCGGGCATGGCGCTCGAGAAGATGGAAGGCGGCAAGGCATTCGAAGCGAAGTACGAGAAGCGTTTCGGCCAGCCGATCCAGATCTATGCGCCGTTCACGTATGACGCCGTGTACATCATCGTCGACGCGATGAAGCGTGCGAACTCGACCGATCCGGCCAAGATCCTCGCCGCGATGCCGAACACCGACTACAAGGGTGTGATCGGTGAAACCACGTTCGACTCGAAGGGCGACCTCAAGCACGGCGTGATCTCGCTGTACAACTACAAGTCCGGTAAGAAGACGCTGCTCGACGTCGTCAAGATGTAAGAGCAGAGACAAGACGGATGACGGATCTGCTTGCGCAGGTTCGTCATCTGTCAAACCGTCAGTTCGTTTGCGCGAACGGCGTATGCAAGGCACGCGGCTTCCGGCTCGCGTGCCTTTTTTGTTGAGCCGCGCGCGCGCGGTGGCGACATGGCGGGCAACGCCGTCAGATACCGAGGCGCCGCAGCACCTTCGGTCCCGCAAACGCAATCAGCGCGGCGCAGATCGCGACGACTGAAAGACCGATCGTGAGGTTGGTCGCCTGCGCCACGCCGCCGATAATCACCGGCCCGAGCAGCAAGCCGAAGTAGGCGAGGCCCGCGACGTGCGCCAGTCCTTCGGCCGCGTGAATGCCCTTGACGCGAGCCGCTGCCGCGAACAGCACCGGCATCATGTTGGCGAGGCCGAGTCCCATCAGCGTGAAGCCTGTCATCGCGGTGATCGTATGCGGCAGCAGCAAGGCGCCGATCATCCCGACGCACGCGAGCGACGCACTTGCCATCACGAGTTGCGGCGCGCCGAACCGTGCGCGCACCGCATCGCCGGCAAAGCGCGCCGCGGCCATGCCGCCGGAAAACGCCGCGTACGCGGCACTCGCGACAGCCGGCGTGGCGACGACGACGTCGCGCATATAGATAGTCGCCCAGTCGTACATCGCGCCTTCCGCGATCAATGCGATCAGCGCGACGATGCCGAGCGCCCAGAGCGCCGGCGAGCGCCAGCGGTTCGCACGCGGGGTGTGTGCATCCGGATGCTCCTCATGCGGCACGTGCGGCAGCACGGACGGGCACGCCACGAGCAGCACGGCGGCGCTCACCGCGGCCGCGAACAGCATATGGACGACCGACGTCATGCCGTGCGCGAGCAGTGCGCCGCCGGCCGCCGCGCCCGCCATGCCGCCGACGCTGAACATGCCGTGCAGCGCCGACATGATCGGACGGCCGAGCGCCTGTTCGACCGCGCTCGCTTCGGCGTTCATCGCAACATCGAGCGTCGCCATGCCGGCGCCGAAGCAGGCGAGCACGACGAGCAGCATCCAGTACGCGGGGACGAGCAGCATCAGCGCAGCGCAGACCGACATTGTCAGGCCGCCGGCGAGGCACGCGCGGCGCGTGCCGGCGCGGGCGATCCACGGACCGTTCGCCGTCATTGCGGCAATCGAGCCGCCCGCCACCGCGAAAAGCGCGAGCGACAGCAACGCCGGGTTCAGATCAAAGCGGTCGCGCACCGTGGGCACATGAATCCCCCACGTGCCGTACATCATGCCGGCGATAAAGAACAGGGCCATCGTCGCGTAGCGCGCGCGGTTGCGCGTGGCCACGGGCAGATCGCGATGCGCGGCGGGAAGCATCGCGATGTCGGGCGGTCGGTCGGACACAGGTGGTCTCGTCGTAGAAGGGAGGGAAAGCGCGGTGAAAGCAAAGTCCCGATTCTAGCGAAGCGAGCCGTACCGCGCTGACACATCGCCGCACTAATATATCGATCGGTTGTCTACATCGTTTCGCGCGAGGACCGCGTATCAGCCGCTATTCGTACGCGGTATGCGCGTACGAATGCTTGAGGAAAATCCGAGGTTGCCTTGAAAATTCCCGCTCACGCTCCGCTCGATTTGCTGCATCGTGTCGCGGTCGGCACGCTGGCTACGCATTCGCGTCAGCCGCAGGGCTTTCCGTATCCGACCATCCTGCCTTTCGCGCCCGATGCGCGCCATCGACCGACCATTCTCGTGAGCCGTCTTGCCGAGCATACGCGCAACCTCGAAGGCGACGCGCGCGCGGGCTTTCTTGTTGCCGATGCGCCGGATGGCAATGTGCTCGATGCACAACGCGTGACCCTGCTCGGGACGTTCGAGCCGATCGACGCATCCGCGCTCTTCGTGCGCCGCTATCTGCGCTATCAACCGGATGCCGAACGCTACCTCGCGCTAGGCGATTTCGCGTTCTGGGCGATGTCGATCGAGCGGCTCCGCTATATAGGCGGCTTCGGCATGATGGGCTGGCTAGACGGCGGCGAACTCGACCCGCTCGAACCGCTCGCATTGGACGAAGAAGCAGCGCTGCTCGAGCGCTTCGACGCGCATCCTCGTCGCACGAGTGACGTGGCATTGCTTGGCGTCGACCGCTACGGCGCGGACTTTCGAATCAACGGCGCGCGCACGCGCCACCCGTTCGAGTCTCCGGCGACCGAACTCGCAACGCTTGATGCGGCATTCATGGCTTGTACTGAGGCGATCCTCGGCGGTTAAGAAGATTTACGGCGCAATGCTTAAACGATCTGATTGTTCGCGGAAAGTTTTCACAAAATGAAATGATTTCCTGCCGTATGGTCGAATACGTTTCATTTTTCGACAGTTAAAATCAGAATCTATTCATTTGGGACGCAACTTTTCTGACAAAATAACAGTCAATCTGCGGTGTTGCCCGAGCTACTTTCGTCACTTCGTTGAAAATTTAGGAAATGGCAATTAATAATTTGGGCGCACACCTATTCGCGGCTTTGTATTTTGTGTTAATCTCGCTTGCAAATTCCGAGGCATGATCACCTTCAAAGGACTAAATCGGCTCGAGACCGGCCAGTCCATTTTCCAAATGACAAGGGAACCTATGTCTTCCTACAAGGAACTCCTCGCGCAGCGCGAGAAGCTTGAAAAGCAGATCGAAGAGGCGAAGGCGCGTGAATATGCCGAAGTGCTGAACGAAATCAAGCAGAAAATGTCCGACTACGGCATTACGCTCGCGGAACTCGGCGGCGGCCGAGGTGCGAAGAATGCGAAAGCCGGGCGTGTGCGCACGGGCGTCGCGCCGAAGTATCGCGATCCTGATAGCGGCAATACATGGTCGGGCCGCGGCAAACCGCCGCGTTGGATCGCCGGCCAGGATCGCGAAAAATTTCTGATCCAGAAATAATCGCCAAACTTTGCGTAACCGAATTGTCGGGTACGCGAACAACAAAACCGCGCTGTTGGAACGAGGCGCGGTTTTTGTTTGCGCGTGCAGTATGAGCACGCGGTTCGAGCGCCTTTGACGGATCTCTTTGCCCATCCGGTTTGCACGAGCCAGTTTGCACGCGCGTATTAACCGAATCCAAATGGAGTAATTGTCAAAGCGTTCGGCCGTGGAGACGGCGCGCGCCATGCTCGTCGCGTATCGTGACACGAATGCTTCGCGTTTAGATAACCGCCTGATTCAAAAGCATTTTTTTGTCGGCTTAACTGACGCGGAACGAGCCGGCGCGTAGAATGAAAGGGTTGAATCCTGCCCTATTCGTATGTCGCCGAGCACTACCCTCTCTCCCGCGGAGAAACAACAGGTCGCGCGCAAGAGCACGTTCGCCAGCATCGTGCTCAATACCGTATTGATGACCGCACAAATTGCGATTGGCGTGTTTGCCCATTCGCAGGCGTTGATCGCCGACGGCGTCCATTCGCTGGCCGATCTGATTTCCGATTTCGTCGTACTGTTCGCAAACCGCCATAGCGCCGCAGAGCCGGATGCCGATCACAACTACGGCCACAGCCGCTACGAAACGGTCGCGTCGCTTTTTCTCGGCGGCCTGCTGATCGCGGTCGGCGTCGGCATGCTGTGGCGCGCCGGCGTGCGGCTCACCGATCTGCAGGACATTCCACCCGTGCACCTGAGCGCGCTCGTCGTCGCGGTCGTCGTGCTGGTGTCGAAGGAAGGCCTCTTTCGTTACATGCTGCACGAAGCGCAGCGCGTGCGCTCGGCGATGCTGATCGCGAATGCATGGCATGCGCGCTCGGACGCTGCATCGTCGCTCGTTGTAGCGCTCGGCATCGTGGGTAGCCTGTTCGGCGTGCGTCTGCTCGATCCGATCGCGGCGGCAATCGTCGGCTTCATGGTTGCGCGGATGGGCTGGTCGTTCGGCTGGGATGCGCTTCAGGACCTGTCCGACCGCGCGCTCGACGAGCCGGCCGCGGCGGAGGTGCGCGCGTTGCTGTTATCGACGCCCGGTGTGCGCGATGTGCATCAGCTGCGTACGCGCAAGATGGGCGACCTCGCACTCGTCGATGCGCATATTCTCGTCGATCCGTTTATTTCCGTGTCCGAGGGGCACTTCATCGCGGAGTCGGCGCGCGCACGCGTGCTGACCGACAACCGCGTGCTCGATGCGCTGATTCACGTCGATCCGGAAAACGACGCCGTCGCGCAGCCTCCCACCGGATTGCCGCCGCGCGAGCGCGTCGTGGAGCAAGTCGAGACGGCGTTTGCCGAACACGGTTTGAAAGCGGTTGCGGTGAACCTTCACTATCTGAGTACAGGGCTCGATGTCGAGGTGACGTTGGCGCCTGCGTCGACCGGTGACGCGCATGAAGACGAGGCGCACCGCCTCGCGCGCATCGATCTCACCGATCTGCAACGCAAGCTCGGTGCGCGCACGGTCGATGCGCGACGCGCGCTGGATTTACCTGTGGCAGATGCTGCCGCAAACGATGCACGACGCGAAATCGAACGATAGCGGCGAACCGCGGCAGATCGCACGACGCCATCCGACCGGGCGCGAACGGGGCCGACGCATCGCGCGAATCGCGCGGCGTTTGCCCGACCCGGCGACGCTACGCTCGGTCGCGACTCGAAGCAGCGATTCTCAAAGCGGCAATTGCGTATCGAACTTGATTTCGCGCAGTACGACACTCGTACGAACCTGCGCGACGGCCGGAATCTTGAAGATGCGTTCGTGCAGAAACGTGTCGTAGGCCTTGATATCGGGCGCGACGATCTTGAGGATGTAGTCCGATTCGCCGGTCGTGCTGTAGCACTCGGTCACTTCGGGGCACGTGGCGATTTCCCGTTCGAACTGTTCCACGCCGCCTTCGGTATGGCGCGTCAGATGGATATGCGCGAGCGCGCAGACGTGCAGCCCGAGTTTTTCCCGGTCGAGCAAAGCCGTATAGCGCTGAATGATGCCCGACTGCTCCATATCCTTGATGCGGCGCCAGCACGGCGTGCTGGACAAACCCACCTGGTCGGAGATTTCCTGCACGGAACGGCGAGCGTCCAGTTGCAAGAGGCGCAGGATCTTTTGCGAGAACGTATCGAGTGTCAACTGCGGCCTCCGTTGGCGTCGCCGTATTCCGTCATGGTAGAGGTCGCGAAAACGAAACGCAATCGAAACGCCGGTTTGTGAGGCGTATTGTCTAATTTGCGGGTTAGTCGGCGGCGTTTCGTCCTGAGCCGTCCCCATCATTGGCGTCGAGCGCCGCCACGGAGCGCGCTTCGCGCAGTTCCGCCAGCATGTTGCAGAAGAGCGCGCCCTGCTCGATTGCGTCGTCGAGCGCGACGTGCGTATGCGGCAGGTCGTCGAACCAGTGCTTCGGCAGCCGCGGTTTGATGCACTTTCGATACGGCAGGCCGGTCATCGCGAACGCGAGCGTCTTGATATCGAGCGCGGACCACGAGAAAGGACAGCGGCCCGCGAACCGCATCATGTACCAGAACATGAAGGTGAAGTCGAAGCCTGCGGGCATCGCGACGAACACCGGCTTGCCGGGCAGCGCCTCGACCCATTCGACGTAGGCGACCAGCGCTTCGGCTGGCTGGCGCAAGTCCTTGCGACACGCCTCCCACGCTTCGGGCTGCGTTTTCCACCATGCTTCCTGCACCGGGTGCGGCGCCGAGCCTTCGAGCACTTCGAGGTTCGCCGAGAAGGTGGCGATCAGTTGCTTGTCCGCTGTGTATGCGGCGGACGCAAAGCTCAGCATCGAATGCGGTCCCGGAATCGGGCCGTCCGCTTCGACGTCGGTGCTCACATAGATCTCATCGTTCATACACCGACTCCGTCGGCAACATAGGGATTCGTGCGGCGCTCGTCGCCGAACGTCGAAGTGGCGCCGTGGCCGGGCACGAACGTGACGTCGTCGCCGAGCGGCCAGAGCTTGCCGCGGATCGAATTCACGAGGTCGTCGTGATTGCCGCGCGGAAAATCGGTGCGGCCGATCGAACCCGCAAACAGCACGTCGCCGACCAGCGCGAAACGATGCGCGCGGCTGAAAAACACGACGTGGCCAGGCGTGTGCCCGGGGCAGTGATAGACCTCGAGCGTCTGCGCGCCGACCTGCGCGGAGTCGCCATCGCGCAGCCAGCGGTCCGGCTCGAATGCTGCGGCGGCCGGGAAGCCGAAGCGCACGCTCTGCTCGGGCAACTGCTCCAGCCAGAACCGCTCGTCCGGATGCGGGCCTTCGATCGGCACGCCGTAATGCGACGCCAGTGTTTTTGCGCCGGCGCAGTGGTCGACATGACCGTGCGTCAACAAAACCTTTTCGACACTGACGTTCTGACGCGCAACCTCGCGCTGAATGACCTCGAGATCGCCGCCCGGATCGACGAGGGCGGCGCGCCCGGTCGCTTCGCAAACGAGCAGTGAGCAGTTCTGCCGGAACGGCGTGACCGGAATAAGAGTGACTTTCATGAAGGCGCCGGGTGCGTGGCAGAGAGCAAAAAATCGATTGTACCGGGGCCTGCTTTGGGCCGCGCAGCGCCTTGCCATTTGAAATCGGCCGCCGTAACGGACCGACGCTGAGCAGCCGCCGTGCGCTCGCGCGATCGGGCATTCTTACAAGGACGGTAAAGATTCTGTAAAGATTAGTGCGCTTGCGCTACCCTTGATTTCGTTTTGGGTATAATGCGCCCATTGCGTGCGGAAGATCGCACCTTCACCGGTTGACCAAATCCCGGTTTCGACGTCTGCAGTATGGTCGTCAGAAAGCGGAATGAACGTTGCCTTCAAGTAAGTGCCGTTGTTGTCAGACGGCAAATCCGAGCATCGAAACCTTCGATGCACACGTCTTGTCCAGCCAGGCGCGATGCGCCTGCTACGGCCTTGCTGCCGTGACGCTGGATGGGGCCTACGCCGCCGTTCCTACGTACCGCTGTCCGGGTGCAAGAACGTGTAGCCATGTTCGATGGCGGCGTGTGGGGTCTGGCCAAAGCCTGCGGGGACAGGTTGTGTCAGACGTGAAAGCTAACCGTGCGGTAGCGGCCTGAATGGGCCGTGTACGGGCTTGATTGTTCCGTGCCATTGGCGCGGCGCGCGGTCTCGTCTTTGCCGCCCGGGCCACAGTACAACACGCCGTCAATCGCGTGATGTGGCTCGCCTTTTGTAACATCGTTTGTCTTATGAAAACTCGGCTAACCCGACGTATTGGGGGTCTTTTTGCCTTTTCGATCCTGGCGGGCTGTGCGATGCCGCCGGGCTCGGGGGATCAGGTCGGCAGCGCGCCGCTCAGTACCAAAGCGACGCAGAATGCGACCGCCGTGGCCCCGCAAGCTTATGGTTCTGCCAGCAACGTGCCGGCGCCCGCTTCGGATGCGGATTCGAACTCCGCTTCGAGCCCTGAGGGCAAGCTCGCCGACGCGTCCGCGCTGACCGATGACGGCCCCGATGTACGGAACTTCCGCCAGACGGGTCGCGCATCGTGGTACGGCAAGCTGTTTCATGGCCGCCGCACCGCGAATGGCGAACGCTTCAATATGAACGCGCTGACGGCCGCGCACCGCACGCTGCCGCTCGGCTCGTACGTGCGCGTGACGAATCCGGCCACGAACGATTCGGTCGTGGTCCGGATCAACGATCGCGGACCGTATGTGCGCGGGCGCGTGATCGATTTGTCTTTTGCCGCGGCGCGGATGCTGCATTTGCAGCACGCGGGCACCGCGCGTGTGCAGATCGCGGGTCTGACGCAGAGCGAGGCCAAGGTCGAGCAGGCAGAACTGCTCGCCGCGAACGGCAATCCAAGCGTCGAGAAGTAAGCGACGGTCTTCGCGCTCACGCCTTGGTTGAGCGCGTTGCCGCACGAAGGGCCGCTGCGCGCGGCCCTTTAGTCTTTTTTGAGCTGCAGCGCGCGCGCGTATAGCGCGTTACGCGGCGCGCCCGTAATGGCGGCCGCCATCTTTGCCGCACTGCTCACCGATACCTCTTCGAGCAAGATGCCGAGCAGCGCGTCGTGTTCATTTTCGCCTGCCGCTTGCGGCGCGGCGCCTTCCACCACGAGCACGAATTCGCCGCGTTGACGGTTCGCGTCTTCCGCGAGCCATGCTGGCCCTTCGGCCAGGGTGCAACCGTGCAGCGTCTCATGTAATTTCGTCAGCTCGCGTGCAATCAGCAGACGTCGCGCGCCGCCGAATGCATCGGCTAGTGCGTCGACCGTTTCGACGATTCGATGCGGCGCTTCGTAAAACACCATCGCATGCGGGTGTGCGGCCAATTGCTGAAGCTGCGCCGCGCGTTGCTTTGTTTTCGACGGCAGGAAGCCGAGAAACGAGAACGTCGCGACCCAGTCGCCGGCCGCACTGAGTGCGGTCGCGAGCGCGCTTGCGCCAGGCAGCGGCACGATCGGCAGGTTCGCTTCGCGCACGGCATCGACGAGCTTCGCGCCGGGGTCCGAGATGCCGGGCGTGCCCGCGTCCGACACGTATGCCACGCGCTCGCCCGCTTGCAGATGCTCGACGATGCGCAAGCCCGCGGCGCGCTCGTTGTGCTGATGCACGGCCATCAACGGTTTCGAAATGCCGTAGCGCGCGAGCAGTTGACCGGTGTTGCGCGTGTCTTCCGCGGCGATGCGATCGGCGAGTCCGAGCACGTGGAGCGCGCGCAGCGTGATGTCGGCGCTGTTGCCGATCGGCGTGGCGACCACGTATAGCGCGCCTTGCGGATAGTGCTGCTGTTGCGCGAGTTCGGAGAGAGAGGTCATGAGACTGAAGACGCAGACTGACGGAAGGAGCACGCCATTGTGCCACCACGCCGATGGCGGGAAGGCGGCGGTCACGCGCGCGGGCGCCGCACGCATCGCGCGATCGAACGCGACCACGGCGAGCATTGGCGCGAAATTCGAAGCGCACGCACTTGCCTATCTGCAGCGGCAGCGCTTGCGCTTTGTCGCGCGCAACGTGATGTGCCGCGGCGGCGAGATCGATCTCGTGATGCGCGACGGGGACGGCACGCTGGTGTTCGTCGAAGTGAGGGCGCGCGCCCGGACGCGCTACGGCGGCGCGTCCGC
The DNA here is from genome assembly GCF_031119615.1 of Paraburkholderia sp. SARCC-3016. Taxonomy (NCBI): domain Bacteria; kingdom Pseudomonadati; phylum Pseudomonadota; class Betaproteobacteria; order Burkholderiales; family Burkholderiaceae; genus Paraburkholderia; species Paraburkholderia sp. SARCC-3016. The sequence goes on along the minus strand of NZ_JAVHZD010000017.1, from coordinate 21,023 downwards.
GAGTGTCGGCCGGCATAAGCGCGAGCGGCTCGTGCGTGCCGCGCAGTACTACCTCGCGCAGCATCCGCACGAAGCCGCCGCGTGCCGTTTCGACGTAGTCGCTTTCGAAGCGGGGCGTCTTGTCTGGTTGCGCGATGCGTTTCGAGCAGACGATAGCTGAACTGCGCAACTGCAATCGTCAATCGTATGACGCGGGCGGCATGCACCGCGCCCGAAGGCATTTGCTGCGCGCGAGGTGTTGAGCTGCGCGATAGGCCTCGCGAGTACGTTAAACTTGCGCCACGCGCATCGGGTATCGAACGCCGCGCCGCGAAAGCGGTCTGATGCTCGCAAGCGCAGGGTGCGCACGACAATCTGCGCGCGAGGCGAATTCGCGATCGCGGCGCACTTCGCCGTATGGGGTCCCGCGCGATGCTCGACGCCCGCCCGATGCACGGTGCCAAGAGACGCGCAGTACAGAACGCGCAGTACAAGATAGAGAGTCGATGTCAGTCGAACGTATTCAACAGCACTTCCGCGACAGCGCGGCAGTGAACCTTGCCGCGGTGGACACCCTCGCGCTGCCGATTGCCGCCGCGGTCGACACGATGTTCGGCGCGCTTGCGAACGGCAATCGTATTCTCGCGTGCGGCAACGGCGGCTCGGCCGCTGCCGCTCAGCATTTCGCGGCCGGACTGATCGGCCGCTTCCAACGCGAACGGCCGGGACTTCCGGCCGTTGCGTTGACAACCGACACATCGGTGCTCACGGCGCTCGCCAGCAATTATGCGTACGACGAGATCTTCGCGCGGCAGATTCGCGCGCTCGGCCAGCCCGGCGACGTGCTGCTCGCGATCACGACGTCCGGCAATCCGGCCAACGTGCTTGCGGCGATCGACGCCGCGCACGAGCGGGAAATGGTCGTGGTCGCGTTGACGGGCAGCGGCGGCGGGAACGCGAACGGCGTGCTGACCGACATCGATATCTCAATCTGCGCGCCGTCTGAACAGGCCGCGCGCATTCAGGAAGTGCATCTGCTGACCATCCACTGTCTGTGCGACGGCATCGATGCGATGTTGCTGGGCGAAGAGTGACTTCGAAGGAGAGCTAGTTGATGAGCGCATATCGCGTGAAAAGTACGCTTGTGAGGACCACGCTCGTGGTGGGGCTGGTTGCGGGTCTTGCCGCGACGCTGCAAGGCTGCGTGCTGGCGGTCGGGGCCGCCGCGGGCGGCGGCGCGCTCGTCGCGACGGACCGGCGCACGCTGGGCGCGCAGACTGAAGACCGCGAAATCCAGGTGAAGGCGATCTCGCAGATCAATGACGCTCTCGGCGACGGGTCGCACGTCAACGTGGCGGTCTTCAACCGGCGCGTGCTGTTGACCGGCGAAGTGCCTGACGAAGCATCGAAGCAGAAGGCGGCGACGATCGTGCGCGGCATCAATAACGTGCATGCGCTCGTCAACGAGCTGACCATCGGCCAGCCCATCGATTTCTCTGCGCGCACGAACGATACGTATCTCGAAGGGCGCGTGAAGACTGCGCTGATCGCCGAGAAGGATCTGTCGGCGAACAATTTCAAGGTGGTGGCGGAGGGCGGGGCGATCTATCTGATGGGCCTCGTGACGCCGGACGAAGGCGCGCAGGGTGCGAATGTCGCGAGCCGCGTGCCGGGGGTGAGCCAGGTCGTCAAGGTGTTCCAGTACATCGAGCCTTCGGAAGCGGTGGCGGCGGCGGCCGCGGCGGCATCGGCGCCGAGCGCGTCGTCGCCCGAGGCGGCGGCCGCGCCCGAGGGCGTGACGACGGGGGCGGTGCCAGATGCGTCGGTGTCGGCGAAGCCGCTTGATCAGCAGCCGCCGGCGCCGGTGTCGAATTCGAATGTGCAGCCGGGTAGTCCGCAGGCGGTGAAGTGAGGCGTCTGGGAAGCTTGGGGGGCGTTATTGAGGCGATGCGGCGTGCGGTGGTCGTGAGTGTGAAGACTGGGGCGCGTGCTGTAGTTGCTGTGTCGACGCTGATGGTGTTGACGGCGGCGGGCGCGGCGCACGCGGCTGAAACGCCGCGCGGTCTGCAGATCGCGCAGCGTAATGCATGCCTTGGCTGCCACGCGATCGATCGTAAGCTCGTCGGTCCGTCGTTCCAGCAGGTTGCGAGCCGCTACAAAGGCAACACGCAGGCGCAAACGATGCTCGAACATAAGGTGAAAGACGGCGGCTCCGGCGTGTGGGGCGCGATTCCAATGCCCGCCCATCCGGCGATGAGCGATGACGATATTCGTACCGTCGTCGATTGGGTGCTGGCCGGGGCTCCTTTGAAATGAAGGTTTCGGCCGTGGTCATTCTAAAAAAGCTTGTGCTAGAATTGCGCGATTCGTTGGGGCGGTAGCTCAGCTGGGAGAGCGTCGCGTTCGCAATGCGAAGGTCGGGAGTTCGATCCTCCTCCGCTCCACCACTTATTCCAGCAAAAACAACGCACTACCTCTTGCGAAGTAGTGCGTTGTTTTGCATTCGGCCGCAGGGTTTGGCACATCGTGTGTGCCAAAATTGTGCCAACGCCTCCCCTCCCTGCCTTCCTACGTCTGCATGACACTGCCGCACACTGCTGGTAGACTCAGGCTGCCCGAGAAATTTGGGTTTGCCGCGCGCTGAAGACGTACAGAACGGCTACGAGACAAAAGCAAAGGATGGATGCGGGTAGCGCCGCTCACATCTACGAAGCGTGGAGCCACGGACTATTCAGCAGCACCCACCATAAGCGGAATTGGTGGGAGAGCAAGAAAGGATGCCCAGTTGGGCAATCGCCAGGAGCGTATCTCGCCGGTCCGGATGAGGACGGTTTCAACAAAAGGTTGATACGCACCAGGAGAGCGGGCAAGCGAACGAGGGGGACAACCCCGCCGAAGTTTTGAGACCGATGCGATGTCGGCCCTCTGCTGCTCAGTCGAGCAACGCAAGGTCGTCTAGGCCAAGACTCGGTTCCGCGGACCTCATCCGACTTGGCTGGTCATCGACCAGTCGGGATCGGAGGCGTTCGCCCATGAAATCGCTCCTGACAGTAGAACAACTTTCGCAGTATCTGCATAAATCCGTCGCAAGCATCCGCAGCGACGCGACCCGCAATCCGCAATCACTTCCACCGATTTGCCGCCTACCGAGTACCAAGCGGTTGCTTTGGCGTCTCGAAGACGTAGAGCACTGGTTGGCCGCCCATGTCGAGGGACTGTCTCGCCCTGTAGCCTCGGTTTGCTCCGATGACCTGCGACCACGCCGAGGCCGCCCTACCAAGGCTGAGCAGGTTGCGCGGCAGCGGAGCCAGCATCGCAAGCAAGCCAGCGTCCATCCCACCGAAGCTGCGGCTGAGGTGTGAGCGATGCAAGCCTTCATCGTCGAAGCGACGCCGCTGGCGTCGCCGGGCGAGGCTTGCAATGCGTCCGCATCGACGTATTTGCACCTTGCACCACTCAGGCACCGACAATGCGATTTCTTCGTCGCGGACATTCTCGATGCTTCGCCGAAGGACGACCTGGCAAGCATGGAGCATCCGCTCTTCGCCCTGCGCGCTGGCGACCGGCGCATACGTGTGTACGAACGAAAAGAGACCAAGGTAACGGTAAAGCCTGGAGTTGATGGCTGTGCGACGATCCACGACAAAGATCTGTGGATCTACTGCATTAGTCAATTGGTCGCGGCGAAGAACCGTGGTCGCGAGATCACGCGCACCGTGCGTTTCACGGCTTACGATTTCCTGCATTCGACCAATCGCGACACCAGTGGCCGTGCCTATATTCGCATGGGAGAGATGCTGGCTCGCCTCACCGGTACACGCATCGAAACCAACATCGAGACGGCAGGCAAACGCGAACGTGGGTTCTTCGGACTGGTCGATTCCGCCAAGGTCATCGAGCGGGACGGAGACAACCGTATGGTAGCCGTGGAAGTGACCTTGCCAGATTGGCTGTTTCGCAGCGTGGACGCCATGCAAGTGAAAACCCTTTCGCCAAGCTACTTCCGCTTGCGCAAGCCATTGGACCGGCGCATCTACGAGCTGGCCCGAAAGCACTGCGGCGATCAGCCAACTTGGAGATCTAGTATCGCCACGTTGCACGAAAAGAGCGGCAGCGCCGACAAGCTCTTCAAGTTCCGGGCGGCCATCAAAGCGTTGGCGGCATCCGGCGAGTTGCCCGACTACCGTATGGCCTACGATCCTAAGGCTGACAACGTGACGTTCTACGCTAACGGCCCGAAGGGGTATCGGGCCGAGATCGCAGCCATGATGAACGGCTTGCCTCACACCTCGGCCAAGGCTCGCGAGAAGGCGCATACTCGAAAGCACGGCAGACCCGACTGATGCTGACATCGCGTGCCCGCCGTTGTGGATATCCGGGTCTCGGCTGTGAATTACCACGTGCCTTTAAGGATGCCGGGCTGTGGATTACCACGTGCTTTTACGTATGAGCTACTTCGTGCTTTTAGGGATGGTCTCATCCCGAGAAGCCTTGCGCAGCAAGGGTTTCAAGAACCGTAACGCGCGCGCGCGATTTAACTTTATATAAACCTTAACATCCGAGTTGTGCGCTGCTGCGGCCGAGTCGTCGCTCGATCTTGTTGGCGACGCGCAGCTCGCGCGCCGGCTGGACCAGCGTTACCGTCGACACCAATCATTGGAATCTACAGCTCAAGGAACCGTGCGCAGCTTGGTTAGCTTGGCCGACTTGATCGCCTCGAAAAAACCACCGCTCTTAAAGCGTGCAGTCTCACCGGGATCAAGGTGGTCAAAGATCGCGATTCCCCCACCCTGACTCACGTGCCCGTCTGCCGCATAACCTTTGAATTCCGCCGAGACATAAACGGTGCGATTCGCGTTGTTGGTGATTTTCCCGACAACGGAGTTGTTCTCGCCCACGTCATAGGTGATGCCGATGTTCCGAGCGTATTGCCCGTCGTAGTCCGTTTCGGCGTGCGCCGTCAGGCTGTAAGTCGCGGCGATTACGAGCAATCCGTACACGAGCTTGGAACGATTGAGTTTCATAGTTTCCTCTCAGGTTGATAGCGTTGTTTTGGCAAGCTGCGGCTGTGCCGATCTCAGCACGTCCCCCATCTGTCAAGAAGCGCTGACTTGGCGGACAAAATTAGACGGTCATGCGACTCTCCACCGCATCGAAGCGTTGTCCTCCAAGACATGTCGTTGACATTTGAGGGACGCAAGCCGCCGAATTTTAGCCGCTAAAATTTCTGGGCCTGTCAGTTGACCCAATCCAGCCGTTCCGCAAGGGCATCCCATCGCGTTCGGGACGATGTCCATGCGACCTCCATGTCAGGTCGGGACACGATCCAGCTCGTCAGTTCGGAATCAACAGCGTGTTGAACGCCAAGACTGGAGAGTTCCTGCTGTATTTGATCGTTATCCAGACAGAGCCTCAGACACCTGCATATTCCCTTGCCGTCAAGGCCAAGGGGAACGATGGCCTCGACCTCGAGATGTAGTCGATACAAGGCGACAGCTTTTGCCAAATGTGCGAGGGTGAGGGGCGCGTGCTCCCATTCGGCCAACAGCAGATCGGCCTCAAATTCAGCAAGCACCATATCGAGGGTCTGCCATTTTTCCAGCTCAACGGAAACTATCGGCTGCAACTCGTTCAGCGGCCCCCACATCGCTTTCCATAGCGCAGCCGGCCCGTCTTCATGCAGAACATCGGCGTCAGCATCAAGGCGTGCCAGTAGCTTTCTTTGCTGTGCGGACAGAGGTTTTACGCCGCTGAAGTTGGCCCGCCATTTTCCGGACTGCTGAGTGAGTGTGCCGACGTTGTCGTCAAAGCATGCTGCGAACTGGTGTGGATTCTTCGCTCCCATGCGAGCGGCGAGTACATGCAGCAACGCGGCCGCGCGCATTCCACCTTGCCGTTTTTCTAACTCACTCCGTGCAGGCCGTGCCATAGGTCTTTAAGTCCTAGTAAAAAAATGCCCGGTTATTCGCACTGCAATTCTATCCCCGCTTGCCCAAGAATTCACGCAACAACATCCATCAATCGGAATCGAGCCAAGTGTGTGAGTTCAATGTTCGACATCTTGAAAGAGCGGTACGGCGCGGTCATGACACTGGAGCAACTGGCTACCACGTTGAGCCGGAAACCAGAAGGCTTGCGAATGGCGCTACTCAAGTCGAAGAGCGAGTGGGCACGGTGTCTAAACGCCCAGAAGGTCTATATCGGCCGGCGCATGTACTTTCCCACCGAGGCAGTTGCACGCCTTTTCGACACCGGCATCGGAGCACAAGGAGAGCCACATGACGAAGCGAATTTCGATAGAGATATCCGACGCGACGGCGGCGAATCTTGGTGAGCTTGCGATGCGCTGCACCCAATCGAACAGGCTACGGGAAGGGTTCACCAGTCATGGCGAGCTGACGCCTTCGAAGTTGCTCGCAATGCTCGCTGAGGACGCTGGCATGGTGATCAGCCGCCCGGGAAGTTGGGAAGGCGCCAATCTGGCTCAGGTGCTGTTGTCGCACGGCTACGAGGTTTGATGCCATGAAATCCCTGTCGGAACGAATTGCTGAGCGCGCCTTGAAGCAGTCCATTGGACGGAATGCGAGAAACCGAGCGGCCTTCCTACTCGTGCGCACCGAAGTCCAAGCAGCCATCGATGACGGGCATTCGCTAATGAGCATCTGGGAGGCGCTGGTGGATGAGGGGCATATCCGTTACGGCTACCAAGCCTTCCGCAGATATGCCAATGAACTGACACGCAAGCAGCAAGCGGTTCCGTAATGGTCAGCGACCTTGCTGCATTCGGCCATCGCCTTCCTGGAGTCGAACAAAACATGTCTTTTTTCGGCCAACGCAGCATTTGCGCGTTGTTCTTTCGATTGATCGAAAGGGAATCGGCAAATCAACGACGACGTGCCTATCGTGGAACGGTCCCGGTTCGTTTCGGAAGCGGGTGGTATGCCGGGCAGGATAGGTGAAGTTAGCTAACCGGCGGGCCGGTTATCTATCTTCACTCTCCCTTATTCGTGCCTTCGGCGCTCAACGGGAATCCTGCTCTGCGAGGCAGCGGCTACCGCCGCTTAATGCCGGCGTAGGCCGGATTGGATGAGTAATGGACGCCGAGACAAAGACGATGACGCGCAAGCATGGCCGCCACCTTCGTGTGCCCGTCTTGCCTGACGAAGAAGCGGCAATAAAGCGCAATGCGGCGGCGGCCGGCTTGAGCGTCGCTGCCTACTTGCGGAACGTGGGAGTGGGCTACGAGATCCGAGGCATTCTTGATCTCGCCCGCGTTCAAGACTTGGCCCGAGTCAATGGCGACCTGGGGCGCCTCGGTGGCCTGCTGAAGCTCTGGCTGACGAACGATGCGCGAACGGCCGGATTTGCGCCGGCCACCATCCGCGTCCTGCTGACGAAGATCGAGGCCACACAGGACGAATTGCGGGCGGTCATGACGCGGATAGTGCGTGCATGAGCTTTTTAGCCGCTAAAGCGGGCTGACTCGTGGACCACCCATGTTCAGCTTATGAGGCGGTCTCTAATCAATCGAAGGAGAAGCAAGATGCGTAGAGCAAAAGGTTCCGTCAAGATGGTATTGGTTGTCGCAATCGCAGCGGCACTCAATGTCCCGGCGCGCGCCGGCATCCCCGTGATCGATGCTACGAACGTTGTGCAAACAACGATCAGTGCGATGCAGAACGTCGCGGCTGTTGAGAAGCAGATTCAGCAGTACCAGACGCAGCTACAGCAGTATCAAAACATGCTGCAAAACACGCTCGCTCCGGCCGCTTGGGTGTGGGACCAAGCGAATCAGACGATCAACAAGCTGCTGCAAGCGCAGGACACGTTGAGCTACTACAAGAATCAGGCTGGCAGTCTTGACGCCTACCTGTTGCGATACCAGGACGTGAGCTATTACCGCACATCGCCGTGCTTCGCGTCGAGCGGCTGCTCGAACTCGCAACGACAGGCGCTACTCGATGCGCAGGCGAATGGTTCGACCGCGCAAAAGAGCGCCAACGATGCCGTCCTGAAGGCGGTCGATCAGCAACAGCAGACGCTGGTCACGGACGCGGCGAATCTCCGTTCGCTGCAATCGCAGGCGACTGGCGCACAAGGGCAGATGCAGGCGCTTCAAGCGGCCAACCAGCTCGCGAGCGCGCAAAACAACCAGCTCCTGCAGATCCGGGGCATGTTGGCTGCGCAGGCAACGGCGCAAGCAACGCGCGCCGAGAATGTGGCTGACAAGGAAGCCTTGCAAGCAGCGGCGGCCCAGCAGCTTCGTGACGGCGGCAACATCACCAGTTCGACCCCGAAGAACTGGACGTTTGAATAAGGAGGGCCGGCGATGAAATTCACCATCTTGGCCTTCGTGATCAGTGTCCTCGCAGGATGCAGTGACAAGAGTGCGCAGATCGAGGCACAGCATGCGGCGGCCGCGAAGCAATTGCGTGATGGCAGCAACATCGTCAGTTCACCTCCGAAGAACTGGACCTGGGACGGCGCGTCGTCGCAGCCGCAGAAAAAAGACCAGTGACGGAGAGTCGTGCTATGAAAACGATGTTTTCCAACAAAGGCAGCAAGCTCTTCGCGCTTGGCTCGATGGCTCTCGCCTATTCGGCAACCGTAGTTGCTGCGCCAATAAATTCGAATGTAGTCGATTCGGTGATGGGGAAATACCAGGCCGCGGCCAGCGCGTGGGGCAGCGTGATGGTGAGCTACGCGTCGTGGTTGTTCTGGGGCCTGGCGCTCATCAGCATGGTATGGACGTTTGGGATGCTAGCGTTGAAAAACGGCGGCATTACGGAGGCCTTGGCGGAGATCGTTCGCTTCTTCGCTGTGCTCGGCTTCTTCTGGTGGATCCTGTCCAACGGGCCGGCGATTGCCGATTCCATCGTCAAGTCGATGTGGATGATCGGCGCCAAGGCCATCGGCCAGTCAACCGACTTTACGCCAGGAGGTATCGTGCAAATCGGCTACGACATTTTTACCAAGTCGCTGGATCAGTCGTCAGTCTGGTCGCCCACGGACAGCGTGGTAGGTCTTCTCATGGCGTTGGTCGTGATGATCGTTCTTGCGATTGTCGGCGTGAACCTGCTGCTGGTCTTCGTGTCAGCGTGGATCATGATTTATGGCGGGGTGTTCTTTCTAGGCTTTGGCGGAGCACGCTGGACGTCAGATATCGCGATCAGCTACTACAAGCATGTCTTGGCGATCGGGGCGGAGCTCATGGTGATGCTGTTGCTCATTGGTATCGGCAAGACGTTCATCAACGAGTATTACGCCAGCATGAGAGTCGGCGTTGACCTCAAAGAAATGGCGATCATGCTCATCGCTGCGTTCGTCCTGATGTATCTCACGAGCAAGATACCCCCGAAGATCGCCGGCGTTGTTGGTGTCGGCGGTGCGGGTTCGATTGGCGGCGCTGGGGTTGGTTCGGTGATGGCTGCTGCCGCCATGACGGCGAGTGCGGCGGCCACGGCTGGGGCAACTGTGATGGGCGGCGCATCGAGTGCGGCGGGCGGCGCTTCCGCCCTCAAGGCCGCGTTCCAATCCGCGCAGCAAAACATGTCGAGCGGCAGCGGCATGTTCTCAGGCGGTGGTAGTGGATCTGGCTCGGTCGGTGGCGCCTCGTCGTCATCGGGCGGTAGTGGCGGCTTCGCTTCGGCGATGAGCACGGCCGGTCGATTCGCGGCTGACATGGGGGCGAACCTCGCCAAGGGCTCGGGCCAGATCGCCGCGAACAAGGCCAGTAGCATCGCCGCGTCCGCGAAAGAGCAGATCGCAAGCACCACGGGCGGGAAGATCGCATCAGCGATTCGCAATAGCGGTGCGTCCGGAGCGGGTCAAGAGAGCTTCGCCGGCGATAGCCTGGGTTCGGACGCAGATCGGGTCGAGCCGGTCAATGATGAGGTGGCTGCCTTCGTCAACAAACGTCCAGTGCAAGACGACGCTTAAACCGGAATCGCACCGGCTGGCGGCAACCGGCCGGCACTTCCACGTAACAACACCTGCTAGAGAGGTGAAGCATGGCAACTACGCATGATACCGAAGCGCGGCAAGTTATCCATCACGCCGCAATGCAACTCGCGGACTTGGAATTCATGGACCAGAGCACCGCTCGGGAGCTATCGACAATGGCGGAGGCCGTTGCGAACCTGTTTATGGTCGTCTTTTACCAGGCCGAAACAGGGCGCGCGACGCACCGAGATTTCAATGAAGCAATGACCGCTGTACGCCAAACGCTGCGGCGCCATTGAGCTGCAAGCAGCATGCTATCGGCGCAAGGAACTTCCATGAAACACACAGATTTTCATATCGGTCTGACCTTCATGGATTGCACGGGGTGGTGGCGTTGTACCGATGTCGGTGCCCGAACCATCTTGGCGATCCGGTTGGACCACGACGATCCGCACTGGTATGAGGGCCCGCCCTATATCGTCAAAGAAGAGGTATTCGATGAAGACGATTTTGCGCGTTGTCACCTTACAGTCGAGGAATCGATTCGCGCGGCGATCCACGCCGCAGATACTTCCGAGCATCCGCGCTTTCCCCACGAGGTTGTCGAACGGATGATGGCGACTCGGTGTGCATACCCGTACCCGCACGAAGGAGTTCTGCGATTTGATCGCAAGCGTCCGGATGGCGAAGTTCTTCACCCTTATGCTGGGCGAAAAGAGGGTGAATCATGGGTTGTGGATCTCTACCTACCTTTTCGAGGCACCTACGAGACAATGGCCGAGCGTGACTTCATATCGTTACAGAGAGCCACGCCGGATGACCTTCAAGCCAGGGCGAGCCGTTTGACCAGCACGTAGCGCATAACGCTGGTAAGAATAATAAGAATATTATTCTTCTTTCCGACTACCGCGACACGGCGGATCGCATTTGAACTGATCTGGAGCGCTCCGATGCTTCAATATCAACCCATCACCGTCCTCGAAGCCGTCTCCTTTACCTGTGATCGTTGTAGCCGCCGCCTCGCGTCCACCGATATGGAGTGGCACGAAAAATTGTCGCTCTCGTTCACGGGCGGTTATACGTCCGTTTTCGGGGATGGCAGCCAAATCAGTATCGATCTCTGTCAGCAGTGCTTGAAGGACGTTTTTGGGCCGTGGCTGCGTATCACGCACCCGTGAACATCCATCTTCAACTGAGCCAAGACGCCCATGACCATGAGTTGCGACGAAAAACAATCGAACCTCAATGCCACCACCCAACCAAGCGACAAGGCGGAGAACACGACCGGCGCGTTCAAGGAGAATGCCTTGAGCGAGCAAGATGCCATCGCAAGCGGTAACGTTTTGGCCAACCTGGCTGATGCGCCAGAGCCAACCTTCCTGGACGACGAAGGCCCTACCCTTGACGTTCCTCTGTTCATTACCAGGGCCAATGCCCGCGAACTATTCGGCCTACGTCCCGGCGAGACGGTAGCCCAAGCGGTAGCGCGCAAGGCCAAAGAAGGCTAGGTGCGTGCTGCTTGAGAGAATTCGTTATGCCGCTTCCAGATCGAGTGGTTTGCGGGCCTCGTCAACGCGCGTCAAGTTTCGATTTCCGTTTCTACTAGGTTGGAAACGACCGTATAAATATCGATGGACTCATCAGGCACGTCGATACTCACAATCAGGCTGTAGCGTACGTCGTTCCGCCACCTTTCGTGAGCAGTACGGTATTTCCACCACCCTCCGACAGGGTAGACCGCGATCGTATCCATATCCGCTAGCGCCGCAGCCGGCCCCGTCCAGACGTCGGAATGTAGCGAGCCGCGCGTTCGCAGTTGAGGGCCTAGCCGCCATCCGTCAGCGTCACCTTCAGGACCATCGTAGTCTTCCAGTTCCGCTTTGGCATTGATGAACGCACGGAAATTGTCGAGCGATTGATTGGGGCGAATTACCTCAAACCGTAGGCCATGCGACTGATAACTGTAACGCTGGCGATATCCTCGCCTGCCGGGGTTTGGCTCAATAAAATAGGAGAGCGTGACCCGAAGGTTGACCTCAAGTTCCGGTGGAAGTTGACGCAGAGCATCTACCGGCCAAGGTAGCCGATATAGCTGCATCTCATTTAACTTGGGGTCTGTGGACGCAGTTGCGTCTTCGGCCTTCGTAAAGGGCCGCAATGTGTCCTGTGCCACGAGCGTCAAGGCGTGGTTCGCGCTGTAACGCGCTCTCTCTAAATTCGTCACGCCATAGCCTACGCAGCGTAACATCGTCTCCTTGGCCACTTTCGGACTGTGACGTGCGTTTAGTAAACCGAATCGCTCCCACATGCGGTCAGTCCAGTCCGCTGAATGAGCGAGAAGGCCACGGATGGTTTCAGGCCAATAGCTCGGATATTCCGCAGTTAGCATCGCCGCTTGGCGCGAAACCAATGCGCAAGCGGCACTCGTGTCTGCTGTGACCTCGAAAAGTTGGCCGGCTGCCCTCCCTGAGGTGGTCAATAGTGATACCACGTCTGCGTCTGTGACCTCAGTCGCATCGGGCGAAAGCAGGCGGTTTCCACCTTCTGCAACGACGTCGGGTTTGTACGGCGCTTGCCTTCTCCAACCCCAGTTCACTGAGGATCGGGAGCTGGGAGCAGCGTCGCCAGCCCTCGCGAACGGCGACCAACCGTCGAAGTCGGGATCATCGTTCGTGGTCTTTTCCGTATAGGCACCTACGGTTAGCGCATTCCACGCCTGAGCGGGATCTTCTATCTCGGCTAACTCAAGCTGCTCCCACGGTCCAACGTCTGGTGATATTGCGCGATTGTTGCCAGCAGAAACCACAAAGAGTCTTTGCCTGCCATCCTCTGCTGCCGACGTGAACTTGTCGATTTCTGCGGACCAGGATGTTGGAAGGCCTCCGTCGGAATCCGAATCAGCCGTAATCGCCAACGAATACACACGGTTCCAGTCCGGCCGCCTTTCCTCAAGTGCGGCGGCCGTATTCACCGTTATCGCACCGTACAGCTCGGGATCGTTTTCGCCTTCCAGGGGAAGAATGCGCCCGGATTCGACACGATGCGTGAGAACAATGGGAGCAGCACTAACGAGTGCATCGTGCAAGTCACCAAATGCGGCAAGTCCTGCTTGTCGCGATCCGTGGTCGTTTGCCGGATCAAAGTGAGGCCATGCCGGGTCCCATGCCAAAGCTTCGTCGCGAGTTGTCACTGCTGACAGAATGGGGTGGTTGTAGTTGACGCCGGTGTCGAGAATAGTTACTGCTGTCGATGCGTCGTCATCGATTTGCAGACGACGACGAAGACCCTCAGCCCATTGCTGCTGCTCCTTGGGCGAAGAGTCAATGATGGCGTTGGGAGTCTCTTTTGCTCGGCGTAACTCCTCTAATGAGGCGATCAATTCGGGGGCTCGTTCGAGCTGAGAAGCGGAGGCCTTTATCAAAAAGACCATGCTGTCGAAGAAGCTCAGCGACGTTGCTCCTAGCTGGCCGCCAATACGCTCGGCGAGTTGGCGTGCGACGTCCTGCGGGTTTTCATCCGCGCGCTTTTTCAGCCACAATTCCCACCATATGGTTCGGTTCGTGTCCTGAGGAAAGAGGCGCGCGTCATCGGTCCAGAATGCGCGGAGGTCAGCCAAGCGCATCTCGGCGATACTGTCGATCAGATTATGGTTGCGCGGGCCGCTGCCGCTATCCTTTTCCGGATTGAGGTATTGCGTGAGCTTGCGTAGAAAAACATCGCGTCGTGTTTCGGGAACGAAAATTACGGCAACCTCGGCATCGCCGACTTCTTTGCAAGCATGGAGTTTAAAGTCTCTTGTGTCGAGGCTGTCCAAGGGCAGTTTGACGCCAGGAGCGGAAGTAATCTCAATGAATACGCCCGTATCCTCCGTGATTGGATTTTCGATGTCTTGCCGGCGATGATCGAACTCACCAAGTATGGCAGTGTAGCGCTCTGTTAGCGCGGCACCATGCCGAAAGCGATCTTGGGGAGGGATAACCGGATTTCGTCCGGTACGGCGAGATCGAAATTCCTCATTGGAGTTGAACCCATCGAGGAAGATATGCCGCTTCCAATCTGGCATCGCTTCTCCTTATTTTTTGCCAGTGTGACGTTGTGAAATCGCCTTAAGCAAGAGTTCTGTTGAAATTCGGTCGCTATGGTGAAGTACGGCCTCTTTCGCCGCGTCTTCGCATGCCCTCGTAACCTCGGCCGCACTCAGGCCAATGGATGCCGTGGTTAGCTGGTCCCAATGCAGATCGGACATTTCGAACATTGATAGGCGATTTTCTATAATTGCCTTGGTTTGCTTCTCGTCCGGTTTTTCGAAGCGGATGATATCGTCAAAGCGTCTATATAGAGCCTTATCCAAAAGCTCAGGATGATTAGTCGCAGCGACAATCAGGCTCTCAGAGCTGTCTTGCTCCACAAAAAGAAGGAATGAATTCAACACGCGCCGGATTTCGCCCACATCATTTTGCGATCCACGCTGCGTTCCTATTGCGTCAAACTCGTCGAAGAGATAGACCGCTCTAGTTTGCTTGATCTGGTCGAACACAAGTCGCAGCTTGGCCGCAGTCTCGCCCATAAACCGAGTGATCAGACTATCGAGCACAATGGTATACAGCGGCAGTTTTAGCTCCGTTGCCAGCGCCGCAGCCGACATGGTCTTACCGGTACCGGGTGGTCCTGTAAACAGCAGCTTTCGCCGAGGATGCAGCCCATACTGAGCAAGCTTGTCCTTTTGCCGTTGCTCCAAGAGGACCCGGTTAAGACGCTCTTGTACCTCATGGCTCAGTACCAGCTCGGAAAACCGAGCAGGCGCATGCGTCAGATCGAGAAGTCCCTTGAGGTCGCCCCTAGGTTGGTTCGTCAGTGGTGTCGGCCGCGCTAACGCGAGTCCCGGGCCACCGGCGCTTTGCGACTTCTCGACCATCTGCTTGATGTCCGAGGCGAGCTTGTGGTGCCCTTGGCGAGCTTCTTGGGCGGCCACCTGCAAGGCAGCCGCGTAGAAACGCCGATCATCGCGATCTGCGTGACTACGCAATAGTGCCTTGATTTGCTCAGCTGTCGCCATTTTCGACCCTCCAATCCGTCATGATACTAGACCACGTTGTCAGGCATGCTGGCCGCCGAGGTGGCGGATTTGCTGCGGGTCGCCACTCACCGTTGGATAGGTCAGTTCTGACTATATCCTTGGCTCGAACATCACGAAAGTCTCTTTGCAAGGTCTTCTGCTCTGGGATGGTAGTAGCGCATTAACATGCGAGGGTCCTTATGGCCCGTGATTTTCGTCAACTCGTGTAGAGGGAATATGGACGCCAGTCGAGAGGCCGCCTCGTGGCGCAGGTCGTGGAAGCGAAGATCAACCAGAAATCGCGTTCCCGGCGTTCGCCGTGTCTCTTGGCATTCCTCCTCGTAGAGCTTCCGCGCGCGCGTCACGGCCCTTTCGAACGCCCGGGTTACAGCGTCGCTCCGAATGTCAAAAATCGGGCCGGTTCGGTCTGCGCCGACACCATTGACCGCCTCCCAGGACCTGTCGCATCTGTCGCTAAGGGCTTGGAGCACCGCAACCGCGCGAGAGGAAAGGGGGACGTCGCGAGCTGTGCCGTTTTTTGTCGCTGGCAGATGCGCCACCCTGCGCTTCAGATCCACGTGCTCCCATCGCAACGACACGATCTCGCCACGACGCATAGCGGTTTCGACTGCCAGCCAGACAATGGACGGCAATAGCGCGGATTCGCTGGCTGCCACCACTCGGTCGAGTTCGCCATCCTGTGCGCCTCTACCGTCGCTAACGTCATGGTCAACGGTGTCAGCGTTGTGAGGTCGATGCTCAACCAGACGACGAGTACGAGCGTTGTTCGGCTGTGGCTTACGCAGCAGTTCCACGGGGTTTGAGAGGCTTTCCATTCCCCACTCCTTGCGAGCCACGCTGAACACATGCGACAGGACAGCCAGCCGCCGCAATACAGTGGCTGGTTTGTAGTCTTTCATCCAATCATCCCGGAGCTTCGCCAGATCGACGCTGCGAATGGACGCAAGTGGCCGCTTCGCCAGCGCTATCCCCATACACACCTTGAGTACCGACGATTCTTGGACCGCTCCCTTCTTGGCTGTTGATATTTCCTCTTGATAGCGCCTCAGAGCCTCATAGAGCGTAGTAGCCTCGGCCTCACTGCGGCTGACCCACATACCGCGCGCCATTTCTGACTCGATCATCTTGGCCCAGGCTTCCGCCTCACCTTTCGTATTGAAAGTCTTACTCTGTGCCGGGTAGCCGAGTCGCCGTACCTGCGCACGCCACTGGTAGGGGCCTCTTTTGGTGATGGTTGCCATCGACGGAAATGGTCATCTCGAACTAACTGTGCCAAAATTGTGCCATAAAAGGCAAGAATGCTGGAAATCCATTGTCAACATTGACTATGTTTTTACATTCGCAATGCGAAGGTCGGGAGTTCGATCCTCCTCCGCTCCACCAAGAAATTCCTTTAAAACCGGTGCTTAGGCCGGTTTTTTATTTGGTGGCACTTCCATCATCGTTCGGTTCGCCATCCCGCACGGTGACATCAGGGCGACAGACAGTTCGTCTGCCTGATGCCGAGAATGGCATAGTGTTAGGCGAACGATCAATTCTTGGAAGCAGTTTATGAGGCGCCGCACGTTCCACGCGACTCATCGTCCAATCTTGCCGTTCGTTCCCCTCGCGCCGCGCAAGTTTTTGCCTTGATTTTTCCGACGTGTGCTTCTCCGCCGCAAACTTTAAACTTTTTCAGGTCGGAACCGAAAGGAGGCTGGCATGCGCGGACAACGACGCAGACTGATCGAATGAAGACGCTTCCATTCGTCATGATCGAACGCAACGGGGTCACGGTGGCCGGTATGCCGGCGGGAAAATACTGGCACGACTATCTCCCTCGGCACTAGCTCATTGGCCCGCCGTGGCTAAGCAGATGTCTGACGCCCGGCGTGTTGGACACCGTCGATGAGGCGGCGCTGGCTTGCTACTGCGAAGCGTTCGCGAAATGGTGCGCAGCCGGCGATCAGCTTGCAGCGATGCCGGTCGACCTTGGCCTGACGGCCAGCCGCAGCGTGCACGCTGCAGCCGATGTTTCGCAAAGCGCAACGCTGCCCGCTCCGGTGACACAAACGAGACCGGAACCGATTCGACGAGCGCCTAATGCGATTATGCGTCGCGCAGAAGTCGAAAGCGAAACGGGCTCGTCTCGATCAACCATCTATCAGCGCATCAAGGCCGGGACCTTCCCGGAGCAGGTGCACCTCGGAACGCGTTCGGTGGCATGGCGCGTCGCTGACATTGAGGCTTTCTTGTCATCGCCAGTCGACTACAAGGCAGCGGATGCGGTATCTCAGCGTCGGTGAAAAGTTGGTCCCACTGATGCGAATCGTCCTTCTGTTGTGACCGGGCGGCGCCGCCAACCGCCCATCATATGCTTTGCGTTACGTTAATAGACAAGACGCACGACACACAGTGCGCTTTCCTAGCCATGAAGCTTAGGCAATTGCAGCCGAGAGGCGGCTTATTTCTCGCCTGGCAAAGATTCGTGTCTCGATAGCGTTGCGAACATTTTCCGAGATGGCGTTCCGCAGTTGTACAGACTTCGGTATAGGGAGAATCACTTCGTCGATTCTGTTACCGATAGTGTCGATAACGTCCCGTGTAAACTGCTTCGTACGAATTTGGCGTTTTACAATATAAGAATTGAAAAGCCCGAGAAGCAAAAACGGATCGAGAGGGGATTTTAATACCCTGAACTTAAATAACCCGCCACAGAAGAGGCTCTTTTGATCCTCGGACGTTATCATACACGACGATCCCACAAGGTAGGTACCATCGCGCACGAGGAGAATATCATGTTCCTGAACGTCCTGTTTCGCCGCGTAATCTTCGTAAATCTCCTCAGAGACGCCTTGTTTGGGATTGTGGTTTATTTCCCAATTCGAAAAATCGCTCGTTCTTAAAAAGGGAAT
Source organism: Paraburkholderia sp. SARCC-3016 (assembly GCF_031119615.1). Classification (NCBI taxonomy): domain Bacteria; kingdom Pseudomonadati; phylum Pseudomonadota; class Betaproteobacteria; order Burkholderiales; family Burkholderiaceae; genus Paraburkholderia; species Paraburkholderia sp. SARCC-3016. Next base: position 3,131 of record NZ_JAVHZD010000017.1, on the reverse strand, counting down.
CGTTCCCGTACCATAAGCCATTTTACCGATTTCGTCGCCCGTGTGATATTCGATGATTCCGGCCTTTTTAAGATCTGCAACGCTGTATAGATCGCAATACTCTTTAATTGAATCGAGTTCGCGAGGAATCTTGACGTTGTAGTATGTCGGCAAAAATATACCGTTTTTTATATTATTAGAGTCGTGCCAAAATGCAGTGAAGTCGCCAAACTCCGCAGAAATAGTTTCATTGGAAATTTCATGGACAGCATCTTCCGGTTCCAGCTTCGTAAATTCCGTAATGGCCGACGGACTGCCAGTTTTGAGGGCGATCTCGATCATTTTAGGACAATGCTTTACGAATGCTTTTCCTGCCATTCTTGCAGTGAGTGCTTTGTCTGTCTCTATCGTTAGTTTTTCGCGTATCTTTTTGTTGCGCGGAATGGGAATGATCAAATCAAAGAAACGCCGACCAATTGTATCGATTGTATCGGCTGTGAATTGAAAAGACCGCACTTGGCGCTGGACGAACGGATTGTTCAATGCTAGAAATAAAAGATGAGGATGCATCGAATCATCATCTTTAAGTCTCAATTTCAGTACGTGCGATTGATAGAGAATATCCTTATCGATTTCCGTAATAAAGCAATTATTACCGATTAAATAAGAGCCATCTCGAACGAAAAGAATATCGCCTACACGGACGTCTTGCGTGGCTGCGTATTCCTCGTAAATGCCCTGCGACACTCCCTGCTTTGGGGCACTCTTGATTTCCCAATTAGCGATATCGCTGGTTCGTACAAATGGGATGTCTCCGGTCCCATATGCGGCCTTTCCGATTTCGTCTCCCGTAGAGACAGTTAAAAGCCCTGCATCAATAAGTTCCGAAATAGCCACGCAGTCGTGGGTGGTCGAGAGTGCATTGGCTTCCGCAACCAACTGCGGGTTGTAATACTTTGGGATGTAAATCGAGTCGCGGATGGCGGACGACTGCTGCCAATAATAAATCATGCGCTCACCTTTGAACCTTGTTTGTTCCCCTTTGTCCCTTGCTTGCTCCCCTTGGGACCCTGCTTGTAAAGTGCGGCAACCTGCGGAATTTCATCCAACGGCACACGCTGGCCGTCCTTGTCCAAGGTCCAGGTTGGATTACCACGGCTATCGTGTCCGCACCACTTCACATCACACATGAAGATTGGATGCGGGGCTGGATTCGACGTTTTCTGTACGATCACCACGCAAGTTTTTGCGTGTGTATTGGGCTGAAAGAGGTCCTCCGGAAGAGTGACAATCGCCAAAATATTCGCTCGCCGCGTAATAAAATCAACGACATAACGATATTTTGGCATTCCGAAAATGCTTTCTAACAGGACGATGCCAAGCTTGCCCCCATCTCGAAGAAGATCCAGACACCGTTCGATGAACAGGATTTGCGGTGCTTGTTTGTCGAGCACGTTGCCTTTCTCGAAAGTGCCTTCTTCATCTGCCTTCCAAGCATGTCCGAGATTATAGGTACCCAACACTTCTTCGGCTTCAATTGCTAGTTTCTTGCCGAAAGGCGGATTGGTAAGCACCACATCGAATGCTCCCAGTTGCACGCCGTCCCTGGTCTTTCGATTCCAGTTCTTTGGTTGTTCGAGACTGTTTTCGCAAAAGACGCCACCACGACCGTCACCAAGTATTGCCATATACGCCTTGGCAACCTTCGAGAGAAAGGCGTCTTTATCTATGCCGCGAAATTTGTCGATCGCAACCTTTTGCTTCTCTGTCTCAATCGCCGCCTCGGGCCACTCGTATGCTTCTCCCTGTTCCTCGACTTTCAACCATACGTGTCGGAGCGCCTCAACCAAGAATCCACCCGATCCGCACGCCGGATCGATGATCTTATCGTCCGGCCCCGGATCTACCATGTCCACGACCATTTTCACGACATTTCGCGGCGTAAAAAATTGACCTTGCGGACCTTTCAAAGAAGGGCCGATAAATGTTTCGAATGCTTCACCGACCGCGTCACGCTCACATTGTGACAAAGCATATAGTTGCAATGCACCGACGATGTATGTAAGGGACACCGGGTCAAATTGAATGTTATCCGTAACCTCGATCACGTCCTTATAGCGTTTTTGACGTGTTCGAAGAGGTCCTTAATGCGTGTAGAAACATCGGCAGGATCTTCGCCCACGCCAGCGCGGAAACTGACCACTTGCTCGGGCTTTGTGTACTTTTCGTCATATATCTTGCAGAAGATCAGATTGATCAACTGCTGTGCAAATACTTCGTCTCGGGTAATTCCAACTGCATTTGCGGCCAAATAGTTCCGGATAACCTTAAAAATGCTTTTCAGATTGGTCGCCGACCGGAGGTCTTTTCTATGGAATAAGCCAACATCCTCAACGCGTTGACCAAAAAGTGGAATGTTTGGAATTTGTTCGAAGTAAACTTTTCCGGATTTCTCTATCTTTTTTAGATATAGACTTTCCGCGCCGTTAAACCATACGCCCAGCGTCGCGTCACAAAATCGCAAGTAATCCTGCAACTGAGTTAGCCCGTCCTTCCGGTCCTTCTTTTTGCATTCGACCACAATGTAGACTTGGTCGTCCTGCTTCTCTTTGCCTGTAAAGACGGCGATGTCAACCGGGTATTCCTTTTTGGTGTCACTCGGACGCGCTTTAACTCTGAATTGCGGGCGGGTCTGGATATGGCTCAAAGGGTAGCCATAATCTTCCACCAGCATCCGAGAGAAAACCTGAACGGCTTCCCGTTCTTCGGGTGAGTCTTTAACGTGACGGCCACTGACGTAATCGACAATGTAGCCCTCTTTAGGACCAACAGGTTCTTCGACTGTCGAAGAACTTGGCAGGGCGGAGGGCAGATCGGCGGGGAGATCGGCGGGGAGATCGGACGCCCCGTTGTCGGAGGCCATGCTTTTGGCGGTCTTGCTTTTCTTCATCGGTTTAAGTTCCATTTCTTGCCGCAAAATATCGCGCTATTCTGAGGGGACACGCCGCGAAAAGCTAGACTGACATGAGACGCGAAGGACCAAAGAACCAACGCAATCTAACGTTGACCTGCCCTGTGTCAACGGCACTCCGGAATTGATACAGTTTCCGCCGGCATCGGCACTTCAGATTTGATACACCGGGTTGTCGTGT